>NZ_JBNGZG010000006.1:0-49348 GCF_052049815.1 Candidatus Pelagibacter sp.
CATCTAAAATTTTATAACCAATTAAGTTAATACTTTTAATTTCAAATATATTTGATTTAATAATTTTCTGGTTGTTTATTGTAACTAATAAAAAGAATAGAAAAATATAAAAGAAAATTTTTTTATCTGTTGATTGAAGCATCATTTAACATCCATTCAAGTAAATCAAAAAAACTTATACCACTATATGCTGCTATTTCAGGCACTAAAGACAATTTTGTCATTCCAGGTTGAGTATTAATTTCTAGAAGATAAAATTTATTATTGTAAAATTTAAAATCAGATCTTGTTACTCCCTTACAACCAATTAAGTTATGTGCTTTAAGAGAAATATTCAAAACCATATCTAATTTTTTTTTGGGTAGTTGAACTGGAATTATATGTTT
Organism: Candidatus Pelagibacter sp.; assembly: GCF_052049815.1. Lineage (GTDB taxonomy): Bacteria > Pseudomonadota > Alphaproteobacteria > Pelagibacterales > Pelagibacteraceae > Pelagibacter. The sequence goes on from NZ_JBNGZG010000006.1 coordinate 387, forward strand.
TGTTTTTGCACTTTTTTTATATTTCGCAGTGTAATCATAAAACTTTCTTTTTGGTTTTAATTCTATTGCACCTAATTTTTTTTTACCTAATATTGCAACTTGAATTTCTCTTCCTCCAATAAATTCTTCTATAATTATTTTTTTATATGGCTTTAATAATTCAACTTTTTTTAAGAAATTTTTTTTTGTACAAATAAATACATTAACACTTGAACCTTCATTTATAGGTTTAACCACAACCGGAAATTTAAGAATTTTCTCTACACTTTTAGTTAATTCTTTTAGATTTTTATCAAATGTAAAATTAATATATTTTGGTGTTAAGATTTTATTTTTTAAAAAAATTCTTTTTGAAATATCTTTATCCATAGCAATAGCTGAAGCTATGACACCAGAATGAGTGTATGGAATTTTATAGTTCTCGATTATAGTTTGTATATAACCATCCTCACCAAATTGACCGTGTAAGGCATTAAAAATTTTGTGTGGTTTAAATTTCTTTATATTTTTTTCTAAATTATTATCAGGCTCACAAATTTTAACTGAATATTTTTTTTTTAATTCTTTTGCTACCTGGCTACCAGTATCTAAACTGATAGATCTCTCTTTTGAAATTCCCCCTGAAAGTATTAAAATTCTTTTTTTCAATTTACTTTAAAATTTTTATTTCTTTTTCTATCTTGATACCTGTTTTATCAAAAACCTTTTTTGTTACATAATTAATTAAATTATTCATATCCTCAAAAGTTGCATTCCCTTTATTTACAAAAAAATTACAGTGTTTTTCTGAGATATAAGCATCACCAAAATTTTTATCTAGTGAAACGGACTGCTTAATTAATTCCCATACTTTCTTATTAGATTTTCCAACAGGGTTTTTAAAAGTGCTGCCACTCGTTTTAATTCTTGAAGGTTGGGCATTTTCCTTTTTTTTCTTCATTTCTTCCATTTTTGCCCTAATAATTTTTTTATCATCTTTAAAACCTTTAAATGTAGCGCTTAAAAATATGAGATCATCGGATAAATCATTTCCTCTGTATTCAAAATTAATTTTTTCTGAAGGTATTGTCATTACATCACCTGATTTCGTTATAACTTGTATTGATAATAACACATCTTTAAATTCTTTTTCAAAACATCCGGCATTCATTCTAATTCCTCCACCAACACTTCCAGGTATACAATATAAAAATTCTAAACCGCCTATTGAGTTTTCCATTGCAAATTCCGACAAGGTTTTATCAAGTACAGCTCCACCTGCTATGATGATATTTTCTGAATGAAGTGAAATATTATTAAAGTTTTTTCCTAGTTTAATTACTATACCATCAAAAAAATTATCTGTGATTAAAGTATTTGAACCTGCTCCTAAAATAAAAATTTTTTCGTTATTATCTATTATTTTTAAAAATTCTACTAAATCTTTAAGACTATTTGCTTTGTAAAAAATTTTAGACTTTCCTCCAATATTGAACCAAGTTTTTTTTTTCAATTCATGATCAAATTTAATATCTATATTTAGCTCTTCTAAAAGATTTTTGTAATTGTCAACTTTCATTATATTAATTTTGGCAACTCTCGCATCCAGCTTGAAATTGATCCAGCTCCCATGCCTATTACAATTTTTTTACCATAAAAATTCTGTTTAATGAATTTTGCTAATTGAAACTGATTCTCAACCATAAAGAGTTGAACTTTAGAATTTTTAATAATTTCTTTTGCAAAATTTAAATACTGAAATCCTAAATTTATTTTTTCACCCGCCGTAAATATTGGACATAAAATAACTTCATCTGCATCTTTAAATGCATAAGAAAACTCTTTTCGCAAATCTTTAAGTCTTGAAATTCTGTGAGGTTGGAAAATACATACTTTCTTATAATCTTCATATACTTCCTTAACTCCATTTAATACTTCTTGAATCTCTGTTGGATGATGAGCATAATCATCAAAAAAATCAATTCCATTGTATGTAAAAATTTTATTAAATCTTCTTTGAACACCTGCAAAATTCTTTAAACCTGATTTAATTTTTTCAACTGGAATCCCTACTGTTAGCGCCACTGCTGCTGCTGCAACAGAATTTAATACATTATGTCTTCCAAGTAATGGGATTTTTATTTTTTTAATTTGAGTAATTTTTTTATTTGGTAATTTAATGTTCAGGCTAAATTCGGTAAAATTTTTATTCGTTTTTAAATTAAATACATTAAAATTTGATTTTTTATCAAATCCGTAAGTAAAATAGTTTTTATTATTCAATTTTTTTAACAATTGTTTATTCATCTTATCATCTAGACAAATGAAAGATTTTCCTATCGATGGAACTTTATTCACAAAATTTATAAAATGATTTTTTAAATCCTCTAATGACTCATAATAATCCATATGCTCTCTATCAATATTGGTAATTATTGAATAGGTTGGTGATATACTTACAAAACTCCCATCCGACTCATCTGCTTCTAATATAGACCAATCGCTTTTTCCAAGCTTGGCTGAATTTTGTAAAGAATTAATCACTCCCCCATTAATTATTGTAGGATCTATTTTTGAATTTTGAAAAATAGATGTAATCAAAGAAGTCGTAGTAGTTTTGCCGTGAGAACCTACGACGACTATATTTTTGTTAAGAGATACTATATGCGCCAACATCTCTCCTCTTTTATAAAAAGGTAAATTATTTCTTTTTGCTGCTTTTAGTTCGGGGTTATTAACCTTAATTGCTGAAGAGATAACTATTATTGAGGAATTTTTGATATTTTCTTCATTATGTCCAATAAAAACTTTTATTCTATTTTTTTTGAGTCTTTCAATATTTTTGTTATTTGAAATATCGCTACCTTGAACATTGAACCCTTTTCGCTTCATAATCAAAGCTAAACCACTCATACCAATTCCACCAATGCCTATAAAATGAATTTTTTCTGTTTTAGCGAGTTTAATTGTCATTAAAAAATTGTATCAAATTATTATTAAGATTTTTCCAAGAATTTTGCTCATTAAGTTTTTTTAAGTTATCTATCTTTTTATTATATTCATCTTTATTCTCAATTATCTTTAAGCACAACTCTTCAATTTTATTTTGATCTAATTCTTCTTGATCAAGTATCCAACAACAATCTAGTTTTTCATAATATTTAGCATTTTCTTTTTGATGATCATCAGCTGAATTTTTAAGAGGAATTGTAATAAAAGGTATATTTAAAAGGGCTATCTCAGCAAGAGCAGAGGCGCCTGATCTAGTAATACACAAATCAGAATTTTTAACTAAATCAAAAAAATCAGGTCTATAACTAAAGACCTCATTCTCTATATCATTTCTTTCATAAAATTTTTTTAAATTTTGTAGATTTTTTTGATTTGTTTGATGATTTACTTTTATTTTTGTTTTTTGACTAACTTTGAACAAACCCTCATTTATAAAATTATCAAAAATTGCTGCTCCTTGACTACCTCCAAAAATTGTTATTTCAAAATATTTTTTGTTAATCAAGACTTTTGCATCATAAAATTTTTTTCTAATAAGAGGTTTAATTATTAATTTTTTATAATCAGATCTTTCTGGGAAATTAATTATATTATTATGATAACAAAGAATATTTTTTGCATAATTTAGATAAAACTTATTAGCTTTTCCTAACACTAAATTTGGTTCACAAAGGTCAATTCTTTTACTCAAAAATTTAGCTGCTAACCAAATCGGTAATGACATATAACCACCAATAGAAATAATTCTATCAATTTTTTTTTGTTTTATAATTGAGATTGATTTTATTGTTAAAATAAAAATTAAAATAAGATTAATAGGTAATAAATAAAATTTATGAAGCCTAGGAGTGTCAATTAAGATATAGCTTTGTTCTTCATTTAGAAATTTTAGACCTCTTTTATCTGTAGAAATTATTACTTCAAATTTATCTTTTAAGTGCTCACTCAAACTAATTGCAGGTAAAACATGTCCACCCGAACCTCCTGTAGATATCAATATTTTTTTTTTCACCTATTAACTCTTCTTTTTGTAAGATTCAAAATAATTCCAGATAAAAATGAGATACTAATTATTGATGAACCCCCATAACTTAAATATGGTAACGTCATTCCAGTGGTTGGGAACAATCTTATATTTACTCCAATATGAATTAAAGCCTGTATTAAAATTATAGATATACATCCAGTTAAAATTAATTTTACTTTATCATCTTTTTCAAAACTTATTTTCTTAATCACACAATAAATATAAAATAAAAATAAAATTATAATTAATATTATAGACATTACCCCATACTCTTCTGAAATAACTGAAACAATATAATCTGTATGAGCCTCAGGTACTCTATTTTTAAGTGTTCCTTCTCCTAAACCTTTACCGAAGAATCCACCACTACTAATAGACTCAATAGCTTTATCAGATTGAAAATTATGTGTTCCAGTTTCAGAATTAAAAAAGGAAAAAATTCTTTTTTGAATATATGCAAATTTTGGAACAAACATTACGACATATAATAATGATGAAAAAGACAATAAAATAAAAATAGAGAAAATGTAAATATTAACACCTGAAGCAAAAATTAGTATTGACCAACTAGATAATATTAACAAAGTTTGTCCAATATCAGGTTGGATCATTAACAAAGCTGCAATAAAGATAGCAATAAATAATGATACAAGATATTTGTAATTTATATTTAAATTAAAATTATTACTTAAAATCATTGAAATTATTACAATATAAAATGGTTTAATTAACTCGACTGGCTGAAATCTAGGTACTAAAATAAAGTCTAACCATCTTTTTGAACCTTTCACTTCAACACCAATCAAAGGAACTAAAATCAAAAAAAATATAGATAAAAAAAACATCAATATTGAAAATTTATATAATTTCTTAATTTCGATTGAAGAGATAAAAAAAATAATTGTTAATCCTAAAAAAATAAAAATTGAGTGTTTAAAAAAGAAAGAAAAATCATTAGTATTTAATTTATTAGAAGCAACAAGAGATGTTGAGACTAAAGAAAAAAAGAGACCTACAATGAATAACAAGATAATTATTGAAAAGATAGTTTTATCAATATTTTTCCACCAACTATAATAATATTTTTTATTTAAAATTGAATTTTCCATTTACTTTGTTTTTTATTAATTTGTTGAAATATTCCCCTCTTTCTTCAAAATTTTTAAATTCATCAAATGAAGCAGCTGCAGGGCTAAATAATATAATGTGTTTGTCATCTTTAAATTTCTTTAAATCTGAAAACAGTGTATTTAATAAAACTTTTAAATTGAAAAATGTTTTTGTTTTTAATTTTTTATTTAATTCTTTTTGAAAAACTTTTGAATAATTACCATATATATAAGCCCTTGTTTCTTTGATATACTTTTTACTCAAAGAAAAGCGATCATTCTTTTTAGGTATTCCACCGATAATCCAATAAACTTTTTTAAAATTTTTTAGTAATGACTCGGATGATGCATAACTCGTTGATTTAGAGTCGTTAATTATCTTCAAATTTTTATTTGAAAAAATAATTTGTTGTCTATATTTTAAGCCTTTAAACTCATTAAGAGTAGTAATTGATTTTTTTAAATTAAGCTTTAGTTTTTTAATAATCTCAATAATCATTAAGAGATTTTCGTAATTTCCATCTGATTTAAAATATTCATTTTTAATTTTTAGCGAGATATCATTTATTGTTTTTGTTTTAATTTTTATAATTTCTGATTTATATTTATTTGATATCATTTGACGCCTTATGTTTTTATCGTCAAAATTCAAAAAAGAAAAAGTTCCTTTTGATTGGTTTTTAATCAGGTTAAATTTTGCTTTGATATAATTTTTAAATGTGCCGTGTCGCTCAATATGATCAGGTGTTATATTTAAAATCACACCATGTTTTGTTTTGAAAAATTTACTGTATTCCAATTGATATGAGGACGCTTCAATTACAAATATTGAGGATTTTTTTATTTTTTTTTCAGAAAGTATCGGATTTCCTATATTTCCTACTAATCGTGCATCTTTTTTTTGATCTTTAAGTATTTCAAATAATACCTTTGCAGATGTTGATTTCCCATTAGTGCCGGTTATTGTGATTGTTGGATTTTTATAAAAAGCATAAAAAATATCTAAATCAGTTATTACTTTTGAAATATTTTTTTTTATAAAAAAATTTAATTTACACTTTCTAATGTCTATACCGGGGCTTATAACTATATAATCAAATTCTTGATTATTAAGCTCGTTTATTTTAATGAATTTTTTTTTAGGAATTTTTTTATCATCAAAAATATATAATTTATTCTTTTTCCTCTTTAAGAATTTAAGTGCTGAAATCCCACTTTTTCCAAGGCCATAAATTAAAATTTTTTTTTTAAAAAAAAAACTTTTATTAATGATCATCTTAACTTCAATGTTGCTAAACCAATCATTGCAAGAATTATAGAAATAATCCAAAACCTAATAACAACTGTAGATTCATGCCATCCTTTTTTTTCAAAATGATGGTGAATTGGAGCCATTTTGAAAACTCTTTTTCCAGTTAATTTATAAGATATTACTTGAACCATAACTGAAACAGCCTCAAGAACAAACAAACCTCCAGTAATCGCTAAAACTATCTCATGTTTTGTTATTATTCCAACTGCCCCTAAAGATCCACCTAAAGATAATGAGCCAGTATCACCCATAAAAATTTTTGCTGGAGGTGCATTAAACCATAAAAAGCCTAAGCAAGATCCTATTATAGCTCCACAAAAAATTGATACCTCTCCTGTACCTTCAATATAAGTTAATTGTAAATATTCTGAGAAAACAATATTTCCCGTTATATAACTTATAAATGCGAAACAGGCTGCTACTAAAATGACTGGAACTGTGGCTAAGCCATCTAAACCATCTGTTAGATTTACTGCATTAGAAGATCCTACAATCACGAAGATAGCAAAAGGAATAAAAAACCAACTTAAATTTATTACTAAATTTTTAAAAAATGGAAAATATAGATTTGTAAGATCATTATTATCTGAAAATTTTGATAAAAATAAAATGCCAATTATTGCTAAAATTATTTGAATCAATATTTTTAATTTTGAAGATATGCCTGAAGAATTTTCAAATTTTATTTTTTTATAATCATCATAAGCACCAAGTGCTCCAAAAGAAATTACAACGTATAGAGCAAACAACACATAAATATTAGTCAAATCTGCCCACATCAAAACAGACAAGATTAAACCTGTCAAAATTATCAATCCACCCATTGTTGGAGTTCCAATTTTTTTAATTATATGATCTGAGGGGCCATCATCTCTTATAGGATCGGTGTATCTTCTTGTAGAAAAAAATCTAATAAAGGGGTTTCCAATAAATAAAACTATAACTAATGATGTAAATACAGATAATCCTGTTCGAAACGTTAAATATTTAAATACATTTAAGAAAGAAAAAATATCAACAAAATTTAAAATAAAATTATAAAGCATGTGTGTGTTTTCTTTTTAATTTACTTATATAATTAAATAAACCCGTTGAATTGGAACCTTTTACCATCAAATAGTCTCCATTTTGTAAATCATTTAAAATTAAATCTGTGAGATCCGAATCATTTTTTAAGATTTTTCCTTTATTGCTTTTATTTATTTTTTTGTAAGTTTCTAAAATATGTTTACCGATAACATTGACTTTATTTATTGAAATTTTATTAATCTGTTTTGTAGCCTCTTTGTGAAGTTTTTTTGAAAATTTTCCTAATTCAAGCATATCGCCAAGAATTATATGTTTTCTTTTTTTATTAATATTAATTTTATCAAAATTTGCTAAAGATGAATTTAGAGATAAAGGATTTGAATTATAACTTTCATCAATTAAATTTATAATTTTGTTTTTAATCTTGATTTTTTTATAATCCCCTCTTCCTTCAGTATTTTTAATATTTTTGAACATATTTTGATTTAATTTTGATACATCAAAATATACACTCATAACCGCTATAGCACATAATATGTTGCTAATTAGATTTTTAAAATTATTTGAAACATAAAATTTATTTTCTTTTTCATTAACTTTGACAACTAATTGATATTTATTATTCTTTTTTATTAATTTTTTTAGATAAATATTTGCAGATTTTTTATTTGTTGAAAATGTAACAATTCTTAGATTATTTTTTTGGGCTAGGTCATTATGATATTTAAAGAATTTATCGTCATGATTAAGTATTATTGAGCCATCTTTTTTTACGTTTGAAATTATTTCACCTTTTGCTGCCGCAATACCGAAAATGTTTTTGAAATTTTTAATATGAGCATAGCTTATATTTGTAATTACAGCTACATTTGGTTTGATTATTTTAGATAAAAAATCAATCTCTCCCTTTTTATCCATACCTACTTCAAGAACACCATATTTATCATTCTGATCAATATTAAATAAACTTAAGGGCACTCCAAATTTATTATTGAATGAATTTCTTGAAAAACTTGTCTTATCAATTTTACTCAAAGTAAAACCTAACAAATCTTTCAGGGAAGTTTTTCCACTGCTACCAGTGATAGCTACAATGTTCGTATCAATATTATCTCTAAAAATAGAAGCACTTTTTGATAAAAAATTTAATGTTTCTTTTACTTTTATTTGTTTTGTTTTTTTTGGTTTTTTTTGGATCTTATTAACAATTGCCATTGAAGCTTTACTTTTAAAAACTTCATTAAGATAATTATGTGCATCATTTTTTTTTCCTTTTAAAGTAAAGAAAATATCATCTTTTTTTACCTCTTTAGAATTAATTACAGCTTTATTTATTTTTAATTTATTTAATTTTAGTTTTGTGTTTGATTGTTCTGAAATAATATTAATTTTTATATTTTGAGATAAATTTTTATTTTTTTTATTTATTGAACTCAAAATTATTTTTCTATCAGAAAAAAATTTTTCATTATTTTTATAAGTTTGTGTTTCTTCGTGACCTTTACCTGCAACCAATAAAATTTCGCCAGTTTTTAAATCATTTATTGCTTGGTCAATTGCTTTTTTCCTTTCTTTAATCTCAAAAAAATTTTTTTTCTTAATACCTTTTTTGATATTTTTCCTTATTAAATTAGGATTTTCATTTCTAGGATTGTCATCTGTTAAATAAATCTTATCACAATATTGATCTGCAATTCTTCCCATTAATGGTCTTTTAAACTTATCTCTGTTCCCTCCACAACCAAATACAATTGAAATCATTTTGTTAGGAAATTGATCTTTTATGTTAACTAGAACTGTTTTTAGGGCATCAGGTGTGTGTGCATAATCTAATATCACTTTGGATTTATTATGAATTTTCCCAATATTTTCTAGTCGTCCATTAATTGATTTTATTTTTGGTATACATCTAATTATTTTATCCAATGGCAATTTGCTATTTTCTGCAACAATAATAGCCATTAATAAGTTCTTAATTTGAATTTTTCCTATCAAATTTATTTTTAATTTATATTTTTTATTTTTAATTTTTAATTCAACAATTTGATGATCTCCATCATAGTAAGAGTTATCTATCTTTATTTTAGCTTTTTTATCATTATCAGAAATTGTGTTTAAACTTAGTAAATTTTTTTTACAAATTTTTTTTATTATTTTGTTTTGAGGTATAGATTGATCTATTACAACTTTACTATTCTTATTTAATAAATTTTGAAATAAGTATAATTTTGCTTTTAAGTAGTTCTTCATTGTTTTGTGATAATCTAAATGATCGTGAGATAAATTAGTAAAGATACCAGATTCAAATTTTAATCCATCTAATCTATTTTGAAACAAACCGTGGCTAGAGGCTTCCAATATTACATTATCGATTTTTTGTTTTTTTAAGTTTTTTAAGATTTGACTGAGACTTAAAGGATCAATTGTAGTGTTAGGAAGCTTAAGTAAGGAATTATTTGTTTTTACTCCTAACGTTCCTATAGAAGCTACATTTATATTATTTAATTTAAGTATTTGAAAATAAAAATCTGCAACAGAAGATTTGCCATTTGTACCCGTCACTGCAATTAAATTTTTTGGTATTAATTTATTTATTGTAAAAGAAAATTCAGCTAACTTTTTTCTTACATTTTTTGAATATAAAAATAAAATACCATTTTTAATGCCATTGAACTTTTTTTCATGAATAATAATTTTTGCACCTTTTTTTATTGCATCACTAATATACGAATGACCATCATGAATATTTCCTTTAATAGCAAAAAAAATATAATTTTTTCTTACTTTAGAACTATCAAATGCAATATTTGAAAAAGTATAGTGCGAATACTCCTTTTTTAAATTTTGGAAATGATTTTTAAGAAGCATGTTCAATTAATTTCTAAATACTTTGTGGCTAAAATCGGCCCAATCTTATCCATAATTTGACCAGTTACTTCTACAGTTGTCCAGCCAGCAGTATTTCTTGGACTACCTAATAATTTGAAATTTGATCCATCTCTATAATGATAAATATAACTATCACTTCGAGAACTTTCATCCAGCATAACTGCCATTACAAATTTTGGTTTTGATGTAGGAAAAACTGAAACAAATGTATTAACCTTTTTGTTAGAATAAACACCATCTATACTTTTGTTAGCAGTCCCGGTTTTTCCACCAATTTCATAACCTTCTACATTAGCTAGAGAAGCTGTGCCTTCTTTTGTAGTAACTATTTTTCTTAAAATAGGTAAAATTTTTTCTGAGACCTTTTTATCTAAAATTTTTCTTCTTTTTATTTTTTTTTCCTTCTTTACTAGTGTTGGAACAATTTCAAACCCACCATTAGTAATTATTGAATAAGCCTTTGCTAATTGAAGTAATGTGGTAGTTATTCCATGACCATAAGATGCTGTTGCAAGTGGACACTTTCCCCAATTGAACTTTATTGGTTTTCCAGTTTCTTCAATATCAAAATTTATTTCTTCTAAAACTCCAATTTTATATAAAAAAGATTTGAATTTTTCCTGACCTACTTCCTGACCAATTCTAACAGAACCAACATTTCCAGATCTTATCAATATCTCCTCAGCACTTAGATCTTTTGGAATTTTATTGTCATACTCCCTTATAGCAAAGCCATAACAAGTTAAAGATTTAGGTAAATCTGAATATTCCGTCTCTGGCTCTATTAAACCTTCATCAAAAGCTGCAGCTAGTGTAAATGTCTTAAATACTGAACCAAATTCATACACGCCTTTACTGACTCTATTTATGTAATTCTTATCTGTAATCTTATCTCTCTTATTTAAGTCAAAATCTGGAAGGGACGTAAAAGCTATTATTTCACCAGAATGAATGTTCATCAAAACTGCAGCACTACCTTTAGTATTGAAAATTTCATTGTATTTAATGAGTTCTTTTCTAATTAAAAATTGAATATCCGAGTCTACCGTTAACTCTAAAGGTTCAGATCTTTGCTTTAAAATCTCATCAAATGATTTTTCTAATCCTGATATTCCATAATTATCATCATCAATTTGTCCAATTATATGACTGAAAAGATTTTTGTGGGGATAAAGTCTTGTTAAACTTTCATGTGGCTTAATTGATTTATCCCCAAGTTTCATTATTTTTTCATAATTTTCCTCTGAAATTTTTTTTTCAAACCAAAAAAATTTATTTTTTTTAATTTTAGTCTCAATTTCTTGAAAATTTTTCTCCGGAAATATATACCTTAAATTAAGTAGTAATTTTTTTTTATCAATTATCTCAACAGGATTAATACCAATATCAATTGATTTAACAGTTTTGACTAGATAGTTATTTTCTGTATCAACTATGTCAGCTCTATAAGGTGAGTTGCTATTTATTTTTAAATCGTCTTCTTTTTTTATTTTTGACTCTCTTGATCCTAGATGAATTAAATGTATTGAAAAAACTGTTGAAATTAAAACTAAAATAAAAAAAATGAAAGCAATTCGATTAAAATCGATTTTAAGATCAGATTTTTTATAAGAAAAATTATATTCTGTATCTTCAATTTCAAATCTAATTCTATTTTTGTTCATCTTGATTTTTTAAAATTTTTTTTATTTCAATTTCTCTTTTAATGTTTTTAATAATCTCAAATTCATTAAGATTTTTTTGAACAAGTTCTTCCTCAAAATATCTTGATTGATGCTTTAATAATTGTTCTGCAGAACTAAGGTAATTATATTCTAATAATAAATCACTAACTTCTTTTTTTAAAATTCTAATATTTTCTTGTTTTGTAAATATTTTATCTTCTAAATTTTTTGAGGAATTTTTTATTAAAGTAGTAAAAACAACTAAGCATAATATTAAAAAAACTAACAAAGTTTTATTCATAGACTTTCACCAATTTTTTCAACATCTAAAAGATTTTGAAATTTATCTAAAATATCTGTTTTGATATCATAAATTTCAACTGACTTTTTTACATATCTAAGTTTTGCTGATCTAGATGGTGGATTTTCATTTATTTCTTTTTCAGATGGCAAAATTGGTTTTTTTTCTTTTAATTCAAAAATTATATTTTGATCTTCATTTTCAGGTAAATATCTTGATACTCTTTTATTTTCAGAAAGACTTTTAAAAAAATATTTAACGATTTTATCTTCTAAAGAATGAAATGTAACCACAGCTAGAACTCCATCTTTTTTTAAAACTTTAGTTGCATTAATTAATCCATAAATTAACTCGCTAATTTCTTTATTTACAAAAATTCTTAACGCCTGAAAAACTTTTGTTGAGTTATTAATTTTAAAATTTTTTTTTCTTTTTGTTTTTTCAATTATTTTAACAAGTTTAGGAGTGTCTATAATTTCTTTCTTTCTTTCCTTTATAATGTTTCTTGCAATAAATTTACCTTCAATTTCTTCACCAAATAATTTAAAGATTTTTGTTAATTCTTCTTCACCAAGTTTATTAATTACATCTTTAGCTGAAAAACTATTTAATCCCATTTTCATATTTAGATCACCTGTAGATGAAAATGAAAGCCCTTTAGATTTATCTTTTATTTGTAAATAGGAATAGCCTAGATCAAATACTATTCCCTGAATATTTTCATTTTTAAGTTTTAAGTTTGATATCTGACTAAATTTAAGATTTTTATAAAAAAATCGATCCTCAAAATTTTCCAAAATTATATCAGCATTTTTTTTGGTATCTCCGTCTCTATCTAAAGCAATTACTCTTGTATCAGGAAAATCTAATATCTTTTTTGAGTAACCACCTTGACCAAAAGTGCAATCAATAAATGTGCCACCATGTTGAGGGGTAATAACGCTAATTATTTCATTAAGCAGTACAGGATAATGTTTTACTTCATCCTTTACTATGGTGGCTTCCATTTATTTTTTTGAAGACCATTAATTTTTTTGTCTTCTTAAAAATGCAGGTATCTCTAAATCATCCTCTTCTTGTTCATCTTCCAACAATAAAGGTTCAGATTGTTCGCTTCCACTTGGAGTATTAAATAAATCTGGTTCATCCATATCTACACCAAATTCCTCTAATCCATTTGATGAATTCTCAGTCTGAGTTCCTTCCAAATGTTGGTCATTATTTAATGCCTCATGAGCAAATGATGTTTCTTGTTCATTTAATGAAGAACTTTCATCAATAATTTGCTCTACTTCAGTATTAGAAGAGGTGTTCATTTCTTGTGAGGCTGCTCCCTCCATCATATTTTTTTGCTCTTCTATTACCTCGTTATCAATCTTAAGTGCATTGGCGCCATGCGTAACAGGATTTGAAGATTGATTTGAAAAAGTGAATGATGCTGTCCCCAAATTAGAAAAATCTGAATAGCCGGGGTTTCTATTTTGTATTCTATGCACCATATTAATTACTGATTTTGCTTCAGGCTGTTGGCCATCTAAAGATGTTGCAACAATTGAAACTCTCATTTTCCCATCTAAATCAGAATCTGTAATTGCTCCAATAATTAATTCTGCTTCTGGATCAACTTCAGCTCTTACTTTATTTACCGCTTCATCTACTTCAAAAAGTTTTAAATCTTTGCCACCAGTAATATTTACTAATAATCCTTTGGCACCTTTTAATGTATAGTCATCAATTAAAGGATTGCTGATTGCCATCTCTGCAGCTTTTAAGGCTCTACCTTCGCCTTCAGCTTCACCAGTTCCCATCATTGCTTTACCCATAGATGCCATCACAGTTTCAACATCAGCAAAATCAAGATTGATTAAACCAGGTCTTACCATAAGATCTGTTATACTTTGAACACCATGCATTAAAACATTATTTGAAAGATTAAAAGATTCTTCAAACGTAGTTTGTTCATTGGCAATTTTAAATAAATTTTGATTTGGAATAACTATAATTGTATCGACATGTTTTCTAAGTTCCTCTAAACCTTGTTGAGCTCTTCTCATTCTTGAGGGGCCTTCATAAAGGAAAGGAAGAGTAACAACACCCACAGTAAGAATATTTAATTCTTTTGCAGCTCTAGCAATAACGTGTGCAGCACCAGTTCCTGTTCCACCACCCATACCGGCAGCAATAAAAACCATGTTTGCACCTTGGAGAGTATTTACAATTTCATTTAATGACTCGTCAGCAGCAGCTTGACCAATATCTAATTTTGCACCAGCTCCCAAACCTTTTGTAAGATTAAGACCTAATTGTATTTTAGTCTTAGCTTTACTCATCTTTAGATCTTGAGCATCTGTATTAACAGCAATAAATTCAACTCCTTGAAGATTGTTATCAATCATTTCATTTATTGCATTACCTCCAGCACCTCCAACTCCTAATACAAGTAGTCTAGGCTGAAGCTCTTTTATTTCTGGTGTTTTAAAGTTTATAGTCATCGTTATTTCCCCTATTATTTATTTAATTGCTGCTCCCATTTAAGACTTGCACGATTTAGATTTGATTTTTTCCTAGCATTAGTCTTAAATTTTTCAAAAGTTGTTGGTTCCCAAATTTGAAATGTTTTTCCTTGACCAACAAACACCATGCTTTTTTTTATTTTTGCATGTTTTAATAATTTTTCTGTTAACGATATTCTTCCTTCGCTATCAAATTGTAAGTTAATACTTTCAGCTAAAACAGAAGTTGCAAAATAATCTCTTTTTTCATCGAATGGATTCAAATTATCTATACTATTTGAAATTTTTTCAATTCTATCTTGAGGCCATGCTTCTATAGATTGATTATTAAATGATGGAAAACAAATTACACTATTATAACCAAGATTAGATATATATGCTCTAAAACTTGCTGGCACTGATACCCTTCCTTTTTTGTCTATATTGTTTTCGTAACTCGATAAAAACATAATGCATAAATTTTTAAAATTCCCGTTTTTGGGAATTTATGGGATATTATGGGATATAATATATAGAGTCAATACCTTACAAATCTCTTAATATTTGATTCTTTAATAAAGAAAAAGTGAATCAAAACGTGAACATTTTAAATGAAGAAATTTTAAAGAAATTTGCCAGATAAACTATAAGCCGGGTTCTGTCGTTTAAATTTATCATTTGTCTAGGCTTTAAATCACTTTAAAGCTCAAGCAACTAACCCTGATGACTAGCTAAGGACAGCTTTTAGTTTTTAAACAATGTCATCTCTACTTAGTCTTGCTCCCAGTGGGGTTTTCCAGCGTTCCTTGTTACCAAGAGAACCGGTGCGCTCTTACCGCACCTTTTCACCCTTGCCATGATATGGCGGTTTATTTTCTGTGGCACTATCCCTGGGGTTACCCCCGCCAGGCATTACCTGGCACTGTATCCTTTCGGAGCCCGGACTTTCCTCTCCAACAAAAAGTTAAAGCGATAAATCATTTATCTGGCGTAGATTAAGATAGTACTTTTTGAAATATTTTCAACTTAAGATTATTTTGTTTTTAAGACATTTTCAGATATCAAATAACACTCTTGGTCAATTTTACCATTAATAAGCTGACTTCTATATCTCCTTTGAAAAGCAATAGTTAGAATTTCGTTAGATTTCTTTTCACTAAGATTAGATATTTTACAATATCCGATTTTATATAAGTTTTTAATAAATATTTGCTCTAATTTTTTATTAACTCTATTTTTTCTTAGTCTTTTTAATTTACTTAAGTCTAGATTATGCCAGTTGATAATATTGTTTTTTGCAAAAAAGGGCCAAGAAAACTTTTCTCCTGGATCTTTTTTTCTATCAGGCGCTATATCTGAATGACCTAAAATATTTTTTTTATTAATATTAAATTTTTTTTTTAAATCTTTGATTAAAGATAATAGAGATTTAATTTGTTTTTGATTGAAAGATTTATAACCATGATCATGACCTGGATTGCTTATTTCAATTCCAATTGAATGTTTATTAAGAGATATAAATTTCTTCCATTTAGATTTTCCAGCATGCCATGCGATATAACTTTCTGGTACCATTCTTATTAGATTTCCATTATTTTTTATAAAATAGTGGCAACTAACTTTAGATTTGACATCCAACAGTCTTGAAATTGCATCTGATTCCTTTTTCATTCCTGTGTAATGAATAATTATAAATTTTATTGAACTTTTGGTCCTTTTTTTAAAGTCAAAATTTGGTGAATAGTTATTTTCTATGAATAATGCCATATTTTTGGCTTTTTTTTCTAATTTTGTTAATTTACATATATAATTAATATATTATACAGATCGAAAATGATTAAAAAAATTATTTATTCTTCAGTTGTAGCTGTAAGTATTACTTTAAGTGTCGTTGCTGGTGCAAATGAAAAAATTCTTAAAAAAAATGACCCTGCGAAAATAAAAGATTGTCATGAAGGATTTAATAGAGCAATTTTTGCTGTAAATAAGGGTCTAGATAACGTTATCTTTGAACCTGTAGCAAGAGTTTATAGAGTATTACCTAGCCCCGTAAGATCTGGTGTGAGCAATTCACTAGATAATCTCTCCAACTTAGTAACCATACCAAATAATGTTTTACAAGGTGAGTTTAGGAAAGCTGGATCTAATACAGGAAGATTTATAATTAATACAACACTAGGAATTTTAGGTTTTATAGATGTTGCAGAAAAAATAGGCTTTGAAGAATATGAAAAGGAAGATTACGGTCAATCAATGGCTGTTCAAGGAATTGGTCCAGGATGTTATTTAGTTCTGCCAGTGCTTGGTCCTTCAACTGTTAGGGATACTGCAGGTTCTTTTGTAAATATTTTAGGTGGTGATGCTTGGTATAACGTTACTGTAAGAAACAATACTCAGCACTTTGAAGACAGTGATTATATTGTGTCAAGATTAACTGCTGGAATTGATTTCAGAGCGAAAAATATAGAGTCATTTGATAATCTTGAAAAAAATGCTGTAGATTTTTATGCATCTGTTAAAAGCCTTTACTTACAAGATAGGCAACAGAAAATTTTAAATTCTAATGGAATCATTGAAACTATGGATGATTCTGATTGGGATGAAATTGAAAATTAATTTTAACTTCAAAAAGTTATATCAACTTAATGAAAAAAAATAAAATTTTTAAACTTCTCTTTACAATTTTTTTAGTATCATTTACTTTTAATACATCTGCAATTGAGCCAGACGTATTTGTTCAATCAACAGTTAATAGAGCTGCAGAAACATTGGGTGGAAATCTATCTAAAGAAGAGAGGATAGAAGAACTTAAAAAAATTGCTGCAGACACAGTGGACATTAAAGGTATTGGTTTTTACTCTTTAGGTAAGCATAGAAAAGGTTTATCTAAAGAAAAATTAAATGAATATTCTGAAGTATTTAAAGAATATTTCATGACAAGCTTTTCAAGTAGATTAGCTGAATATTCAAATCCTATAATTGAGGTTAACTCTAAAGAAAAAATTAATGAGAACTATACAATTGTATCAAGTACTTTAGTTGCAACTGCAAAAAGACCTGAAATTAAAATTGAGTGGAGAATATATACAAAAAATCCAGAAACACCTCTTATTAGAGATCTGATAATTGAAGGCCTAAGCCTTGCAAGAACACAAAAAGAAGAATTCAATTCCATCATACAAGGTGCTGATGGGGATATTGAGGCTCTTTTGAATAATTTAAAAAATTTTTCAAATAAGTAAATTTTTTTAATTTAAAGTGATTAGAATTAATTCACGACACGCATTTATAGCATCAGGCATATATTCACTTATTTATGTTTTTTTTTCTATATATAAAGGTGTTCTTTTAATCTTAGTTCAGTCTGCAATGGAAGATACTTTTGTAGGTGGTGACACGTCAGATATTTCTATAACTCTTTGGTTCTTAATAGGTAGTGTAATGAGTTTTTCATCTTTTATGTTTTTTTATTTTTTAAAAGTTAATGATTTAAAAAGTCAAAAGATTATATTAACTGGAATATCAATTTCATGGCTGTTAATAAGTATTATTCAATTATTTTTATTTAAAGACTATTTCTATTATGCAATTTTCACACTTATTCCAATAATTATAAATTATTTATCAATCAAAAATCTTAAAATTGAAATAATCAAACAATTAAATGATAAAGGCTTGACTAAAAAGGAAATACATTTACTTCAATTACTTGCAGGAATTAAAAAGAAATAAATGCTTTTTGGTGGGCCCGCCAGGACTCGAACCTGGGACCAATACATTATGAGTGTACTGCTCTAACCAACTGAGCTACAGGCCCTTGAAATTAATTAGGTATTACAACAATTTTAATATTCATACAAGTTAACTTTACAAGCGATAGATTGCATTTTGATAATAAAAATCAGGTTGCTCACTGGTACGATATCTTTAAAGAAACTGAAGACACCATTAGTTATGCAGAGCACATAGATCCTAATAAAGGCTATGCAATAGCAGGTATGGAATATGAGGAATATGTGGATGTGAAAAAAGATAGGTTGAAAGGACTGACTTATGATCAAATCCTCACATATTTAAAAAGTGCTAAAAAAAAGGACAGGCTTAAAAAATATAAAACTTTTTTAAAATTTAGAAATATTCCTTTTGAAGCTGATCTTTTTACCTGGCATAATAACGATTTATAATAATAATTATAACATATGAAATTAGAATCATTTTTGACTCTACATGGAACTAAAATGGGTTTTCTCGAAAAATCATTCTTAATAAATATTTTTTATAAAGATTATGGTGAAAGAGGTTTAGACCTTATAAATCCAGAAGTAAATATTCCAAGAAATGATGGGTCCGACAGAAAATGGCGAATTGATTTTGTGATACAAACAAAAAAAAATAAATTTGCCATTGAAACTGATGGATTTAATTATCACGCACCAGGTAAAGTTTCTAAAACGAGATTTAACGAATTAACTGAAAAAGGTAATGAATTAACTAGACAAGGATATGTCAGAATCAATCTCACTAGAGACCAAATTGAAATTGAACCTAATGAAGCCATATTTCAACTAAGAAGAGCAATAAATTTTGATAATGAATTAGCTTCATTATTTTTAAAATGGAGCAAAGATAAAAAACCCCAACCTCACGAAGTACAAATAAAAGTACTAGAAGCACTTAAGGAGACAAGAAAAAAACATAAGAGAGGACTTGTGGCTTTAGCTACGGGACTTGGTAAAACTTATCTAGCTATTTTTGATACTCTTAAATTTAAAGCAAAAAAGATTCTTTTTATCGTACATCAAGATCATATTCTTAAACAGGCAAAAAATTCATTTGAAAAAATGATTCCAGAAAGAATAAAAGAAATGGGTTTTTATACCGGAAAAGAAAAATTTAATTCAAAAAAAAATTCTAATCAAATAAATATTATTTTCTCAACTATTCAAACTTTAACAAAAGACAAAAATTTAAAAATATTTAAGAAAGATGAGTTTGACTACATAATTGTTGACGAATCTCATCATACAGCAGCTCCAAGCTACGTTAAAATAATGAGTTATTTTACTCCAAAATTTTTTTTAGGTTTAACTGCAACACCTGATCGAATGGATAAAAAAGATATATTAGAATTTTACGAAAATAATCTTGTTTTTCAGATGGATCAAGAAGAGGCAATTAAACAAGGTTATTTATCTAAATTAATTTATAAAGGTATGATCGACAATGTTGATTATACAAACATTACTTATAACGGATTTAAATATGATGTTAATGATCTAAATAAAAACTTAATTATTGAGAAAAGAGATAAAGCAATAATTAATAAATATGAAGAATTAGCAAACAATAGACGATCTATTGCATTTTGTGCATCTATTGAACATGCTAATCACTGCGAAAAGATTTTTAGAAAAAAAGGCTATAAAACACTTTCAATTCACTCAGAAGCATCAAAAAAAAATACTGATAATCAAACTTTGATAGAAAAATTTGATAAAGGAAATTATCAAATTGCATTTGTGGTTGATATGTTGAATGAGGGTATAGATATTCCAGATATTGAATGCATATTAATGCTTAGACCAACTGAGTCGCAAACAATTCTAAAACAACAGATGGGAAGAGGCCTGAGGTTATCTCCAAGTACTGAAAAAAAAGATTTATTAGTTTTAGATTTTATAGGTAATTATAAATCTTCCCCTCAAATATTAGACTCTCTCGGAATAAACACTGGAGATTTAATTTATGATAAAGAAAAGGATATTTATTATTATGATAACGATGGGCGTATTGTAATATTTGATGAAGAAGTTGTTGACATATTTAAATATTTTAAAAGTACTTCTACAAGAACTATTAACGAGAATCTTATTTCCAATGATTGGAGAAATTATGGAACTTTTATTAAAGACTCATCTGCAAAAGGAAAAAATTTATATTGGAGTGTTGGCAAAAAAAATAATCATTTAGAAGTTCATTTATTTATTCTTGAAAAAATATATTCAAAATACTCTAATTTTAAAACTAAATCTGAAATGGATGAATATATTAAAAAAATAACCAAAAAAAATTATCCCTCAAAAACCATGGAAGGAAATAGAGCTTTATTTTTAAGTAAATTACTAGGCTTTATTAATGAAGAAAATAAATTCACAAATCAGGGGAAAAAGCTAATTCTTAATTACAAAAATAGAAATAAAGAAAAAATTAAAAATATATTATCTCAACAGCATGAAAAGTTTTTTTTTTGGAATGATTTATTTAGTTTAACTGATAGACATAGTGGGAAAAGGAATGTTGATGAATTATTTAAGATTTTTCCTATTTTTTTTATTTATCAGGTAATTTTAAAATTAAGAGAATTTGGTTACAAAAAAAATGAGTTAACTAAGTTTGAAATAGATAACTTTCTGATTTTTTGTCAAAATCATTCTGATTTAGATCAAGTAGTAGGAAATATAATAAAGTACAGATCTTATGGTGAAATTTATGAACTAGAGAAATTTTTAAAAGCAAACAACAGGATGGACTCTCGTTTCTTCTCAATATTAAAAAATATTAAATATTTTAATTTTAATAAAAAAAAAATAGCAATTTCGGAAAATTATATTGATGAGATTTCAAATAAAATTAAAAAATTTAATCAAAGATATGCAAATAATAAAGTAATTTTTTTTGATAAAACAAACCCAAAAAAGTATAAAAAATTTTTAGGAGAGGATATTGATCTCACAAATTGAATAAACTTCAAAGATTTTTCTTAATTAAATTCGCAATGCTATACGAGACAAGAGGTGGAACTGCATTTCCAACCTGGATCATTTGGCTATTTTTTTTTCCATAAAAAATAAAATTATCTGGGAATGATTGAACTCTTGCAGCTTCTCTAACAGTAAGACATCTATCTTGATAGGGTAATGTAAATTGGCCTGAAGATGGTGTATCAAATCTTGTAGTTATAGTTCTAGCAAATGTGTTCGGAATAATTCTACTCCACGTACCACTGTATATTGAACCTGTAAGATGTTCTTTTGGTAAATCAGTTCTCACACCACCAATTTTCATAAATTTCATTCTCTTTAAAGCTAATGCGGTATGATTTGTTGAGATGTGGTTCCATATACCTTTAGAATTTTTTCTTATTTTCTGCTGATAGGAATTGAGAGGTTTTTTTATATAATTTAAAAATTCTTTACCCTCACCTGATTTTAGTTCAGGCAAATCACTAACAGAGTCTTGAAAACTAGTTTTGGTATTATTGCTTTCATCCATTTCAAAATTTATATTTTTTTTTCTAGCCAATATAAATGCTCTCTTTCTGATTTGTGGAACTCCAAATTTATTTGCATGCAAAATTTTCGCATTTATTTTGTAATTTAAATCTTCAAATATTTTTTCTATCTCTTTTAAAAAGTAACCTTCGTAAGCTGTAATCAAGTTAGGTACATTTTCAATTAAAACGTAACTAGGATTGACAATCTTAACAACTTCTAAAAAATTTTTAAAAAGAAAATTTCTCTTGTCTTGAAACCAGTGTCTTTTTCCTTTTTGTGAAAGACCTTGACATGGCGGTCCTCCACAAACTACAGAAACTTTATTGTAGAATCTCGAAAACTCTTTTTTTAAATCTAATTTTTCAATATCTTGAGTTAAACATTCAGTATTTGGAAAATTTTTTTTATATGAAAATGCTATATTTTCATCTATTTCGTTAGCAAATATTACATTAAATCCATTTTGCTCAAAGCCAAGTGATAGGCCACCTACTCCAGAAAAAAGATCAATTACATTCATTCAAATAAATTTAATTGTGCACTTATTTTTTTTAATCTTTTTTTTGAAATATTAAAATATTTTTTTTTTATTTCTCCACCAATAAATTTTCTATTATTGCTTAATGCAGCTACACCCGTAGAGCCACTTCCCATAAAAGGATCAATAACTAATCCATTTTTGTTAGATAAAGTTTTGATAAAAAAAGATAAAATTTCTAAAGGTTTTTGTGTGGGATGAGTGCCTTCTTTTTTTTCAGATTTTTTGATATTTGAAGTCTCCAAAAAATCGTGTAAAATTTTATTATTATTATTAAAAATTCCAGTTTTAGATTTTGAAGTAAAATGTAACCAAGCTTCAGTCGAATTAACAAAATGTAAATTCATATTTCTTGGCATTGGATTTGTCTTATGCCATATTCCAGTTGTTTTATAATATAGGTTAGCTTTGTTAGCCAATTCTATGACTGTTTCAACTTTGATTAAAGACATAAAAATTATCAGATTTCCTTTTTTTTTTAAAACTTTATTTGCTGATAAAAAAAATTTAAGCATATAATCTTTCCACTCAAAAAAATCTAAGTCATCCCAACCTGATCCAGCAAAATGATTAGAACGCATAGCATTAATATTAGTATCTCTATTTTTCATGAATAACCCAAGATTATATGGTGGGTCGGTAAGAATTAAATCAGCTTTTTCTTTTCCTATTGCTGACATAGTTTTCAAACAATCTTGATTATATACTTTTGATTCTTTCACAAGATACTGATAACAATTAAAAATTAAATTAGCTACTAACTATGTTTAAAATTTACGAAATTATTAAAATACTTAATTCATAAGATTAAATTTGTTGGTAAATAGTTGGTAAAAAAATTTCAATCCAAAGTAGCTTAAATTAATATTGATATTAAAAGCTAATTTGAATTAAAAAATTGAAAAAGAAATTATGAGTGTACTGCTCTAACCAACTGAGCTACAGGCCCAAAAAATTATAACTTATTTACTTTAATTTTATTTATCATTCAAGTTAGTTAATTCTTATTAATGTTCAAAAATTAATTATGGTGGGCCGTGTTGGTTACGCTCCAACTACCCCTGCAATGTCAATGCAGTACTCTACTATTGAGCTAACGGCCCAAAATTTCTAACTTTCTAAAAAGCTTTTTAATTGTTTAGATCTGCTAGGATGTTTTAGTTTTCTAAGGGCTTTAGCCTCTATCTGTCTTATTCTCTCTCTGGTCACAGAAAACTGTAGCCCAACTTCTTCTAAAGTATGGTCTGTGTTCATTCCAACACCAAATCGCATTCTTAAAACCCTTTCTTCTCTTGGTGTTAATGTTGATAATATTTTTGTTGTTGCCTCACCTAAATTAGATTTAATTGCTTGTTCAAGTGGAGCTAAAGCTTTTGTATCTTCAATAAAATCACCCAAGCTACTATCTTCTTCGTCTCCTACTGGTTTTTCCAAAGATACAGGTTCTTTTGAAATTTTTAATACTTTTCTAACTTTGTCTAATGGCATTCTTAATTTTTGTGCTAGTTCCTCTGGAGTAGCTTCTCTTCCAAATTCACTTAAGATCAATCTTTGAGTTCTTACAATTTTATTTATTGTTTCTATCATGTGAACAGGAATTCTTATTGTTCTAGCCTGATCTGCAATAGATCTTGTAATTGCTTGTCTTATCCACCATGTTGCATATGTTGAAAATTTATAACCTCTCCTATATTCAAACTTATCAACTGCTTTCATCAATCCAATATTACCCTCTTGAATTAAATCTAAAAATTGCAATCCTCTATTTGTATATTTCTTCGCAATAGAGATAACTAATCTTAGGTTGGCTTCTACCATCTCTTTTTTTGCTATACGAGATTCTTTCTCTCCTTTTTGTACTCTACTCACAAGTTTTTTGTATTCTGTTACAGACATTCCAAGCTTGTGGCTTATTTCCACAAGTCTATCTCTTATATTTTTGAATTCTTCCTTATTTTTATCAAAAAATTTTTTCCAATCTTCATTGGTATCTAAAAACTTTTTCAAATTTGGATTAATTTCATTTCCTAAGTAAAATTTTAAAAATTCATTTCTAGGTATTTTTTGATCCATAGCTAGACGTAACAAATTACCCTCAAGTGAAATTATTTTCTTATTTTCTACATAATGTTTTTGCACTAATTCCTCTAAAACTGATGGTGATAACTGCAATGTCTTAATATTTTCCAAAATTAAATTATTTATTTTTTCGTAAGTTTTTTGTTTTGTCGTTGAAAATTGTTCTGAATTTAATACACAGTTTAAATTATCTTTTTGATATTTTATTAACTTATTATACTCTTTGGTAAGTTCATTTATTGTTTTAAGAACTTTTGGTTTAATTTCTGTTTCCATCGCTGCAAGAGTTGGATTAAAATCATCATCTTCACTATCATTAGCCTCTTCTTCCTGAGAATTTTTCTGTTTTGCTGATTGACCAGTGCTTTCATCTTCCATATAATTTGTATCTATATCAATAATTTCTCTGACTAAAATTTCATCATTTTGTAATTTTTTATCCCATTCAAAAAACTGCTGAGCTGTTAAAGGACTTTGAGAAAGTGCATTTAGCATTACATCTTTTCCGGCTTCAATTCTTTTGGCTATAGCAATTTCGCCCTCTCTTGAAAGTAATTCAACTCCACCCATTTCTCTCAAATACATTCTGATTGGATCATCACTTTTTTCGATTGTTTTGCTCTCTTCTTTATTTGAGGGATCTTTTTTTCTTAAAGATTTAAAATCAGATTTTTTTTCTACTAATGAAATCTTTTCATCTAATATATGAATGAATGCTTGAGAGAGGTTCTCATCCGAAAGATTTCTCTTACCTAGTGATTTATTTAATTCATCGTAAGTTATAAAGCCTCTGTGGGTCCCACGACCTAAAAGCCTTGCAAATGATTTTGTAATAATTCTTTCCACAGTAAAAAACTTGAAGGTCTTATATAATCTCTAATTATAGAAAATCCATTAATAATTTTAATCAAATTAATTGATATTTTGTCTTTTTTTAAGCTCTTTTAACTCATTAAAAGTATCCTCGCTGAAATCTTTTGAAAATTTTGCCTCTAATTCCTCGATTCTTAATTCTAAGTCATAATTATTAAGATCTCTTTTTAAGTCTTCAAGAATTTCAATTATCTCATAATCTTTGTCTATCTTATTTTTCAAAATATATTTAATTGATGCAAAGTGATTTATTTTTTCAATTAGCTGGATATCTAAATTTAATTCTTCGAGTGTTACTTTTTTTTCATTTTTTAATTTTTCAGTTATAAAATTAAAAATCTTTTTATTTTCATCTGTAAAAATTTTGATTTCATCTAGAACATGATTATTTTCTTGTATCAAAGATAAATTATTAATTATTAAGTAAAAGATAGATAATTCCTTAAGTTCTGCACCACTCATTTTATTAGTTTCTTTATAAAATTTCTTTGTTGAATCTAATGATTGAATTTTTTTTTGGGATTTAAAGTTTTGAATTTTTGATTGATGAGGAGTTAATTCTGAAATTTTTTCTAAAAAATATTCTAAAACATATTTTTTAATTAATGAATCTTTAATACTATTCGCGATAATTTTTAAATTTTTTTCAAAAATTGCTAAAGATGAAGGATCATTATTGGTTTGTTTTTTGTAATGATTGAAAATAAAATGATGAATAAATAACTTATTATTTTTTGAAAAATCTAAGAAACTATTTTTTCCATTCTTATTTACAAAACTATCTGGATCTTCATTTTCTGGTAAAAATAAAAAAGAGATCTGTTTATCAGGTTGTAAATCTTTAATTGAATTTTCTGCTGCTCTTAAAGCAGCTTTATAACCACTTTCATCACCATCAAAGCAAATTATAATATCATCAAAAAATTGATTTAAGGTTGAGATTTGCTTATCAGTCAGAGAAGTACCCAAATTTGCAACTACATTATCAATTTCATTTTTATTTAAACCAACAACATCCATATATCCTTCTACCAAATATATACTCTCTGTCTTATTGGAAAGCTTTCTAGCAAGATCTAAATTATATAAATTTGATCCTTTTTTAAAAAAATTTGTTTCAGGTGAGTTAATATATTTTGCTAAGTAGTCTTTCTCTTCAATTATTCTTCCACCCAATGCAATTGGTTGTCCAGACAAATTATTAATTGGAAAAATAATTCTGTTTCTAAATCTTTCAACTAGCTTATTTTTTTTATCATCAACATAAAATAATCCAGTTTCTAATAAAGCGCTATCTTTAAATTCATCTTTAAATTTTTTAATAAAAGTAGAATTATAATCTACAAAACCTATCTTAAATTTTTTTACAATTTCTTTTCCTAAAAATCTATTTTTCAAATAATCTCTAGCATTAGAATAAGTTTCATTTTTTAATAATTCATTATGATAATAATCAACGTAACGTGAATAGATCATCGAATATTCTTTCCACTTCTTCTCTCTTTCTTCATCTTGTTTGGAAAACATATAAGGTTGCATACCTGCTATATTAGCTAAGTATCTAACAGCTTCACCAAACTTTAAATTTTGGGTTTTCATTATAAAATCAAAAATATTCCCATGTTCTGAAGTAGCAAAACAATGATAAAACTCTTTTTCATCATTTACAGTAAATGAAGGTGTTTTTTCATTTTTAAATGGAGATAAACCTACAAATTCTTTTCCTCTTTTTTTTAGATCCACTGTTTTTGAAACAACAGTTGATACTTTTAATCTTGATTTAATTTCATCAAGGTACTCTTTAGGATATTTCATTACTTATTTAATAATTCTTTTATTAAAGAGCCTGCTTTTGCAAAATCTATTTCATCAGAATATTCTTTTTTAAGGGCACCCATCACTTTTCCCATGTCTTTAATAGAGGCAGCCCCGGTTTTTGAAATTATTTGCTCACAGATTTTTTTTGTTTCTTCTTCACTTAATTGTTTTGGTAAAAAACTTGTCAAAATATCATGTTCAATTTGTTCAACTTCCAAAAGATCTGATCGATTATTCTTTTTATATATTTCAATCGATTCGGCTCTTTGTTTAACCATCTTCTTTAAAAGTTTTTTAATATCTTCATTATCAGTTTCTTTTTTATTTGGACCTGATCTATTTGTAATATCTAAATCCTTAATAGATGATAAAATTAACCTGTAAGTTGAGATTTTAGATTTATCTTTAGCTTTAAGGGCATTTTTATATTCAGTTTCGATTGTTTCTTTCAAAGACATAATTTTTTTAATCTACTTGAAAGATAAAAATGGTCAAAAGAAAAAATTGTTTTTTCACAGTTTTATAATACATATCGGTTGCGATAATAATTCAATTATTGTAATTACCTTTAACTCATGAGTTGTAATTGATAAAAAAAAGAAAAAAAACTAACTCAAAAAAAATCTCAGATTTACACACAGGCGTTTTAGTTCTTGAAAATAGAAAAATATTTAAAGGTATTGGTCTAGGCTATCAAGCAACCGCTACAGGCGAGGTTTGCTTCAATACGTCACTTACAGGATATCAAGAAATAATTTCCGACCCATCTTATGCCGGTCAAATAATCAATTTTACTTTTCCTCACATAGGAAATGTTGGGACAAATAAAGAAGATGTTGAGTCTGATAAAATTTGGACTAGAGGAGTAATAATTAATTCTGAGATAACAGATCCATCGAATTACAGAGCACTATCTCATTTAGATATATGGCTAAAAAAGAATAAAATTGTTGGGATAACAGGTTTAGATACAAGAAGTTTAACTAATTTTATTAGAGATAAGGGTGCTCCAAAAGGAACTATTTCTCATTCAAAAAAAGGTAAATTTAATCTTAACAATTTAACTAAAAGCACAATTAATTGGGGTGGATTGAAAAATTTAGATCTTGCAAAAGAAGTTAGTACAAAGAAAAATTTTACTTGGAAAGGCTTTAGAACATGGAAAAAAGGAGACGGATTTAAGAAAAATAATAAAAACTCATATCATGTTGTAGCAATAGATTATGGAATAAAAAAAAATATTTTAAGATATTTTTCAGATTTTAAATGCAAAGTTACTGTTGTTCCTTGTGATACTAAAGCTGATAAAATCCTGGCTCTCAAGCCTAGTGGAATATTTTTATCTAATGGTCCAGGTGATCCAGCGGCTACAGGTAAATATGCAATTCAGATAATAAAAGATTTGATTAAGAAAAATTTACCAATATTTGGTATTTGTTTAGGCCATCAAATTTTATCTTTAACACTTGGTGGAAAAACGAAAAAAATGAAATTGGGACATAGAGGAGCGAACCACCCAGTAAAAAATCTTATTCATGATAAAGTAGAAATCACAAGTCAAAATCATGGTTTTGAAGTTATAAAAGAAAGTTTACCTAAAAATGTAGAAGTAACTCACAAATCTTTATTTGATAACTCAATTGAAGGAATAAGATTAAAAAACAAACCTATTTTTTCTGTTCAATACCATCCTGAGTCCAATCCTGGTCCACAAGATAGCGTTTATCTATTTCAAGAATTTATTAACTCAATGAAAAAAAATGCCAAAAAGAAAAGATATTAAAAAAATACTAGTTGTAGGAGCAGGTCCAATTATCATTGGTCAAGCATGTGAATTTGATTATTCAGGAACTCAAGCTTGTAAAGCATTAAGAGATGAAGGTTATAAAGTAATATTAATCAATTCAAATCCAGCAACAATTATGACCGATCCAGATGTTGCTGATAAAACTTATATAGAACCAATTACTTTAGAAGTTTTAGAAAAAATTATTAAAAAAGAAAAACCTGATGCAATTTTACCAACAATGGGAGGTCAAACAGCTCTTAATCTAGCAATGGATGCTGAAAAAAAAGGAATTCTAAAAAAATATAAAATTGAATTAATTGGAGCAAATTCAAAAGCTATTTCAAATGCTGAAGATAGAAAAAAGTTTAGAAAAAATATGTTAGATATTGGTTTGGACTTACCAAAGTCACAAATCGTTAACAATATTAAACAAGCATCAAAAGCTTTAAAACAAATTGGTTTACCTGCAATAATAAGACCCGCTTTTACTCTTGGTGGTCTTGGTGGTGGTATAGCTAGAACAAAAAAAGATTATACTAAAATTGTATCTAATGGTCTGCATGAGTCGCCAGTAAGCCAAGTTTTAGTAGAAGAATGTTTGCAGGGATGGAAAGAATTTGAAATGGAAGTTGTTAGAGACAGAAAAGACAACTGCATTATTATTTGTTCAATTGAAAATATTGATCCTATGGGAATTCACACAGGAGACTCTGTTACAGTTGCTCCTGCTCTAACATTAACTGATAAAGAGTATCAAGTGATGAGAAATGCTTCCATTGCATGCTTGAGGAAAATAGGGGTTGAAACAGGTGGGTCTAATGTTCAGTTTGCAATCAATCCTAAAAATGGACGAATGGTTGTAATAGAAATGAACCCAAGAGTTTCCAGATCTTCCGCTTTAGCTTCTAAAGCAACAGGTTTTCCAATTGCTAAAGTTGCAGCGAAACTTGCTGTTGGTTACACATTAGATGAACTTAAAAATGAAATAACAAAAGTTACACCAGCTTCATTTGAACCAAGTATTGATTATGTTGTAACTAAAATTCCAAGATTTACTTTTGAGAAATTTCAAACATCACCAGCTGAACTTGGTACATCAATGAAATCTGTTGGTGAAGCAATGGCCATTGGAAGAAACTTCAAAGAATCTTTACAAAAAGCATTAGTATCTTTAGAAACTGGCTTCTCTGGTTTGGATAGAATTTTTGATTTAGATAAAAGCCAAATTGAAAAAAAATTAAAAGAAAATATTCCAAATAAAATACTCTTAATTGCTGAAGCAATTAGGAAAAAAATTAATCTTAAAAAAATTTATAATTTATCAAAAGTTGATCCTTGGTTTCTGGAACAAATAAAAGAGATTGTTGATAATGAAAATAAAATTAAAAACAAAGGATTACCAGGAAATTTTGAGGAATTTAATAAAATAAAATCGATTGGATTTTCAGACAAGAAATTGTCTGAACTTACAAATACTTCAGAAGATATAATAAGAAGAAAAAGATCTGCACTAAAAGTATTACCAGTGTATAAAAAAGTGGATACCTGCGCAGCAGAATTTAAATCATTTACGCCATATATGTATTCTACTTATCAAAGAAATTTTTCTTTAAATACTGAGTGTGAGGCTGATCCATCATCTAAGAAAAAAATTGTTATTCTTGGTGGTGGTCCCAATAGAATAGGACAAGGTATCGAATTTGATTATTGCTGTTGTCAGGCAAGCTTCTCATTAAAAGACGCTGGTTTTGAAACTATAATGGTAAATTGTAATCCAGAAACTGTTTCAACAGATTATGATACTAGTGACAGATTATATTTTGAACCACTAAAAGAAGAGTATGTATTTAATATAATAAAAAAAGAACAAGAAAATGGAAATTTAATTGGAGTGATTGCTCAATTTGGTGGTCAGACACCGATTAAATTAGCAAA
Source organism: Candidatus Pelagibacter sp. (assembly GCF_052049815.1). Lineage (GTDB taxonomy): Bacteria > Pseudomonadota > Alphaproteobacteria > Pelagibacterales > Pelagibacteraceae > Pelagibacter. The sequence continues at coordinate 31,507 of NZ_JBNGZG010000006.1, forward strand.
ATTTTTACATGATAACAAATTACCAATTTTAGGTACACAATACTCTTCAATAGACTTAGCTGAAGATAGAGATAGATTTAGAAATCTATTAAACAAACTGGACTTAAAACAAGCTGAAAGCGGTATAGCTAAAACATATAATCAAGCAATTCAAATCGCAGAAAAAATTGGTCTTCCTTTGATGGTTAGACCTTCATATGTTTTAGGTGGAAGAGCCATGGAGATTGTTCATGACAAAAGTCAGTTAAAAAATTTTGTATTAGAAGCATTTAAAGCTGCAGAAAATAATCCAATATTAATTGATAAGTTTTTAGACCATGCAATGGAAGTTGATGTGGATGCGATTTCAGATGGTAAAGAAGTTCATGTTGCCGGAATTATGCAACACATAGAAGAAGCAGGAATACATTCAGGGGATTCAGCTTGTTGTTTACCTCCTGTTTCAATTAAACCTTATTTGGTTAAAGAAATTGAAAATCAAACTAAAAAATTAGCTTTAGCACTCAAAGTAAAAGGTTTCATGAATATTCAGTTTGCAATTAAAAAAGATGAAATTTATGTAATCGAAGTTAATCCAAGAGCTAGTAGAACTGTTCCATTCGTATCGAAAGCAAAAGGATTGCCATTAGCGAAAATAGCCTCAAGAGTTATGGCTGGTGAACAATTATCTAAATTTTCATTAAAAGAAAAAACAAAAAATATGTACGCAGTTAAAGAGGCGGTTTTCCCATTTAATAAATTTCCTCAAAGCGATGTGCTTCTTGGTCCAGAAATGAAATCAACAGGTGAAGTGATGGGATTTGATAAAGACTTTGGTATCGCTTATGCAAAAAGCCAAATATCAGCATACAATTCTTTACCTACAAAAGGATTAGCATTTATATCACTTAAAAACTCACACAAAGATGAAGGTATTGATCTTGCTAAGGAACTAATAAAATTAAAATTTACGTTATGTGCAACAAAAGGAACTGCAGAGTACATAAGAAAATTTGGGATGAAATGTAAAATTATCAATAAAGTTAGTAGTGGGAGACCTCATATTGTAGATGTTTTGGACTCTAAAAAAATAGCTTTAGTAATTAATACTGGAGGTGGAAACAGTGAACATAGATTAAATGATGCGATTGCATTAAGAAGAGCTACATTGAAAAATAAAGTTCCTTATTGCACGAATATGTCTACTGCAATGGCTTGTTTACAAGGAATAAAATCTCTTAAAACAAAAAAATTAGAAGTTAATTCTCTTCAGGATATTTAATTATTTACTTTCCAATCTGTTGGAAAAGTTACATAATTTACTTGAATACATCTTCTTTCTTTAACAATTTTTTTCTTTTCCATTCCATGCCAAGTATTTGGTCCACTTGTAAACATGTATCCATAATTATGTTTATATGGAACTGTTTTCACTTTTTCTAATTTTTCATTGTAAAAATCTGTTCCAAGATCTTCAGACTCATTTACATTATTTACAAAAATTAATCCTGAGAGTAATTTTTCTTTGATATCACAGTGTGGTTTAAGCCAAAATCCTTCCCTATCACAAATTACTTCAACTCTTACATAAGAATTTGATAAATCTTTATTTATCATTTTTGAAATAGTTTCATGAGTTTCTTTGGACTGAAGCTCATTAATAAATTCAACTAAATTTGGAAACTCTTTTGCATTCTCTTTAGTTATAAAACATCTAAACTTTATAGCCTTTCCACCCGATACAATCCCTTCTCTAAATTCTGCTGCACCACCATCGATAGCTCTAGTCCCATCGTAATTTAAATTATGTTTTGTCACATCTGGAATATCTGCTCCTACAATTTCTTTAATTGCACCTTCGCTAAGGGCATTATCATACTCCCAATGATCAAATGGAAATTCATGTTTTTTAGAATGGTTTTTGATTGAATTAAGAAAAATCATAATTTTTTAATTGTTCATTTATATAGCTTGATATTCTATCAGTTTCATTAAGTTTGTCATAACTCCAATCTTCTACAGTATCCTTAAGATCTCTAATAATTTTCATGGATTTAAATAATTCAAAGAATTTTTGAAATCTGAAATTACTTTTTAATGGTTTCATTTGAGCTACATAAATTGGTTTACCAGTCATTGCTGATTCTGAAATCATAGAAGTCGAGTCACATGTAACAACTATATGATCAACTATTTTTAAAGAAGATAAGTAAGCTTTCTTATCTACTGTATCTATAATTATTTGGTTTTTATCAAAATTTTTTTTTGCAATCTCAATAATATTTTTTGGTGTTCTCATAGATGGAATTAGTATTAATTGATAACCATTTTGAATAAAGTTTTTTTCTATTTTTGCAAAAATATTTTCGATTTCTAATTTATCATAATTATAATATTTATTCGGACCACCAACTATTAAAGCAACTAATTTATCTTTTTTAACTCTATCTTTTAAATAATTCTCATTTTCATCAAGTTCTTTATGTCTTAAATAATGAATTGCTCCTTTACTTGTTATTACATTGCTACCTATCAAACCATCATGTTCTGGTGCTATAATGTAATCGAAATTACTTAATGAAACTTTTGGATCTTGAATGTGAATACTCATTATCTTGTTTCCAAATTTTTTTTTTAAAAATATTGATGGAATCACGCTTTTTCTTCCACATGAAATAACAATATTGAAATTTTGATCTATTTTATTTTTGAAAACAAAGTCCTTCACAGGAGTTAGGCTTGGTGGAATAAGCTTCCAAAAAGAACTCAATTCAATTTTCTCGTGTGTAAAATCTAAGTCTAAAGCTTTAGCAAGGCCTTCAACTTGACTTATCATTCCATGCATGCCTTCAGTTAATAATAAGCCTTTTAATTTTGTCATTTATAACTATATAGCTCTCATATGAATGAAAATCCAACTAAACACACAAAAGTATTAATTATAGGTTCTGGTCCAGCTGGATATACAGCTGCCGTTTATGCGGCTAGAGCAATGTTGAAACCAATTTTAGTTTATGGGGCTCAGCCAGGTGGGCAATTAACAACAACTACAGATGTAGAAAACTTCCCAGGCTTTGCAGATGTAATCCAAGGTCCTTGGTTAATGGATCAAATGAAAGATCAAGCAAAAGCTGTTGGTACAGAAATGATTGAAGATCATATTTCTTCAGTAAATTTAAAATCTACTCCATTTGAAGCAATTGGTGATAGTGGTCAAAAATATACTGCAGATAGTATAATTATATCAACTGGTGCACAAGCTAGATGGTTAAATTTAGATTCAGAACAAGAGTTTAGAGGTTTTGGTGTTTCAGCTTGCGCTACATGTGATGGTTTCTTTTTTAAAGATAAAGAAGTTGCAGTTGTTGGTGGTGGTAATGCTGCTGTTGAAGAAGCAATGTTCCTAACTAAATTTGCATCAAAAGTAAAATTAATTCACAGAAGAGATACTTTGAGAGCTGAAAAAATGCTTCAACAAAAATTAATGGAAAACAAAAAAATAGAGGTGATTTGGGATTCTGTTGTTGAAGATGTAATTGGGGATAATGAACCAAAAAATGTTAAAGGAATTAAAGTTAAAAATTTAAAAACAAATAATGTTGAAGAAATGAAATTAGATGGCTTGTTTATTGCAATCGGTCATGACCCAGCAACACAACTTTTTAAAGATCAACTTAAAATGGATAAAGAAGGTTATTTAATAACTAAACCAGATTCTACAGAAACAAATATACCAGGAGTTTACGCTGCTGGAGATGTTAAAGACAAAACTTTCAGACAAGCTGTAACAGCTGCTGGAATGGGTTGTATGGCAGCTTTAGAGGCAGAAAAATTTCTTTCACACTAACTAAGATTTATAACCAAACATCTCAGGTAACCAGAGTATTAACTCTGGGAATAAGATCATTATAATTAAAGCAAAGATCAATACTCCTATAAACATCCAAATTTCTGAAATTATTTCTTTTAATGAAATTCCAGTTACTGCATTTATTACAAACAATAAAATTCCATATGGAGGAGTAATTAATCCAATCATTGAATTTACAACAACTAAAACTCCAAAATGAATTAAGTCTATACCTAAAGCTTTACACACAGGGATGAATAGTGGCACAATTACCAAAATAATTGTCGTTGCGTCTAAAAAACATCCCAAAAGTAAAACTAAGACATTAACAAAAATTAAAAACATAAAAGGACTAACATCTAGTTCTTGTAAAAATACAGTTAGTGCACCAGGTATATTTTCACTAATAACAATATAATTTAAAATAAATGCTCCTCCGATCACAACACCAACAGCAGCTGATGATCGAGCACTATCAACAAAAATTTGATACAAAGATTTAAGAGAAACAGATCTATAAAAAATTCCTGTTAAAAATAAAGCGTACAAAGCTGCAATAGCTGCTGCTTCTGTGGGTGTAGTAACTCCACCATAAATTCCATAAAGTAAAATTGCTGGCATCAATAATGCTGGAAATGCTCTAGAGGTAATTTTTGGTAATTTGCTAATTGGAACTGCTTCTTCAGTAACAAAGTTTCTTTTATGAGAAATTATAGTATTCATTATCATTAGTACTAATCCCATAATCAATCCAGGAACAATTCCTGCCAAAAACAAATATCCGATGGATGTATCTGAAATTACTGAATACAAAACCATTGGTATAGAAGGTGGAATAATCGGACCTATTGTTGCTGATGCTGCAGTGATAGCAGCAGCGTATCCTTTTGTATAACGACCGTTCTTTGTCATCATACCAATAATTATTTTTCCTATTCCTGCCGCATCTGCTACTGCCGACCCAGACATTCCTGAAAAAATTAAAGAAGCAACAACATTAACGTGTCCCAATCCGCCTTTAAATCTTCCAACTACAGCTACGCAGAAACTTAATAAACGATCAGTTATAGTTCCTACATTCATTATATTTGCTGCAGTAATAAATAAAGGAACAGCCAACAAAACAAATGATTTATATAAACCCTGGAGTATTTTTTCTCCTGCTAATGCAACATCCATATCTCCAAACGTAAAATACATTATCGATGAGACAATTATTGAATAACCGACTGGTGTTCCTATCCCTGCTAAACCAAATAATGTGATTAAGAAAATTGTAAGCTCAATGCTCATAAAAATTTAATATTTTATTACAGATCTTAATTTATTTTTATCTTGATCCTCTGGTCCTCTTTGAATGAGATTTTTTAACTTCCATAAATAAAAAATAATTACTGAAATCATAAAAATTCCATAAATTGAAAAAATATAACTCAACCTAATTTTTTCACCAGTAATTGGAATTCTTACAGTTGAAGTTTTTCTCATTTTCATCCAATCAATGTAATCAAAGGTTGGTAATAATGCCCATCCAAGAATTAGAATTATTGCCAAACAAGAAATTATAGACATTATAAATTTTGATCTATTTGAAGATGCTGAATAAATAAGATTAAATTTAACGTGGTCTTTTTCTTGAACTAAAAAAGCACAGCAAAAAAAAACAATCCATACCCATAATATTCGACACAATTCAAGTGTCCAACCAAATGGTGAATTTAAAACATATCGTGAAAATATCTGAAGAAGAAAAGTAATGAATAACGCCGCCAACAAAGTGGCGGCGATTATTTTTGTTATTTGATTAAATCGTTTTTCAAACAAACTAATCAAAAAATTTTTAGTTTCCTAAAGAGTTAATCTTTTTAAGAACTCCTTTTGGCCAACTTTTAGCGAATTCACTTCCAACATATTGTTTTTGAACGTGTTTTCTGAAAGCAGCTGAGTCTGGTTCATAAATTTCTAAACCTTGAGATCTAACAAAATCAGCTAAACCATTTTCTAACTGTAATTGTCTCAATCTTCCCCATGACGCTGCTGCATCTGCCGCTTGTTGTAATCTCATTTTCTGATCACCAGATAACTTATCCCAAGTTTTTTTTGAGAAAGCTATATAGTTTAAATCTACTAAGTGAGACGTTAGGATAATCTGTTTTGTAACTTCGTAAAACTTTTTATCTACAACTGTTGGTAATGGATTATCTTGACCATCAACAGCTCCCGTTTGCAAAGCTGTATAAACTTCATTAAATGCTAACGGAGTTGGTGATGCACCAAGAGCTTTACCCAAAAATTGCCATGCATCTGTACCAGGCATTCTTAAATTAACTCCCTTTAAGTCTGCTGGAGTTTTAACTGTTAATTCATCTTTTGTTTGTCTTAGGTTTACATGACGTTTACCTAAATACATTACAGATAATAATTTTACTCCCAGTTCATCTTCAACTTTTTTCTTGAATGGATCCATTAACTCATTATTAAAAACTCTAACTTGATGAGCTGCATCTTGGTGGACATAACCTGTGGCAAAGATTGAAAATTCAGGAAAGAATTGTGCAAGCTCTTGTGCTGAAGTAATTGACATATCTAAATTACCTCTACTAATTGCATCAAGTTCTGTCCCTTGATCAAACATTGTTGAGTTGTATCCAATTTTTACATCAGCAAAATTAGAAATCATTGGCAACATCACACTTGCAATTGCAACTGATCTAGCATCTGTTTCAGATCCTGATGTAGCCATAGTAAGTTTTAATTTTGCAGAATAACTTGGAGAAATTAATGAAACTGTTAGCATCATTACTGAAACAACAGCTAATGTTAATTTCTTAATTATATTTTTAATCATAACGTATTCCCCTTTTTTTATTAAAATTTGCAATAAACTATTGTGAAAATAAATTAGTTGCAAGGTGACAGAGTCTTTATACTTTAACCTTTTGTCCAGTTTTTGAACTCTTTTCTATAGCTTTGAAGATATTAAGTAAATTTAAACCATCTTCACCACTCACTTTTGGTTTTGCTTTTTTATTTATAACATCAGCAAAGTGGTTAATTTGATTGACCAATGTTTTAGTATCTTTTTTATCTCTGTTATTTTGAACTAAGATTTTATTCCACCAGCTTTTTTCTTTTTTATAGGTCCAAAGTTTTAAATTGGGAAACTGAATAGATCCCTCTGTCCCTCCTATATAATATGCAGATTGATTTGTTATTGGATATACTGGATTCTCCCCAGCAGTTAATTCATAACTCCAAGGGCTCACAATTGTATCAGAAACATTTAAAGTACATAAAGCACCAGAATTAAATATAAGATTTATAGATGCAGTATCCTCAATATTAAATTTTCTAATTTTGTTAGATTTAAAAGCTTGAACATATTTAACCGTACCCAGTAAATAACAAACTATATCTAAGTCATGAACTAAATTAATATTTAATGGTCCACCACCCTTTTTTGTTCTCCATTTTGTTTTGTAATATTCTTTATGTTTATAAAACCAACATAGAACATTAGCAGAAACTACTTTTCCTAATTTTTTTGAAGACAAAATATTCTTAACTTTTGAAATAATCTGATTATGTCTCCTATGAAATCCAATAAGTAGTGGTGTCTTATATTTTTTAGAAAAATTAACAATTTTTTTTGCAGAACTAATTTCATGTGAAATTGGTTTTTCTAACAATACTGGTATTTTATTTTTTAAAAAAATATTAGAATGTTTTTCGTGTAATTGATTTGGTGTTGCAACAATAACACCATCAGGTTTATTGGATTTTAGTAAATCTTCAATTCTTCTAAATAGTTTTGATTTATATTTTTTAGACACTATTTCTGCATTAGAATTTATATCAACAATTGAGTGAAGAATTGCTTTTTTTGATTTTTTGATTGCTTCAATATGCTGGATACCCATTAGGCCAGTACCTATAACCGAGATCTTTAATTTTCTACTCACTTAATAATTAAAAATAATTATAAACTTTCACAAAAAGATTTAATTCTGCTCATTGCTTTTTGTAAATTCTTCATAGATGTTGCGTAAGAAATCCTAAAATAACCATCTAGTCCAAATGCTGAACCTTGAACAACCGCCACATTGGATTTTTCTAACAATTTTTGAACAAATTCAGTATCTGTTTTTAATCCAGTCTTTTTATTTAATAAACCTTTACAACTTGGAAAAACATAAAAAGCTCCCTCAGGTGTTAAGCAGTTTATTCCATCAATATTATTTAAGCTTTGCACTACAAAATTTCTTCTTTCCTTAAACGCTTTGGATCTTTTTTTTATAAAACTTTGATTGCCATTTAAAGCTTCAACAGCGGCTGCTTGGCTTATTGAAGATGGATTTGACGTGGATTGAGATTGAATTTTTCCAATAGCTTTAATTATATCTTTTGGACCTGCTGCATAACCTATTCTCCAACCAGTCATTGCATAAGATTTACTAACACCATTCATTGTTAAAGTTCTGTCTTTTAATTGAGGAATTTGTGCAATTGTAAAAAAATTGAAGTTATCGTACTTGATGTGTTCATAGATATCATCACTCAAAATATGAACTTTTTTATTTTTGATTAAAACTTTTGCTAAATTTTGAATTTCTTTTTTTGTGTAACCAGCGCCTGTTGGATTAGAAGGTGAATTTAAAATTAACCATTTTGTTTTTTTTGTAATTGCTTTTTTAAGTTTGCTGGGAGTAAGTTTAAATCCTTCTTGCTCTGTACATTTAACTATTTTTGGTTTTCCACCTGCTAATAAAACCATATCAGGGTAAGAAACCCAAAAAGGTGCGGGAATAATTACTTCATCACCTTTATTAAGAGTTGCCATAAAGGCATTATATAAAACTTGTTTTCCACCAGTTCCAACAGTGATTTGATCAGTAGTATAGTTGATTTTATTTTCTCTTTTAAACTTATCTACAATAGCTTTTTTTAATGCTGGAGTTCCATCTACTGCTGTATATTTGGTGTCTCCACTTTTAATTGCCTTTATCGCTGCATTCTTAATATTGTCTGGTGTATCAAAATCAGGCTCACCTGCACCAAGGCCTATCACATCTTTACCAGCCGCTCTTAATTCTCTTGCTTTCTGCGTAACTGCTATAGTTGGGGATGGTTTAATTCTTTTTAAACTGTCTGATATTATACTCATTGAAATATTAATTAATTTTACTACCTTCTTTAATATATGGAAAATACATATCAAGATTTAATTACAGATATTCAAAGTAAAAACCCGAAAATCAGTGGAAAACTTGAAGGTGGCAAAAAATTCAAAATTAAATCTGATTTTAAACCTGCGGGCGACCAACCAGAAGCAATAAAAAAACTTGTTAATGGAGCAAATAAAGAAGAATTTAACCAAGTATTGTTAGGCGTTACTGGATCTGGAAAAACTTTTACCATGGCAAAAGTTATCGAAGCTACCAATAGACCTGCATTGATTTTAGCTCCTAATAAAACTTTAGCTGCCCAACTTTATGGTGAGATGAAAACTTTTTTTCCAGATAATGCTGTCGAGTATTTTGTTTCGTACTATGATTATTATACTCCTGAAGCTTATGTTCCTAGATCGGATACTTATATTGAAAAAGAAGCATCTATTAATGAACAGATAGATAGAATGAGACACTCAGCAACGAGATCCCTTTTGGAGAGAGATGATGTATTAATTGTTGCAAGTGTATCTTGTATTTATGGATTAGGCTCGGTTGAAGCATATAGTAAAATGACTTTAACTCTTCAAAAGAATTACGATTACAACAGAGAACAATTAATTAAATCATTAGTTGCTCTTCAATATAAAAGGAATGATCAAAATTTTTATAGAGGGACTTTTAGAGCAAGAGGAGAGTATCTTGAAATATTTCCTTCTCACTTAGAAGATAGAGCATGGAGACTAAGTTTATTTGGAGATAAGTTAGAACAAATCGAAGAATTTGATCCATTAACTGGTGACAAAGTTAGAGATCTAAATTTAGTTAAAGTGTACGCAAATAGTCATTACATAACTCCCAAACCAACAATAGAACAAGCAGTTATCAATATTAAGAGAGAATTAGAGGTAACATTAAAAAAACATAGATCCGAAAATAAACTTCTGGAAGCTCAAAGATTAGAGGAAAGAACTAAGTTTGATTTAGAAATGATTGAAGCTACAGGTTCTTGTGCAGGTATTGAAAACTATTCTAGATTTTTATCAGGTAGAAAACCAGGAGAACCACCTCCCACACTTTTTGAATATTTTCCAGATAATACATTAATTTTTGTTGATGAATGCCACGTAACAGTTCCTCAACTTAATGGTATGTACAAAGGTGATAGATCAAGAAAAAGTACTTTAGCTGAATATGGGTTTAGACTTCCCTCATGTATGGATAACAGACCACTAAAATTTGAAGAATGGGATTTAATGAGAACTCAAACTGTTTTTGTGTCTGCAACACCAGGTCCTTGGGAACTTGAACAAACAAAAGGTAAATTTATAGATCAGGTAATAAGACCCACTGGACTGATTGATCCACCTGTTGAAATAAGACCAGCAAAAAATCAAGTGGATGACTTAATGCATGAATGCAAAAAAGTTATAGAAAACAATCATAGAGTTTTGGTCACTACCCTTACAAAAAAAATGGCAGAAGATTTAACTGAATACCTGCATGAAAATGGAATAAAAGTTAGATATCTTCACTCAGATATTGATACGCTTGAAAGAATAGAAATCATGCGCGACCTAAGAATTGGAGTTTTTGATGTGCTTGTTGGTATTAATTTATTAAGAGAAGGATTAGACATACCAGAATGTGCACTAGTTGGAATATTAGATGCTGACAAAGAAGGATTTTTAAGATCTGAAACTTCTTTAATTCAAACTATTGGAAGAGCTGCTAGAAATGTTGATGGTAAGGTTGTTTTATACGCTGATAAAGAAACTAAAAGTATAAAAAAAGCTATACAAGAAACTGAGAGAAGAAGAAAAATCCAACTTGCTTATAATAAAAAACACAAAATTGACGCTAAATCTGTAAAAAAAGAAATTAGTGACATATTGGAAAGTGTTTATGAAAAAGATTATGTAAAAATAAGTGAAGGCTCAAATGTTGGTGGAAATTTAAAAAAACATTTAAAAGCTCTTGATAAAAAAATGAAAGAAGCAGCATCTAATTTGGAGTTTGAAGAAGCAGCAAAAATTAGAGATGAAATTAGAAAATTAGAAAGTACAGAGTTAGAAATAACTCTTAATCCAAAAATCAAGCAATATGATGTAAAAAATAAACTTTATCCAAAAGGTAGATCAACATTAGGTATGCCTGGAACTAAAGTTACAAAAAAAAGAGATAAAAAATGGAAGCACGGAAAATAATTATTACAGGTGGTGCTACAAGAATTGGAGCAGCTATAGCAAAAAAATTATCTGGTCCAAATAAAGAAATATTAATTCATTTTAATAAGTCAAAAACAAAAGCTGAAATATTAAAAAAGCAATTAGAGAAGAATAATACAAAAGTCTATTTAGTAAAAGGTGATCTGAGTAAAGAAAAAGATATTAATAAAATATTAAAGTTTGCAAAATCGAAATTAAATTTCTTTGATTGTCTCATAAACAACGCATCTTTATTTGAAAATGACAACTTAGATAACTTCACAAAAAATAGTTGGAACAACCATATTAATACAAACTTAAAAGCGCCTGCATTATTATCAAAAGGATTTAGCAAAAATATTAAAAAGGGGAATAACAATATTATTAATATTATTGATCAAAGAGTGTTTAAACTTACTCCATTCTTTTTTTCTTATACTTTAAGTAAAACAGGTCTTTATACTTTAACCAAAACTAGCGCTATGAGTCTTTCACCAAATGTTAGAGTAAATGGAATTGCGCCAGGACCAACTATAAAAAATATTAGACAATCAGAAAAACACTTCAAAAAACAATATTTAGCAACACCTCTCAAAAGACAAGTAGATGTTAATGAGATTTGTAATGCTGTTGACTTTTTTATTAAAAATAGATCTATTACAGGTCAAGTATTAGCTATTGATAGTGGACAAAATTTGAATTGGCAAACCCCAGATATAATTGGGACAAAAGAATGAAAAAGAATAACTTAAAATTAGTTAAAATTAATAAAACAAAAAATCTTTTTAATTATGAAAAGAAAATTTTAATTAATGAATTAATTTTAGATTTAAAATTAGGTTATTATGACTTCGAAAAAGAAAAACCTCAAAAAGTCAAATTTAGCCTTGAAATAGATTATGAAGACAAAAAACCTACAAATGATAAAGATATTAAATCAATTGTAAATTATGGTACGATTGTAAAATTAATTACAAAACTAGTTAAAAAGAAACATTACAATTTCCTAGAAACATTAGCAGAAGCAGTTTTTGATGAATTATTCAAAGATAAAAGAATTGCAAAGATAATGTTGAAAATTGAAAAATTAGAAATCCTTAAAGAATGCTCTTCAGTTGGTATTCAAATTACCAAAAAAAGAAGTCATGATAAGTTCTGATATAGGTAAGGAAGTCATTAAAAAAGAACTTCCTTTAATTCCAAAGTTGCCTGGTGTTTACAGAATGTTAAATGATAAAGAAGAAATTCTTTATGTTGGGAAGGCAAAAAATTTACCAAACAGATTAAAGAGTTATGTTGCAGAAAAAAATCACATAATTAGAACCGAAAGAATGTTGTCTCAAACTAGAAAGTTAGAGATAACAACTACTTCTAATGAAAGTGAAGCCTTACTATTAGAAGCAAACCTAATCAAAAAACATAAACCAAGATTTAATATTTTATTAAGAGACGATAAATCTTTTCCTTTTATTTATATCGGTAACAAAGAAAAATGGTCTCAAATTAAAAGACATAGAGGAAAAAAAACTAAAGAAGGTTTTTATTTTGGTCCTTTTGCTTCTGCCGGTTCTGCAAATTGGACTATCAAAATGATACAAAAAATATTTCATTTGAGAGTTTGTGATGACACAGTTTTTAAAAATAGAGAAAGACCATGTATATTATATCAAATTAAAAGATGTTCAGGTCCTTGTGTTGGATATATAAAAGAAGATGACTATAAGCAAACTGTTAATGATGCTATTGAGTTTGTTTCAGGAAAATCTAGAAAAATTCAAAAAAATCTCTCTGATCAAATGGAAAAGGCAAGCGAAGAACTAGATTTTGAAAAAGCAGCAATTTTAAGAGATAGAATAAAATCTCTAAACATAATTCAATCCTCACAAAGAGTTAATGAAGCAAATTTAGTAGAAGCAGATGTAATTGCTGGTTATAAAGAGTCTGGTAAAACTTGTATTCAAGTATTTTTTTATAGATCTAAACAAAATTGGGGTAATCAAGCATTTTTTCCTAAACATGATCCAGATGAAAACCTAAACGAAATAATTAATTCATTCGTGTCTCAATTTTATGAAAATAAAAGTGTTCCATCGTCAATTATACTTTCAGAAGAAATTAAAGAGAAAGCTTTAATTGAAAAAACTTTAACTCAAAAAGAAAATAAACAAATTACTATTTCTGTAGCTAAAAAAGGTTCTAAGTTAAAAGTTATTAATCAAGCAATTAAAAATGCTAAAGATAGTCTAAATAGAAAGCTTTATGAAAGTCAAAATAATAAAGATCTTTTTGATTCAGTCGCTAAAAAATTTAATTTGGAAACAAATATAAGTTTAATTGAAGTATATGATAACAGTCATATCCAAGGCACAAACAGCGTTGGAGCTCTTATTACTTACGGGGAAGAAGGATTTATTAAAAAAAGATATAGAAAATTTAATATTAAGAACAAGGGTAATGAACAAGATGATTATGGAATGATGAGAGAAGTATTGAATAGAAGATTTAAAAAAGCAGTGCAAGAAAAGGATAATTATTTATCATTCCCAGATCTAGTGATGGTTGATGGAGGTAAGGGCCAATATTCGGTGGCTCGAGAGACTCTGAACGAATTAGGTCTTCATGACATTCCATTAATTGCTATTGCTAAAGGTAAAATGAGAAATAGCGGAAATGAAACATTTTTTCATAATGGTAAAGAATATAAATTTACTAGAAATGACCCTACTCTTTTTTTCTTACAAAGAATTAGAGATGAGTCTCATAGATTTGCTATAAGCGCTCATAGAGCTAAAAGGAAAAAAGGGATAAGCAAGTCTCTTTTAGATCAAATTGAAGGTATTGGATCAATAAGAAAAAGGGCTTTATTAAATCACTTTGGCTCTGCAAGAGCAGTTGAATCTGCTAGTTTAGATGAGATCAAATCAGTTGATGGAGTTGAGGAAAAAGTTGCAAAAAAGATATATAACTTTTTTCACGAATAAAAAATGTTAAAAAAAATTCCTAACATACTTACAATTGGAAGAATAATAATTGTTCCTTTTTTTGTTATTGCTTTTTTTCTACCAGGTTTTTATGGTGATATAATTGCTTTAATCCTATTTATTGTTGCCTCTTTTACAGATTTTTTAGATGGAATGCTTGCAAGAATGATGGAGCAAGAGTCTAAACTTGGTGAATTATTAGATCCAATAGCTGATAAAATTATAGTTGCTGCAGCACTTATTTTATTAGTTATGAATGGAACTATAAAAAATTACGAGGTGATCGCAGCAATAATAATTCTAACTAGAGAAATTCTTGTATCTGGTTTGAGAGAATTTCTTGCTAAGGGAAGAATAAAACTTCCTGTTTCAAACTTATCTAAATTAAAAACTGTACTTCAGATGGTTTCAATTGGTCTTTTATTGTCTGGTGAAACTGGAAACAAAATTATAAATTTTCAAGATTATAATGCTCAAACAATTGGGATAATTCTTTTATGGTTATCAGCTTTTTTGACTTTATATACTGGTTATGAATATCTAAGAAAAGGTATAGACCACGCTATATCAGAAGATAGCAAAAATTAAGCTGCTTTTTTCTTTCTCACCAAAGATTGATAGCTTTCATTTAAATCAATAATAGTATCACAGACTTTAAATTTGTTGTCGGCAATACAAGAAACTGGAGTTACCTCAGCCGCAGTTCCTGTTAAAAAACAACCTACAAAATCTTTCAGTTCATTAGGGTTAATTTTTCTCTCATTTACTTTAATGTTCTTTGATTTAGCAATATCAATCACTGTTCTTCTTGTTATTCCATCTAAAAAAGAGTCCGGAACTGGTGTGTGCAATTCTCCATTTTTATCTTTAAAAAAAATGTTAGCTCCTGTCGCCTCTGCAATATTACCCTCATGATCTAACATCAAAGAATCAGTGTAACCATCTTTTTCTGCTTCATGTTTTGATAAAGTACAAATCATATATAACCCTGCAGCCTTAGTATCCCAAGGTATTGTATTTGGAGCAGGTCTTCTCCATTTAGAAATATTTAATTTTATACCCTCAACTTTTAGTTTTGGGTCAAAGTAAGATCCCCATTCCCATGTAGCAATTGCAACATGAATTTTGGTCTGTTGTGCTGAAATTGCCATCATCTCACTTCCTCTCCAAGCCACTGGTCTAACATATCCATTTTCTACTTTTTGAGTTGCAATGATTTTTTTAGATGCCAAATTAATTTCTTCTTCACTATAAGGTATTTCAAAACCCATTCTTTTCGCAGAATAAAAAAAACGAGATGTATGTTCTTCTAGTTTAAAGATAGAGCCATCATAAACTCTTTCTCCTTCGAAAACACAGCTCCCGTAATGTAAACCATGACTTAAAACATGAACTTTTACATCAGTCCAATCTACAAGTTCACCATTATACCAAATTTTTCCGTCTCTTTTATCGTAGGGTATCATGTAAGAAAATTTATTTTAATTTAATTGAAAATTATCTTTGTATCTTCAATATGTCAATATAACTTACCCATAATGAAAGAATTACTTTATTTAAAAGACGATCAATTAAAAGATCTTATAGAGAAACTTTTCATTGCATACAGAGACACTTTTGCAGATCCTAAAAAGATATTGGATAAGCACTCAATTGGAATAGCTCATCATAAAGTTATACACCTATTGTCAATGTATGAGGGTATTTCAATTTCCGAATTATTACAAAAATTAAAAGTAACAAAACAAAGCTTAAATAGAGTTCTTAAAGATCTGACAAAACTTGAAGTAATTAGATTTAAAAAAGATGAAAAAGATACCAGGGTTAAACATGTATATTTAGATGAAAAGGGAAAGAAATTATTTAAAGAAATTTTTGAAATTCAAAAAAAACGTATTTATGCCGCTTTATTGAGTTCTAAATCAGAAGAAGTAATTAACTTTGATAATGTTTTAAAAAAAATAATTAATGGATAATTTTCTAGCTCATATTTTAGTTGTTGACGATGATGACGGCATAAGGGATTTGGTCAAGAAGTATCTTAATGAAAATAATTTTTTAGTTACTACATCAAATAGTGCTGAAAATGCATCAGAAAAAATCAAAATTGTTAAATTTGATATCATTGTATTAGATATAATGATGCCTGGAAAAAATGGCTTAGAGTTTATTGAAGAACACAAAAGTACTATTAACACACCAATAATACTTTTGACTGCCAAAGGTGATGCGGATGAACGTGTGGCAGGTCTTGAGATTGGAGCTGATGATTATTTGCCAAAACCATTTGAGCCAAAAGAATTGGTACTAAGAATTAAAAATATTTTAAATAAAACTAAAACTATTGAACAAAAAAGAATTGTAGAATTCTCAAATATCAAAATTGATTTAAATAAATTACTAATTCATAAAGAAAGTGAAGAATTCAAAATAAACAATACAGAAAAAATTATTTTAGAAAGAATGATAAATAACCCAGGAAAAACTTTTTCTAGAGAAGATATTGGAAAGTTGATCAATATAGATAAGGAAAGATCTGTAGATGTAATTATTACAAGATTAAGAAAAAAAATTGAATTAGATCCAAAAAATCCAAAATTTTTACAAACTTTAAGAGGTAGTGGTTATGTTTTATGGATTGAATAAATTTTTAAAAAATCTATTACCTAAAAGATTATTTTATAGAGCACTTTTAATTGTAGCTACTCCAGTAATCTTATTGCAGTTAGTTGTTACAATTGTATTTTTTGATAGCCTTTGGATTAAAACTAATAAGGGTCTTACAAGAGCGTTGGTTAGTGAAATTGATACATTCATTGTTGCTTATGATAATGAAGATAACGATAAAGAATATTTAATAGACCTATTTTCAATTTATTTAGATCTAAATATTAAATTTATTGAGGATGAAGAATTTGATTTCAAAATAAATGAAAGATGGTTTAGTCCTTTAGATAGATCTTTAAGACGAGAATTAAAATCAAGTATAGGAAATCAAAAATTTTGGTTCAGCACCACAGATTATTTAGAATTAATCAATGTTCGAATAAAATATAAAGATGGATATTTTGAATTTTTATTTCCCAAAGATAGAGTATCAAATTCTTCTGCAAGATTGTTTGGTTTATGGATAACAGTCCCAGCTATAGTTTTAATCGTAATAGCTATGATTTTTCTAAAAAATCAAACTAGACCTATTACAAATTTAGCAAGAGCTGCTGAAAAATTTGGTCGTGGTGAAGATGTTGATGAGTACAGACCATCAGGTTCTTTAGAAATTCGACAAGCTGGATATGAATTTGAAAAAATGAGAAAAAGAATTCAAAGACATCTCAACCAAAGATCAGAAATGCTTTCAGGTATAAGTCATGATTTGAGAACACCATTAACAAGAATGAAATTGCAACTTGCATTCATTAAGGATCAAGAAATTTCATCAAAACTTAGTGAAGATATAAATGAGATGGAAAAAATGCTTAATGAGTATTTACAATTTACAAGCTCAAATTTTTCAGAAAAAAATGAGATATTTAATATTTCCTTACTAATGGATGAGATCATTCGTAAATACGAAAATAAAAATATTTCAAAAGATATAATTGGTGAAATTTATATAAATGGAAGAAAAAATTTATTAAGAAGATGTTTCAATAATAT
>NZ_JBNGZG010000007.1:0-47469 GCF_052049815.1 Candidatus Pelagibacter sp.
AGATGTGTTTAAGAGTCTGAGTTAATCCACCCATTGAAATTATAAGTACAGAAATCCAAATCCAACTCATTAAAGGTTTTGATTGATATCTAAGATTAAAATAATTTTGATTTTGAACAACATTAATTACTAAAAACTTATCATAAAATAGGTTTGTTTTGATATCAGCCTCACTAGTGATAATCACAGGTTGATTATAAATTCTTAGTTCAGGTTTGAATTTTTCAGTCTTATTTTTTTGATCTGTAATATCAAAATATCCAATTACAGATTCATAATTTTGTTTTTTAAATTTCTCAACTTTCTCTAAATAAATTTTTACTTTGCCATCATCATAACTTTCACCTACTTTAAGATTGGTTATTATTTCAGAAGAGAGAAAATTATTTAAAAGAACACTTAATATAAACAATCCGAAACCAAAGTGAGAGATTTTCTGAGAAATATTTTTAGTTTTATTGATAAAAAAATCTTTAAGAGTAATCAAAAAAAGAAAAAAGGCAGTACTCAATAATAAAGTATTTATCAGAAAATCTATTTTTAATTTAAAAACTAAATAAGAGCTCAAAAGTAATGAAATTACAAAAAAAGAAATTAATGAAAATTTTTCTACAAATTTCGATTTTATCCAACTTAATTTTGGTCCAATAGCCATGGCAATTAGGAAAAAAAGTAAAAATGGAGCTATGAGTTTATGATAAAAAGGTGGTCCAACAGAAATTTTTTCAGACGAAATTACATCTAAAAAAATTGGATACAGTGTTCCTATCAAAACTACTGATAAGAAATACATCATAAACCAATTATTTATTAATAGCGAAGTATCTTTACTCAACCAAAAAAAATTACTTGAGTTTCTATCTTGATTTTTATTAAAGAAAAAAAATATTACTAGAGACAATATAATTAATGAAAATAAAAATAATAAAATAAAAATACCTCTTTCAGGGTCATTAGCAAACGTATGAACTGAATTTAATATTCCTGATCTCACCAAAAAAGTTCCACTCATACTTAGAGTAAATGTGGTAATTGAAAGAATTATTACCCAAGATTTAAGTAAAGTTCTTTTTTCTAAAACTATTAAACAATGTATTAATGTAGTTAAAGCTAACCAAGGCATAAGAGATACATTTTCCACAGGATCCCAAAACCAAAAACCACCCCATCCTAATTCATAATATGCCCAAATAGATCCTAACAAGATACCAAGAGTTAAAAAAATCCAGGAAATATATGTCCATGCTTTTATGTGAGAAGCCCAAGAACTAGAAATATAATTTAAAACTGTAGCTGATAAAGCTGATGAAAAAATAATTGATGCACCCACATACCCTAAATACAAAATGGGAGGATGTATGGCTAGGGCAGGGTCTTGTAGAATTGGGTTTAAGCCAAGTCCCTCATTAGGAACTGGAAATATATGCGAGAATGGATTTGATGTTTTTATAACAAATACAAAAAATCCAAAAATGATAATCTGTTGGAATATGGTTGTTAAAATTCTATAACTTTTTATTTGTTTTTTTGAATTTAATAAAAAAATAAAAACAAATAATGTCAAAACTAATAACCACAATAATAAACTTCCTTCATGGTTTCCCCAGGTTCCAGCAATTTTATAAAATAAAGGTTTAGTGGTATGAGAGTTATTGAAAACAGTTTCATTACT
The DNA here is from genome assembly GCF_052049815.1 of Candidatus Pelagibacter sp. GTDB lineage: Bacteria > Pseudomonadota > Alphaproteobacteria > Pelagibacterales > Pelagibacteraceae > Pelagibacter. Next base: position 1,673 of record NZ_JBNGZG010000007.1, read on the forward strand.
AAAATCTGAAATAACAAACGAAATAATTAAACAGATAAAGCTAATTAAAATAAACAATAATTGTAAAAAACTAAAAGATATAATCTTTGTGTTTAGATTGCCTGATTTTTTATAATCAATGAATGAATAGTAAAAAATCGGAAATGAAATCAAAAATCCAAAAATTAACGAATACTTACCTATAACACTTGGTAACAATTTACTTCTCCTTCAACGCCTCTTTGACTTCAGGGGGCATATAATTCTCATCATGCTTTGCAAGTATTTTTGTTGCTGAAAAAAAATTTCTATCTTTTAAATATCCCTCTGCAACTACTCCCTTTTCTTCTTCAAATAAATTAGGCAGAACACCCATATAAGATACATTTATTTCATTTTTAAAATCAGTAATAATAAAATTCACTTGATTGGTATTCATGCTTATTGAGTTTTTTTTTACCATTCCTCCAATCCTAATTTTCTTTTTTGATAGTTCTGTAATTTCTCTTATTTCTGACGGCGATTGAAAATAAACTACGTTTTCCTCTAAAGATTTAAGAATTAGAAAAATAGTAAGGATTAAAGTAATAAAAGCTAAAGATATAAACAAAATCCTTAACTTAACCTTACGACCAAACATTTATTAAATTAAATATTTGATGCGCCAGATAATATTTCTTGATTAATTCTTTGTGTTCTAGCTTGAGCAGCTTTGCTTGTATCTAAGTTTCCAAATTTTTTTACAAATTTAGATTGTTCTTTAACGTACTGAATCTTTGTAACAATATACAAACATCCAAAACTAAAAAGAGTAAAACCAAACGCAGACCATACGTAAAGTCCGTAGCCATTCATGTTTAGTAATTCATTTATCATAATCTATCTAAGCCTTTATTTTTAATTTTTATCAGTTCTGTATTATATTTCATTAAAAAAATCAGTAGAGAAAATAGAGCAAATGCCGCAGTCATTATTCCTAAAGGAAATAACATTGAACTGTGTATTGAAGATTTAGCCAAAATATTTATTGATGCTGGTTGATGAAGTGTATTCCACCAATCAACAGAATACTTAATTATTGGAACGTTAATTATTCCAATCAAAGTAATAATCATCGAAATTTTATAAACTTTTTCTTTATCTTCATAAATTCTCCAAACAATTAAATACATTCCATAAAAAAGTAGCAAAATTAACATAGATGTAATTCTTGCATCCCACGCCCACCAAGTTCCCCAAGTCGGTTTTCCCCAAATAGATCCTGTTACAAGAGCTATTAAATTAAAAACGAACCCTGAAGGAGCCAAACTTTTTGCAATTAAAAATAAATTTTTACTTTTAAAAATAAAACCTGAAATAGATAAAATAGTTATTGATGTAAAGATACCTAACGAAATCCAAGCTGCCGGAACATGTACATACATAATTCTTACTGCATCACTTTGTTTATAATCCTCAGGAGAAAATATTAATGCTTCAGCTAATCCAATAATTAAGACGATGCAAAATAAACCAACTACATATTTTGGTAGTCTTGAGGTAACTAAAAAAATTTTATTTGGCTCAAAAATTTTAAACATTTTAGATGTATTATATTATTTTTATTTTAAGGGATATTTAATATCTAAATCTCTCTGATCAAGAATGCAGAGGGAGATAATAAGGGGTTAACGTTTAGCACTCTTGATCAGATATAATAAACATTAACAATATATGTATGACAAAGGTTTGAACCAATTATGTCTTAAAAGTGATTAATCTATTAATTTGACTGTTTAAAATAGCCAGCACCCTTTTTTCCTGAAAAAATTTCTTCTATCAGAGGGTGTTTGATTGGTTCATCAGAATCGTCAACTAAAAGATTTTGCTCTGAAACATATGCTTCATAAGTAATCTCATCATTCTCAGCTAACAAATGATAAAAAGGCTGATCTTTTCGTGGTCGTACATTTTTTGGAATAGATTGATACCATTCTTCAGAATTATTAAATTCAAAATCAACATCATAAATGACACCTCTAAAATCAAAGTGTTTATGTTTTACAATTTCGCCAATTGAGAATTTAGCTTTTTGAATTGCCATTGACTTTAGTATGGGTATTTAAAATTAAAAATCAATATCAAAAATTTTAAGGTTTTGTGAAATTGTGGATATGTTAGTATCTTGATGTGAATAAATCTTTTATAAAATTTTTAATTGATTTTGGGCCTTTAGTAATATTTTTTTACTTTTATTATGACAGTGGTAAAGATTTAAAAATTGCTATTCCACCATTTATTGTCGCAACCCTATTAGCTTTAGCAATTATGTGGGTGTTAGAAAAAACTATTCCTAAAGTTCCATTGTTAAGTGGAATTTTAATTACTTTTTTTGGTGGTTTAACAATCTACTTCGATAATCCAGTTTTTATTTATATTAAACCTACAATTATAAACATTCTATTTGGCTTAGCTTTGATATTTGGGAAATATTTCACAAAAGAGCCAGTTCTAAAAAAATTGATGGGAAAATCTATTGCTTTAACAGAGGAAGGTTGGGAAGTTTTAAATAAAAGATGGGTTTATTTTTTCTTTGGACTTGCTTTATTAAATGAAATTGTCTGGAGAACTCAATCAGAAGAATTTTGGGTAAATTTTAAAGTATGGGGTTTGCTGCCTATCACTTTTATATTCACAGCTTTTCAAATTGGTTTGATAAATAAATATAAAATTAATGAATAGAAATTTAAGACTTGTAGTAAATAACTCTAATCAAAAACAGATTGAGGAAAAATATTTTTTTGAAAAAGAGGAACTTAAAATTATTTTAGACTTATATGCTAAAATGGTTTCGGAGGGTTCATGGCGTGATTATGGTTTAAGCATTTCCAGCAAGCAGGTAGGTTTTAGTGTTTTTAAAAATGCTGCAGAGAATGCTCTATATAAAATTTGTAAAAATTTTAAGCCAAAAAATCCTAATCTTAGATATTCAATAACAGATGTAAGCGGTAAAATTTTAAAAAATTCTTACGACTTAAAATCTCTCTTAAAAAACACCAATTGGAAAAAACTACAGAAATAATGATTATCTTCTTTGACCAAAAAGTCTTAGAAGCATTATCATTAAGTTGATGAAGTCTAGGTATAGTGTTAATGCACCCATTACAGCTTTCTTACCCATCAACTCACCTGAGTCACTTGCAACATACATGTTCTTAATTTTTTGCGTATCGTAAGCTGTTAAACCTACAAAAATTAGAACACCTAATACAGATATTACAAAGTACATCATAGACGACTTCATAAAAATATTTACTAATGAAGCTATGATTATACCAATTAGACCCATCATCAAAAAAGAACCAAACTTTGTTAAATCTCTTTTTGTTGTGTAACCATAGATGCTCATTGCACCAAAAGTAGCAGCTGTAATAAAAAATACTCTTGCAATACTTGCGCCTGTGTACACAAGCAATATTGAAGATAAAGATAAACCCATTAGTCCAGCATAAACCCAAAATAAAGTTTGAGCTTTTGCAAAACCCATTTTGTTAATTCCAAAACTCATATAAAATACGATTGCTAAAGGAGCTAACATCACCACCCACATCAAAGCAGAATTATAAATCGCATTTCCAAATCCAGTTAAAACTATTCCTGTGCTTGAAACTGACACAACTGCCATTTTAAAAGTTATTAACGAGACTATTCCAGTCAATAAAATTCCAGTTGCCATGTAATTGTAAACTTTAAGCATGTAGGCTCTTAAACCTTCATCCATTACCGCAGTAGCTTGTTGAGCCTGTTGCGATTTAATCATATTTTCTCTATCTAAATTCATATAATATATATAATGTTAGAATAACAATTATTCAAGACACCATAAAATATTAACAAAACATTAGTAAATAAAGATGAATTATAAAAAACTAGGAAATACTGACATTGACGTTAGCACAATTTGTCTCGGTACAATGACTTGGGGTGAACAAAATACTCAAGAAGAAGGTTTTGAACAAATGGATTTTGCATTGGACCAAGGGGTAAATTTTTGGGATACGGCAGAATTATATGCTGTCCCACCAAAAGAAGAAACTTTTGGTCATACTGAAATAGTAATTGGAAATTGGTTTGAAAAAACAAAAAAAAGAGACAAAGTAATATTAGCAACAAAAGTAGCTGGACCGGCAAGAGATTACATTAGAAATGGTGAAAATAATTATGGAATTAAGAATATAACAATTGCTTTAAATGACAGTCTTAAAAGATTAAAGACCGATTACATAGACCTTTACCAACTACATTGGCCTGAAAGAAAAACAAATATGTTTGGTCGTTTAGGTTATGAGCATAAAGAAGATGATAACTGGAATAAGTTTGAAGATGTTCTTGGAAATTTACAAAAATTTGTGAAAGAAGGAAAAATAAGAGAGGTAGGACTTTCTAATGAAACTCCTTGGGGAGTGAATAAATGCCTTCAGCTTTCAAGAGAAAATAATTTACCAAGAATGATGTCTATTCAAAATCCGTATAGCTTATTAAATAGATCTTATGAAGTTGGATTAGCAGAAATCTCTATAAGAGATGAAATTGGATTGTTAGCTTATTCTCCATTAGCAAGTGGCTATCTAACTGGGAAATATAGAAACAACCAAATGCCTAAAAATTCTAGATTAGAGAGGGATGGTGATTTTTGGACGAGATACAATAAACCCAATACAACTAAAGCCGTTGAAGCTTATTATGAAATTTCAAAAAAACATAACATCGATTTTACGCAAATGTCTTTAAAATTTTGTGAAATCCAACCATTTATGACTAGTGTAATAATAGGAGCAACTACAATGGAACAGTTGAAAACTAATATAGAAAGTGTAAATGTAAAATTAACTGATGAAGTTATTGAAGAAATTAATGAAGTTCAAAAAATTTACCCTAACCCATGCCCATGATTAAAAAAGTTTTAACCCAATTATTTTTTATTTTTATTTTAAGTACATTTCAAAGTTTTGCTGAAGAAGTAAAAAAGGTTGGAAAATACAAAGATTGGGAAACGATGGTTTTGGTTGAAGCTACTGGAAATACGTGTTTTGCACAATCGTCTCCTGTTTTACAAGCACCAAAATCTAATAAAAGAGATGCAAGATTATTTGTAAGTTTTAGACCTGGAGATAAAATTGCGGATGAGATTAGCACTACACCAGGGTATGAATTTAATAAAAACAATAAAGTAATTGCAACATCTGGAAAAAATAAATTTAATTTTGATATTAAACAACAAGGTTTTGCCTGGATGACAAGTAATAAAAATGAAAAAAAAATGATCAAAGTGATGATGAAAGGTTCAAGAATTATGGTAACTGGATTTAATGCTAAAGGGTCACAAACAATCGATCATTACTCACTACTAGGATTTACTAAAGCATATAAAGCTGCAAAAAGTGCTTGTAGTTAATTAAATGAATTCTAAGAAAAAAATTGTATTAGCCTACTCTGGCGGCTTAGATACATCTATTATTTTAAAATGGCTTCAAGAAAATTATAATGCTGAAGTTATTTGCTACACTGCAGATGTGGGGCAAGAAATAGATAGAAAAAAAATCTTTAGAAATGCAAAAAAGCTAGGTGTTAAAAATATCATTATTCAAGATCTTAAAGATATTTTTGTAAAAGATTATGTTTATCCAATGATTCGGGGACACGCTATTTATGAAGGTGTTTATTTATTAGGTACTTCAATTGCAAGGCCACTCATTGCAAAAGATCAGATTAGAGTTGCAAAAAAATATAAAGCTTATGCTGTATCACACGGAGCCACTGGAAAAGGGAATGATCAAGTTAGATTCGAATTGGGTTATCATTATTTTGGTCCTAAAATAAAAGTAATTGCTCCTTGGAGAATATGGAATTTAAAATCAAGAACTGATTTAATTAATTATGCTAAGAAAAATAATATTGAAATACCAAAAGATAAAAAAGGAGCACCACCCTTTTCAGTAGATGATAATTTATTTCATACTTCAACTGAAGGTAAGGCTTTGGAAGATCCAAAAAATTTTGCACCAGAATTTATATTTCAAAGAACAGTGTCTCCTGAAAAAGCTCCAAACAAGCCCTCTTTTGTGATGATAAATTTCAAGAATGGAGATCCTATTGGTGTTAATGGAAAAAAATTAAGCCCTTCTAAATTATTACAGAAACTTAATTTAATTGCTGGAAAAAATGGTATTGGAAGAGTTGATTTAGTTGAGAATAGATTTTTAGGAATTAAGTCTCGTGGAGTATATGAAACACCTGGTGGAACTCTTTTAATTATCGCACATAGAGCAATTGAGTCTGTAACGCTAGATAAGGAAACTATGCATAAAAAAGATGCAATTATGTCTAGATATGCAGAACTAATTTACAATGGATATTGGTTTTCAAAAGAAAGAATCAAGCTTCAAAAAATTGTTGATTTAAAAAGAAGCAAAGTAAATGGCTCTGTGAAGTTAAAACTTTATAAAGGTAATGTGATAATTCATTCAAGAATTACAAAAAGTAATGCCTATTCAATGAAAAAAGTGTCCTTTGAAGAAAATAAATCTTTTAATAAGAAAAATGTTGAAAGATTTATAAATTTTCACAAAACAAAACTATAATAAAAAATATTATGAATTTTATTCCTACAAGAGCTTCAGCTCTAGAAAAATTAAATTATTTCATTGAAAATGGATTGAAAGATTATTCAAAAGCCAGAAACTTTGATTATGGGCCTGATAAAAGAGACAATACATCTTGTCTTTCACCCTATATTTCACATGGTGCTATAAATGAAATCGAGGTTATTAAAAAATCACTAAATAAATTTTCTTTTTCAAAAAATGAAAAATTTATTCAAGAAGTTTTATGGAGAACATATTGGAAAGGGTGGTTAGAATTACGTCCAAATGTATGGACAGATTTTTTAGTAGAATTAAATTCAATAAAAAACAAATACAAGGATAATGAAAATTATCTTAATGCTATTGAAGGTAATACAAATATTGAATGTTTTAATTATTGGGTAAAAGAACTAAAAAATACAAATTATCTACACAATCATACTAGGATGTGGTTTGCTAGTATTTGGATTTTTACATTAGACCTACCTTGGCAGCTGGGAGCTGAATTTTTTTTAAAACATTTATTAGATGGAGATCCAGCTTCAAATACGCTTGGATGGCGATGGGTTGCGGGTATACAAACTCAAGGAAAACATTATTTGGCTTCTGAATGGAATATTAAAAAATTTACTAATAATAGATTTAATCAAATAAAGCTAAACGAAAACGCTACTCCTAAAATTAGTGAAAAAACGTATACAATAATTAAACAAAATTTTACCAATCCATCAATTGATGAACAAAAAACTTTGGTAATTTTTGATAATAATCTTTCCTTTGAAAGTTCAAATTTCACTGACACTCAATTTAAAAAAATTATTCTAATTAAACAAAATAATGAAAATAGAGAAATAAAGTTAAGTGAAAACGTAGTGAAATTTAAGGAGCATTTAAATGAAGATCAAAAAAAACGTTTAGAACAAAAAAATATTGAATGTCAAATATTAGACATCAATGATTTAAAAAATATTGATGAGGATTTCTATATTTTATATCCATCAATTGGAGAAAGTTTGGATTTTTTAATAAAGCTTAATCTTAAAAATTATAAATTTTTATACAGAGGCTTAGACTCTTTTTCTTGGCAATTCTGTAACAAAGGTTTTTTTAATTTTAAAAATCATATTCCTAAAATCGTAAGCAAGTTTACATAAAATATGAAAATTAAAGTTTACGCAGATACAATATGTGGCTGGTGTTTTATAGGTCAAACAAACCTAGAAAAAGCATTAGAAGATTACAAAAATAAAAAGATAGAAGTTGAACACGTGCCTTTTCAACTAAATCCTGATATGCCTGAAAGTGGAATATCAAGAAGAGATTATCTAAAAATTAAATTTGGTGGTAAGGAATTAGCGGCCCCAATGTATGCATCAATGACACAAAAAGCAAAAGAAGTTGGATTAAATTTAAATTTAGAAAAAATAATTAAAACGCCAAATACTGTTCTTTCACATTTACTGATTTTATTAGCAAAGGACAGTGGAAAAGAAAATGAAATCAAAAAAGAGATTTATACAAGCTACTTTATAATGGGTGAAGATATTGGTGACGAAAACGTATTATTTAAAATAGCTGAACAAAATAATATTTCAAAAGAAAAAGTTATTAATTATTTTTCAGGAAATAATAAAAATAAAATTTATTCTTATCAAAACATAGCAAAGGAAAAAAATATTTCAGGGGTTCCTTTTTTTGAAATTAATGGTCAATGTGTATCAGGTGCACAAAGCTCTGAATATTTAAAAGATTTTATTAAAGAAAATTTAAACTAAAATTTTAACTTTTTAATTTGTTTGGAATTTTTAAAATTTGATGGCTTTAAAAAAGCCTGATAACCTTTTTTAATCTTATTCCAATCTTTATCAATGATAGCATACCAAGAGGTATCCCTATTTCTCTTTTTATAGATTGTAGCCTGTCTAAAAACTCCTTCAAATTTAAAACCTAATCTTAATGCAGCTTTATTAGATCTTTTATTAAGACTATCACATTTCCATTCATATCTTCTATACCCCAAGATTTCGAAAGCGTTCTTCATCATAAGGAACATAGCTTCAGTCGCTTCAACTGTTTTTTGTAAATTTTTAGCATATGTTATCCAACCCACTTCGATCGTTCCTACCTCAGGTGTAATTCTTAAATAACTTGCTAATCCACAATAAGTTTTAAGTTTTTTTGAATAGATAGAATAAAAGAAAGGATTTCCAGATAACTTTTCTGTTGTTAGATATTTTTTAAACGAAGAAAAAGATTTATAAGGACCTGTTGGCATATAGATCCAATCAATTCCCTCTTTATCAATTGAAAAATTTTCATAGAGATCTTTTGCATGTTTCTTAACATTTACAGGCTCTAAAACACAATACTTACCAACTAATTTTTTTTTAGTTGGATATTTTGCTTTTTTAAATTTTACAGGAAACCCTATTTTATATTTTTTCACAATATCTTTTTAAAATTCTCATAGAGTGATCGAGAATATTCATTCATATCTTTCATATTATCTTTAGCTGCTTGGTCAAATTTTTCTAAAGCTCCCTCACCTAATTGCTCCTCTAAAGCTTTTTTATATTCAGGAACACACCCCCATTCATTTACTGTTGTGTCTTTAATTTCGATATGAAATTGAATTCCATATGCATGATTTTGATATTTAAAAATTTGAAATTTTGTAACTGGAGATGAGGCAATTAATGTTACATCTTTATTGTTTTCAATTCCTTGAACTTCATAAGAGTGCCACTGAAGACTTTTAATTTGATCAGGAAATTCATTAAAAAGCTTATCATTAACTTTTTCTTTACTAAAATTAATATCCATAATTCCAATCTCTGCTGGATTAGACTTAACCACTTTGCCACCAACTACTTCACCTAAAAGCTGACAACCTAAACAGAATCCTAAATATGGTTTTTTTAAATCAACAACAAATTCTTTTATTCTTTTCTTTTCATCTATTAACCAGGGATATTGATCCTCCATGTAAGTATCCATTGGTCCACCCATACAAAACATTCCATCAAATTTACTTAGATCGTTGGGTATTTTTTCTCCCTCATCTAATTCTATGGTTGTTAACTTAAAACCATCAGCTAACATTAGATTTTTAATGTAGCCTGGGTCTTCAATTTTAATGTGTTGCAAAACGAGAATGTTCATTTTTTTATTTTAAACCAGAGCATTTCTTTGAACAATATTTTACTTTATCCCAATTTAGCTTCCATTTTTTTCTCCATACAAATGGTCTTTTACAGACGGGACAAATTTTTGAGGGTAAGTTTTGTTTCTTCAAGCTAATATTCTTTATAATTTGTTTTCCAAAGATCTAAAGCTTCTTCCCATGATGGTATTTCGTTACTCTCAAAACCATAAGTTGAACCTGTAGCAATTGAACTAAACTCTTTCATGGCTTTCGAGTGAGTTATTCCATGAATATATTCCATCATATAATTTCTGTCTTTCCATGCTGTTAAAGTGTGTTTGTATCCATCAACTTCTTTAACTTCACAAAATAAATTACCATCAGCTTTTTGAGCTGCTCTAAAAGATGGAATTGCTAACATCCAAAATTTGATTTTAGAGAGAAAATTTTTTGGTTTTAGGCCTGTGATTGAAATATACATATTAATTAGTATTTAATTTAATAAATTTATCAGCTTCAGATAAAATCATTTTTTTTCTATCTGTTTTCATTTTATCAAAAATTCTTACCATCATTGATAGCCTTGGATTTGTAAGGAAAAATTTTCTATTTCTATCAATAAATCTCCAGTAAAGACCATCCATTATATTGCACCAATCACCTTTTTTAAAATCCATCATTTTCATAAAATAGCTTGATCCACAAATATAAGGTTTGGTCGCAAAAATTCCACCATCACTAAATAAACCCATTCCATAAACATTTGGAACCATCACCCAATCAGATGAATCCACAAACATTTCCATAAACCATTTGTAGACAATTGTTGGTTTGATTTCACAAAGATTCATAATGTTTGAGAGGATCATTAGTCTTTCTATATGGTGTGACCATCCATAATCTTTTGCATTTTTAATTGCATAGTCTAATGGTGGAAGTCCAGTTGTTCCTTCGTACCAACTCTTTTTCATTTTTCTATTTTGATTAAAAAAATTTTTAGTTTCCATTTCTTTTGAATAGCCCTGATAAATTCCTCTCATAAATTCTCTCCATCCAATGACTTGTCTCACGTAGCCCTCAAGTGAGTTCATTCTAATTTTATTTTTTTTATGAAAGTCTAAAATTTTTTTAATAATGAATTCAGGCGTGATTATTCCCAAATTAATATAAGGACTTAAAGCACTATGAAACAAAATATTATCTTTCTGATCAACTGCATCTTCATAGTCACCAAATAAGTTTGATTTCTCTTTAATAAAAAAATTCAATAACTTTAAAACATCATCATATTCAGTTGCAAACCAGAACTGATTTGTATTGCCTGGGTGATCTTTAAAATTTTTTTCAATTATTGGTTTTAACTTTTTTGTATGTGGAGTTTCATTGATATTTGGAAATTTAGGAATTGATATGTTTTTTGGTAATTTATTTCTATTGTCTTCATCAAAACTCCATTTACCACCTTGTGGATTGCCTTGTTTATCCATCAATATATTAAGCTCTCTCCTAGTATCTTTGTAAAATGTTGCCATAAACGGCTTTTTAGATTTGTTTAGATATTTTTTAAAATTGTCTCTCGAATTAAGAAACATTGGAGTTTGAACAATATTCCATTTTATTTTTTCTTTTTTAAAAAAATTTGAAACTTTGTTTTCAAAAAATTTATCTTCTATTTCAAAACTTGTAACTTCAGTAATTTTTTTTGATTTAATTATTGATTTTAATTTATCAGTGTAACTTGATTTGAAAGTTTTATTGGTAATATCTAAATATTCTGTTTTAAATTTATCTTTTCTAAGTCTATCCAAATATGATCGCATTGATGACAAAAATAATAATATTTTTTGCTTATGATGTTTTTCATATGTACAAAGTTCGTAATCCTCTGCTAAAAAAAATAAGTGATCTTTTTTAAATTTATCTAAATAATTTAATGGAAATAATTGGTTGCCAAGTATAAAAAACAATTTCATAATTAAATATAACTAAAATAAATTTATATGTCAGATAAATATATTATCTTTGGTGCAACTGGTTCAATTGGTTCTAGTTTAGCAAAAAAATTAAAAGATTCCGGTCATGACATACATCTAGTTGCAAGAAATGAAGAAAGTGTTCAACAATTAGCAAGTCAACTTGATTGTGCATATACAGTTGCGGATGTTCTAGAAAATAACTTTATTGAAAAAGTAAAATCTGACATTCCTGAAGCAAAAGGTGTTGCTTATTGTGTGGGTTCAATAGATCTTAAACCTGTTAGAATGATCAAAGAGCAAGATTTAAACAATTGTATGAAGTTAAATCTTTATTCAGCAGTTGAAGCTTTAAAAGGTTATCAAGAAAGTTTAAAAAAAAATAAAGGTTCTATTGTTTTATTTTCTACAGTAGCAGCTCAACGTGGTTTTACTAATCACGCAATTATTGCATCTGCTAAAGCGGCCGTTGAAGGTTTAACAGTTTCTCTTGCTGCAGAATTTGCGCCCAATATTAGAGTAAATTGTATAGCTCCAAGTTTAACAAATTCAAAAATAGCTGAACCAATGTTAAAAAATAAAGTTTTAGCAGAAGGTATTGCAAAAGCACATCCGCTAAAAAGATTAGGTGAAGGACAAGACTCAGCGGCACTTGCGAAATTTTTACTTACAGATGAAAGTTCTTGGATGACTGGTCAAATCATTGCTGTCGATGGTGGTAGATCAAAACTTTCTTAAAGTGAAAAAATATTTTCTTATACTATTCTTTTTGTTCTTTTGTTCTGAAAAAAGTTTTTCAAAAAACTTATCATTTACTAAAATTACAAATCTTGATGAGCCTTGGGGATCATCTTTTATTAATGAAAACGAATTAATCATAACTGAAAAAAATGGACAAATTAAAATTGTTAACGTTTCAAATGGTAATACAGAAATTGTAAATCATAATTTAAATTATACAGTATCTGGTCAAGGTGGACTTTTAGATATTCTCTATCAAAATAATCAATTATGGATTTCCTACACGGAAGATAGAGGGAATTGGAAGACAAGCACTTCAATAGCTAAAGCAACATTAGATAAAAAAAATTTAAATTTTAAAAATATATTTCAAGCAAACCCACCAATAGACTCTGGTTATCATTTTGGATCAAGATTGGCTATAAAGGATAATTATTTGTTTGCGTCAGCTGGTGAAAGAGGTGGTGGTATGATTGCTCAAGATCCAACCAACCATCCTGGAAGTATTATTAGAATTTATTTAGATGGTAGTATTCCAAAAGATAATCCTAAATTTGAGGGTAAATCAAATTGGTTACCCGAAATTTATCAAATTGGTGTTCGTAATCCACAAGGACTTACCTATTCTTCTTTTGATGGAAAAATTTATGCAAGCAACCATGGTGCTAGAGGTGGTGATTGGTTTGGAGAAATTAAAAAAGGTGAAAATTATGGTTGGAAAATTTTAGGCTGGGGTGGAAAAAATTATTCTGGAATTCCAATTGGACCAAAATGGAAACCAGGTTTTACAAAGGCAATTCAATATTGGGTTCCATCTATTGCTACAAGTGCTATCACAATTTACAAAGGAAATGAGTTTAAAGAATGGAATGGCCACGCTTTAATCACGTCACTAAAAGACAAATCTTTAAGAAAATTAATCTTCAATGATTTAGAAAATGTTCTAGAAGAAATAATTTTTAAGGATAAGATTGGAAGAATTAGAGATATTCAAGTTCATCCAAACAATGGTAAAATTTATTTTTTATCTGAAAATAATTTATGGCTTATGGAAAAAAATTGATTAAATTTTTTTTCTAATTGGAATTATTTTTTATAATTGTATTAATTTAACAATGGCAGAAAAACCTTATCATCATTTACCAGATGGAACTTTTAGAAATCCTGAAGGATCACCTGTTAGAGCTAATGATATAAAGTTTTCCTATAGAACATTTATTAAAGAAAAAAAGAAAATTGATATTACTGTTCCCAAAGATCATGTCATTGATAAAAAAACAGTTAAAGAAAATTTAGATAAATTTAAAGATGACGATTATATTGCTTGGATAGGGCATGCTACATTCTTAATTAAATTAGGTGAAACAACAATCATTACTGATCCAGTTTTTTCAAAGAATGCAGGTCCTTTAATATTTGGTCCAAAAAGATATGTTGAGCCTGCTATTCAGTTAAAAGAAATTCCAAAAACAGATGTGTTTCTACTTACACACAATCATTATGACCACCAGGATATGTCAACCATAAGAAAATTTCCTTATAAAGATGCAAAGGTTTTGCTCCCTCTTAAACTTGGCAAGTATTTCAGAAAATTTAAAGATGTTAATGAAATGGACTGGTATGATGAAATACAAATTAACAAAGATTTAAAGATTACATTATTACCTGCTGTTCACTGGTCGAAGAGAAGTCTAACTGATACCAATAAAACATTATGGGGAAATTTTTTAATTGAATATAAAAACAAAAAAATATTTTTTGCATGTGATACTGGATATGGAAACATCTATAAAGATCTTGGACAAGAATATGGACCAATGGATTTATCAATGATTAATATAGGAGCATATGATTTTAGACCAATGTTTGACAAGTCGATTTATCATACAACTCCTGAAGAGGCTCTTAATATTGCTAAAGATTTAAAAAGTAAAAAAGTTTTGGGAACCCACTGGGGTACTTTTGTTTTATCATTAGAACCTATAATGGAACCTCGAATGAGATTTAAAGATAGTGCTGAAAAATTTGGTTTTAATAAAGAGGATGCTATTATCTTTAAAATTGGTGAAATAAGTCCACTTAAAAAATTATTAAATTATAATTAATTATCTAGAATTTTTTTTTTCGCTTTATCAAATTCTTCTTGGGTCAAAACCCCATCTTTAAGAAGATTATTTAAATTAGCTAACTCTGAACTAAGATTATTATTTGTGTTAGTAGTGTTGGTATCTAATTCTGATTGAGGTTGATCTATCTCTTCATCTTGATTTTTTTTTGGTGCAAACTCAACCTTAGCTTTGAAACCTTTCATTATTGCTGAGCCACCTAAATAAAAAACAAAACCAAGAATTGGTAGTGCTAATCCAAAAAAAATTATTTTTTCCATTAATTAATCCTCATCCTCATCTTCGTTTCTCCAACCTTTTTCGTACATTAAATAACCTGCCAATATTACTGCAAAAGTTCCTGCTATCATACCATAATCAAAACCAACTTGTTTTCCATAAAGATACCAACCAAGTTGTGTTGCTCCTATTGGAACAGCCGTAAGCAATATCATGATTATAGCAATTCTATATTCATACTTTGGCTTCTTCATTTTGAAACATTATCAAAGTAAAGAGAAAATATTTGATCAATACAGTCGTTGAGACAATTAAACTTTTTTAAAAAGTCCTTATTTTTGGGATCTTTTAAAACACTCAATAGTATTTTTTAACAAACAAGCAATTGTCATTGGCCCCACCCCACCCGGAACAGGAGTTAGAGCTTTTGCATTTTTTGAAACTTCATCAAAAGCAACATCGCCAACAATACCATTATCTGTCTTGTTAATTCCTACATCAATTACGATTGCATCTTTTTTAACCCAATCCCCTTTAACTAATTCTGGAATTCCAACCGCAGCTACAATAATATCTGCCTCTAAACACTCTGCTTTAAGATCTTTGGTTCTTGAATGGGTAATAGTTACTGTACAATTTTCTTTTAAAAGTAATTGAGTCATTGGTTTTCCATTTAAATTTGATCTTCCAACAACTACTGCTTTTTTTCCACTTAAGTTTGGCTCAATTTTTTTAATTAATAAATAACATCCAAGTGGTGTGCAAGGTACAGAACTTTCATATCCAGATGATAGATTTCCAACATTCATTGGATGAAAACCATCAACGTCTTTTGATGGTGAGATTGCTTCTATCACTTTTTGTTTATCAATATGTTTTGGTAAAGGTAACTGAACTAATATACCAGAGACACTATCATCTTTATTAAGCTCATCAATTTTATCTAATACAGTTTTCTCCTCAACATTTTCTGGGTATCTAATTACTTCTGATTTTAATCCAACCTCTGTAGCAGATTTTTCTTTGTTTCTTACGTAAATTTTGCTTGGTGCCAACTCTCCAATTAATATTACAGTTAGTCCAGGAACTTTATTATGTTTGCTTTTTAGCTCCGTAACTTCTTGTTTAAGTTCTTCTCTTAGTTCAGCTGCTGCTTTTTTTCCGTCTATTAAAATCATAAATTAAAAAATTAATGGTGCGATGTAGAGCTTCATACACATTTCTATAAACCAAATCAACAAAAGTAATATAATTGGAGATATGTCTAATGATCCCAGGTTAGGTAGAAATCTTCTTATCTTTACTAAAATTGGATCAGTTAATCGGTAAGTAAGTTCTAAAATAGCATAAACAAATCTATTTCCTGTATTAAGAACGTTAAAAGCTATTAACCAGCTTATAACAACATTTGCTACAACTACATAAGAATAAAGCTTTAAAATTTGTAAAACTAAATAGAATATAGCGATCATTTTTTTTCGACATAAATTGATTGGCTCGGGAACGCAAATGATGCTTTATTTCCTTCAACTATTTCTTTAATTTTTATTGCTAATCTTTCTTTTACTGAAAGCCAATCATTCCAACTTCTACTATTTGTAAAGCAACGGACATACATATCGATTGAACTGTCTGAAAATTTATCAACTCTAACTGCAACACCAACCTTGGTATCAAAGTCTTTGTTTTCTAATATATATTTCTCAATTTCATTTCTAATAGTTTTAAGTTGTTCAACTGTGGTGTCGTATTGCAATGTGATATTCCAACTAATCAACCAGTTTGATGTTTCACTTACGTTTACAACTGCATTTTCAGCAAATTGAAAGTTTGGAATTATTGCTAGAGATTTATCAAATTTTCTGATTGTCGTGGATCTAAATCCAATTTTTTCAACTATACCTTCAATAACTCCATCAACAGAAATCCAGTCACCAATTTTAAATCTTTTTTCAACTAAAACCAAAATACCAGAAATTAAATTTTTAAATAAATCTTGAGCACCAAGAGCAACTGCAACACCAAATAATCCTAAACCTGCAATGATTGGTCCTATTTTTATTCCCCATAATTCTAAAACTGCTGCAAGACCTAAAATAAAAATTAAAATCTTTAATGATTTGATAATCCAACCAATTAACTCTCTAGTTAAAATTTGATCTAAACCACTTAAGATATAAGAAATAGGTTCTATAATTTGGTGTATGACCCAAAAAATAAGAATGGTAATTAATGTTCTATTTATAGTATCTACAACTTCCCTGCCTTCAACTGAAAATGTCATGTAATAACTTGCAATAAAGAAACCTAAGACAATTGGCAAAAATCTTGCTGGACCCACCATTGATTTAACAAATGTATCATCTAGTTTGTTTGTGGTTCTTTTAGAAATTAATTCTAACTTTTTAATTATTAATTTACTTATGATTCCTCTAAATATTAAAAATAAAAGAAAAATTCCTACTCCAATTAAAATTTGAAAAATATCTACACCAAGAATTCCCTTGTTCCAAACTGACAAAAAGATATCTGAAAAATTATTAAATAATTCCATAATTAAATTTTATATAACAAAAACTCTTCTTCTCCAGGATTAAAAAGAAAAATTTTTTTCCATTTTATCTCATTAAGTATTGTAGAGGCTTTTTCGCCCATACACATTAAGTTTGTATCCATCCAATCATCTTTCAAGCCTGAATTATTAATGAATTTCAAAAAACTTTTCGCACTATTTTCAGAATAAATATAAACAATATTTGGTATTTTTTCTTTTAATTCTTTTATAAAATTTCTATCGTTAAAATGATTATGACTAGTTTTGTAATTAATTAATCTATCAATATTGTACCCTTTGTTTTTTAAATCTTTGTCTAATTCATAAGCAATAGTTTCGCCGCTGATATATAGTAATTTACCATCTGAAGTATCAAAGTTATTTTGAATAATTTCTATCAAACTATTAACACTTCCTTCAGCTGGTATTACATTTTGAAATCCTAGCGAGCGAATTTTTCTTTCAGTTGACGGTCCTACTGAAAAACATTTAATATCTTTATTAATATTTTTTATGTCTAGAAATTTAATTGAATTAGAGCTTGAAAAAATAAATGCATCATAACTATCAAAATTGAAATTTTCATGATTTACTTTTTCTATATTCAATAATGGTAAATGGGATACATCATGACCTAATGATTTAAATTTTTTTATCATTTCAATACTGTCTTCTATTGGTCTAGTTAATAAAATATGCATTATTTTTTTTTGTAACTATCTTTTGATTTTTCTTTTAGAATTCTACCAACCTCTATACCTAGTTTTTCACAATTTAAAATATTTGAACTTTTTTTTTCATAAAATCTTTGTGTGCCATCTAAAGAAAATAATTCTGCCTCAAGAGTTATTTTGTCTTCTTCAATTATAGAATGTACACCAATAGCAGTTTCACAATCACCATCTAAAACTTTTAATACATTTCTTTCTGTGAGTGCTCTTAATTTTGTTTGGTGATCGTTTACTTTATTGAGTGTTGTTTTAATTTCCTGATCATCTGACCTACATTGTAGCGCAATGATACCTTGTCCTGCACTTGGTAATATTTCAGATACAGAAAATGTTTGAGAGATTCTACCATTTAAACTTAAAGCATCCAATCCTGCATAAGATAATACAATCGCATCATATTGGCCTTCATCTAGTTTTTCAATTCTTGTGTTAACATTTCCTCTTATCAATTTACTTTCTAAGTCATTTCTAATTTTTTTTATTTGAAACTCTCTTCTATATGACGAAGTACCTACAATTGCATTGGAATCTAGTTCACCAATTTTTTTATTATTTTTAGTAATAAGAACTTCTCTTGGATCATTTCTTTCTAAGAAACAATTAGTTGTTAATCCCTCTGTTTCTATAGCTGGCATATCTTTTAAAGCATGAACAGCAATATCAATTTTATTATCCAATAATTCTTGTTCAATATTTTTAGAAAATAATCCTTTTCCACCAACTTCTGATAATCTTTTATCTTGTACTTGATCGCCTCTTGTAATTATTTCTTTTATTTGGATGTCATCAGCAACTAAACTTGTGTTATTTAATAAACTCCTTTTTGCTTTATGGGCATACAATAAAGCTAGTTTGCTACCTCTACTTCCTATAATTATTTTTTTCATAGTTTTACTTTTGTAATAGTTTTACTATTAATAATAATAATTTGTATGAGTAAAAAACCCATAATTCTTGGTATCGAGTCCAGTTGTGATGAAACTGCTGCTGCAATTGTAACTGAAAATGATCAAAATCAACCAGTTGCATTGTCTAATATTGTTTCAAGTCAAACAAATGTTCATAAAGAATTTGGTGGAGTAGTGCCTGAATTAGCAGCAAGATCTCATTTAGAAAAAATAGATCTTATAACCAAAAAAGCAATTGAGGATAGTGGAATTAAATTTGGCGATATTGATGCTGTAGCATCTACAGCCGGTCCTGGGTTGGTGGTTTGTTTATCTGTTGGTTTAAGTTTTGGTAAAGCATTTGCGAATTCTCTACACAAACCCTTTATTGCTATAAATCATTTAGAAGGTCATGCATTAAGTCCAAAACTAAATTCTAACTTAGATTATCCATATTTGTTGTTGTTAATTTCTGGAGGACATAGTCAATATCTAGTCGTTGAGGGGCTCAATAAATATAAAAGAATTGGAACAACTATAGATGATGCTCTTGGAGAGGCATTTGATAAAACTGCAAAATTAATTGGTATTGAGTTTCCTGGTGGCCCTCAAATTGAAATTTTAGCTGAAAAAGGAAATAAGGAAAGATTTGATCTACCAAAACCAATTTTTAATCGAGGTGGATGTAATTTATCTTTTGCAGGGTTAAAAACAGCTATTTTAAAAATTTCAAAAGAAATTAAAAATGAACAAGACAAATTTGATATTGCAGCTTCATTTCAAAACACTATTGAGCAAATTATGTATAAAAAAACTAATATAGCTTTTGATGAATATGAAAAAATAAATAATACAAAAGACAACATTTTTGTAATAGCAGGTGGTGTAGCAGCTAACAAAAACTTGAGAGAAATGTTCAAAACAATTTGTAATGAAAGAGGTTTTAAATCTATTTTTCCGCCAATTGAATTATGTGGTGACAATGCTGCAATGATTGGTTTGGTGGGATTAGAAAAATATAAATTAGGTTTATTAGATGAATTAAACTTTCCAGCAAAACCAAGATGGCAATTAGATGAGGTGGCAAGTTTTCTTAAAGGTGCGGGAGTTAAAATATAATGAACTATTGGTTATTAAAATCAGAACCAGATGTTTGGTCAATTGATCAACAGATTAAATCTGGCTCTAAAGGTGCGCCATGGGACGGTGTAAGAAATTATCAAGCAGCTAATAATTTAAGATCAATGAAAAAAGGTGATCTTTGTTTTTTTTATCACTCTAACATTGGAAAAGAAATTGTTGGTATAGTTGAGGTTATTAAAGAGGCTTACTTAGACAAAACAGATAAAACTGGGAGGTTTGTTGCTATTACAGTTAAATTTAAAGAGAAATTAAAAAAATCAGTAACGCTTGAAGAAATCAAAAAAAATAAGGAATTAAGCCAATTATCATTAATTAAACAAAGTAGATTATCAGTAATGAGTATAGACTCTAAAAGCTGGAAAATTCTTCTAAGAATGAGTAAAACATAGCCATGCCAAAAAAGAAAAAAACAAAATCTAAAAAAAAATCTTCTAAAAGAACAAAAAAGAGAAAACCAACTAAAAGGGTTTCTAAAAAATCAAAAAAAGTTTCCAAAAGTAAAAAAGTAAAAAAAATAAAATCGAAAAAAAGAAAGAAAATCTCAAAAAAATCAGAAGGTTTTGATCAAGAGTTAGTAATCAAAACAAGATCTGAATGGATTAAAAGAAGTTTGGCTAATAAAGCTCAATATACAAAAAAATATAACGAGTCTATAAAAAACAATAATGAATTTTGGGCTAAAGAAGGAAAAAGGATTAGTTGGATCAAACCATATACGAAAATTAAAGATGTAAAATACAGCACATCAGAAGTTAGAATAAAATGGTTTGAAGATGGAACTTTAAATGCCTCTGCAAACTGCATCGATAGACATTTAAAAGATAAAGGTGATGAAACAGCAATTATTTGGGTGGGTGATGATCCAAAAGACTCCCAAAAGATTTCTTATAAACAACTACACCAAAAGGTTTCAAAAGCTGCAAATGGATTAAAAAAACTAGGTATAAAAAAAGGTGATAGAGTAACTATATATTTAACAATGGTGCCTGAACTAGCAGTTATAATGTTAGCATGTACAAGAATAGGTGCAATTCATTCAATTATTTTTGGAGGTTTTTCTGCAGATTCAATTTCAGGAAGAGTAAATGATTGCGAGTCAGAATACATCATTACTGCTGATGAAGGAGTAAGGGGTGGAAAAACAATTCCTTTAAAAGAAATTACAGATGAGGCTTTAAGAAGTTGTCCAAATGTTAAAAAATGCATTGTTGTTAAAAGAACAGGTAACTCTGTAAGTTGGGATTACGATAGAGATGTATGGTACCATGAATTAATTAAAGATGTTCCATCGCATTGTGAACCTGAGGAGATGAACGCTGAAGATCCAATGTTCATACTTTATACATCAGGATCAACAGGAAAACCTAAAGGAGTTCTTCATACAACAGGTGGATACATGGTCTATGCTTCAATGACTCATGAATACATATTTAACTATCAACCAAAAGATATTTATTGGTGTACAGCTGATATTGGATGGGTAACTGGTCATAGTTATATTATTTATGGACCTCTAGCTAATGGAGCGACAACAATTATGTTTGAAGGAATTCCTACATATCCTGATAGCTCGCGTTGGTGGCAAATCATTGATAAATATAAAGTAAATATATTTTATACTGCACCTACAGCAATTAGAGCCTTAATGAGAGAAGGCGATGGACCAGTTAAGAAAACTTCAAGGAAAACATTAAAGCTATTAGGAACAGTTGGTGAACCAATTAATCCTGAAGCATGGATGTGGTATTATAAAACAGTTGGCAATTCAAAGTCACCAATTGTGGATACGTGGTGGCAAACTGAAACTGGGGGTATTATGATTGCTCCACAAACAGGTGCAATTAACTTAAAACCTGGCTCTGCTACAAAGCCATTTTATGGAATAAAGCCATCACTAGTTGATAAAGATGGAAACGAGATTAAAGGTCCAGGTGAAGGTCGATTGTGTATTTCACAATCATGGCCTGGTCAAATGAGAACTGTATATGGTGATCATCAAAGATTTATAGACACTTATTTTTCTCAATTTGATGGAAAATACTTTACAGGTGATGGATGCAGAAGAGATAAAGATGGCTACTACTGGATAACTGGAAGAGTTGATGATGTTATTATTGTTTCAGGACACAATCTTGGAACAGCTGAAATTGAAAGTGCATTTGTTGCTCATCCAAAAGTAGCTGAAGCTGCAGTAGTTGGCTACCCACATGATATAAAGGGTAATGGATTATATTGCTATGTTACTTTAAATGCAGGAGAACAAGAAAATGGGGAGCTCGAGAGAGATTTAAAACTTTGGGTAAGAAAGCAAATTGGACCTTTAGCAACTCCAGACATAATTCACTTTTCACCAGGCTTACCGAAAACAAGATCTGGAAAAATTATGAGAAGAATTTTAAGAAAAATTGCAGCAAATGAACATGATCAACTAGGAGATACTACAACACTAGCAGATCCGTCTGTAGTTGACAGTTTGGTTGAAAATAGAAAAAATATTTAAAACTCAATTCTCTCACTAAATTCTTTTTTAATGATATCCCATTTAAGTATCATTGAATTTAAAACAATTTTACGATCCAAATTTTTTAATTCTTCAGCAATCGGAGCCCACTCATATAATGATAGAGCACTTGGATTGAATGGATAATCATTAATTTGATTATCCCAATCTATATTTTTTAATCTTTCTAAAAATGATTTTCGGCACTTTTCATTTAAGTCTTGCGGCATTTGATTTGATAATTCGTCATCTAAAATTTTATTAAAGATTTCATCAACTTTATCAAAATCTTGAAAGTTAAAATTAATTTTTAAATATGAAAATACATAAAAAGTTAAATCTTGAAGAGAAACTGCATAAATATTCCACTTTGCAAGATTAACTGACTTCATAAACTCATCATTTTCAAAATGTAAAACGTATCTTGTTCCCATTCTTGTTTTTAAATAACTATAAAGGGTAACTTGTGCTACCCATGCTGATTTAGTTTGAATAAACTCTTCTAAATCATTTAAATTTTTTAGTTTTTTCTTTGGAATAAAGGCTTTAAACAAACCAAAAAGATAAATTTTGAAATCTGAAAATTTCAAATCACGCCATGTTAATTTGTATTTTGACATAAAATCTTAAATTTTTAACAGTTTTAGACTAAAATGTCCCTATTTTGAGCAATTTTAATACTTTAAATCTATTTCATAATGGTTAGAGTTTTTGCCAGTTATAACTAACAAGGAGAGAGATATAATGTCTAAACAAGCACAACACTGGGAAAAGACCAGGGCATTGCTATTTATTACTTTAGCAATCTGGGCTGTGTTCTCAATGGGTATCTTCCTTTTTGGAGCTGAGATGAACGAAGTCGGTGGACCTTTTGGTTATCCACTAACGTATTGGTTCACTTGTCAAGGTTCTCTTGGAATTTTCGTAATCCTAATTTTCTGGTTTGCGAATAGACAAGAAAAAATTGATGAAGAGTTCGGCTTTTCTGAAAAAGGAGGCGACTAATGATCAAAGGTAATTTTATAGACAACTTGCCTAAAGTTTATGGAATCTATACAGGTGGATTTTTAGCTTTCATAATCATAATGGCAATTGCAGAATCAGCTGGTATGTCTGCAAAAGCAATCGGAATTTGTTTTGTTGCTTTTACAGTAGCCATCTATGCAATTATTGGTTGGCTATCACGTACAGCTCAAGCTGACGCTTACTATGTAGCTGGAAGACAAGTACCTACTGTATTCAACGGTATGGCAACTGCAGCAGACTGGATGTCTGGTGCATCATTCGTTGCAATGGCAGGTGGTATTTACTTCAAAGGTTATGGTTATATGGCGTTACTTGTAGGTTGGACTGGTGGTTACGTGTTGGTTGCATCTTTATTAGCACCATACTTAAGAAAATTTGGCTGTTACACAGTTCCAGATTTCGTAGGTACAAGATACGGTGGTAATTTAGCAAGACTATGTGCGGTAATAGTATTAACTGTTGCCTCATTTACATATGTGACTGCACAAATTAACGCTACAGGTACTATTGCATCTGTTGCCCTTGATATTCCTTTTCAATACGCTGTATACGTTGGACTAATTAGTATTTTATTATGTTCAATGCTAGGTGGTATGAGAGGAGTAACTTGGACACAAGTTGCACAGTACATTGTACTAATTATAGCTTATTTACTTCCAGTATTCTGGATCAGTAACAAAATTGGTGCTGGTTTCTTCCCGCACTTCATGTTAGCTGATGAAGTTGCCAGAATTGGTGAATTAGAAGCTCAATTTGGTTTTATTGCAAACTCGAAAGAAGATCTTGCACTAGTGCCAAAAGGCTTAGCTGGAATAACTAAAGCACACTCTGCAGTAAATGCTTCACCTTGGGCATTTATTTCATTGGCATTAGCGATGATGATGGGAACAGCTTCATTACCGCACGTGATGATGAGATATTTCACGACTCCAAGTGTAAAAGCAGCTAGAAAATCAGTAGGTTGGTCAGTATTCTTTATTTTCCTACTATATTCATCTGCACCAATGTTAGCGACGCTTTCAAAATTAGCATTGATTGATCCATCATTACCTACTGGTATTATTGGTAAGTCAATTTCTGATGTACAAGCGATCGATTGGTACCAAAACTGGAACCAAGCTAATCTGATGTTTATTAGCGACTTTAACGGAAATGGAACTGTTGAATTAAACGAGTTCTTCATGGGTGGTAAAGCCGTTGTATTAGCAACACCAGAAATAGCAGGATTACCATATGTAATCTCAGGTCTAGTTGCAGCCGGTGGTATGGCAGCTGCCATGTCAACAGCAGATGGTTTAATTCTAGCAATTGCAAACGCTATATCACATGATGTTTACTATAAGATCATTGATCCAAAAGCGGAAACTGCAAAAAGACTAGTTGTTGCAAGGGTATTACTTGTAGTAATTGGTTTTGCTGGAGCTACAATTGCAGCAATGGAAATCCAAGGTATCTTAGGTTCAGTAATCTGGGCTTTTGACTTTGCGATGTCTGGTTTATTCTGGCCACTTGTACTAGGTGTATGGTGGAACAGAGCTAACAGAGAAGGTGCAATAGCTGGTATGATATTAGGTCTAGTATCTGGTGCTGCGTATCTAGTTTGGGTACGTAACGGTGGAGCTGGTTTCTTGGGTATTACACAGTTAACATTTGGTATCTTCGGATCTACTGTTAGTTTAGTTGCAATGGTTGTTGTAAGTTTAATGACTTCAGCGCCTAATGCTGCTACTCAAAGAATGGTTGATGAGTGTCGTGTACCTGCAGGTAAAACTGTAATTGGTAGATAATACTTATTAAGTTAAATTAATTTAAGGGGCGATTTATTCGCCCCTTTTTTTTTGTTCTTTTTTCTAATATATATCTTAAATGTCATCAGGATTATCAGCAAACTTTCATCCCTTAGTCTATATAATTGATTATGCCTTAGGAATGATCATGTGGACTTTAATTGGTAAGGTCGCAATGAATATTTTTCAAAAAGAAGATTCTGAATTTTTTTTTATGAAAATATTTGTAAAGATAACAAATCCTTTTATTAAACTTTTCAAACCAATAACCCCCAAATTTATAATTGCACCATTAGTACCACTATATATTGCATGGTTCTTTTTTATGATTAGATTTTATTTAATGCCATGGGTACTTGGTTATTCTGTGATGGGTATGCTGTCATTTCCTCTTGAAAGTGAAATTTCTAGACAAATTTATCAATTTTTTAATTCAATTAAATTTTAAAAATTGATACTACTAATAATCACTATCAATGAAAAAAATACAAATTTCACCATCAATACTTTCTGCTGACTTTAGTCAACTTGGTAATGAAATAAAAAAATTAGAAAACGGTGGGGCTGACATGGTTCATGTTGATGTAATGGATGGACATTATGTTCCGAATCTAACAATTGGACCTCCTGTTATTAAATCACTAAGAAAGCATACTAAACTTAAATTTGACGTTCATTTGATGATTGCTCCTGTTCATAAGTACATAGAAGATTATGCAAAAGCTGGGGCTGATATTATTACTATTCATCCTGAAGCAACTGATAACTTACAAGATTCAATAAACAAAATTAGAGAATTAAAAAAGAAAGTTGGAATTTCATTAAATCCAAAAACAAAAATTGAGAAAATAGAAAAATTTTTAAATCAAATTGATTTGATTCTTATAATGAGTGTCAATCCAGGTTTTGGAGGACAAAAATTTATGCCTGAAGTTTTAGAAAAAGTTAAAAAATTAAAAACTATTCGTGAAAATAATAAATTTAATTATGATATAGAAATTGATGGTGGAATTAATTTTGAAAATTCTAAGAGTGCGATCGATGCAGGTGCAAATATTCTTGTGTCAGGAACAACAATTTTTAAGAGTAATAACGGTGATATCAAAAAAAATATAGAATTATTGAAATCAGCTTAGTTATCTGTTCTTAATATAATCTGTTTTATATGCTGAATAATTTAAGAAATTTTTATCTTAATTCTTTTTTATATGATAAAAAAATTTCCAAACACACAGATCTTTTATTTAGGTACAAACCAAGCACTTACCTTCTATCATCTCTAATTAAAGTCAAAACAAAAAAGAATAATATTGCTGATTTTTCATTAGAAGAAATATGGAATAATAAGAAACTAAGTGAGAAACAATTTAAAAAGTTAAACAATTTTTTTTGGATTTTTAGCTTAGATCTAAAATCTTCAAGTAGTGATGTACAAAAAGTAATTACAAAATGGATTAATATAAATAGTAAATATAACTCAAAAAGTTGGGAAATAAGTGTTGTATCAAAAAGAATTATTTCATGGTTATCAAATTCTAAATTAACTTATGATAATGGTACTAAAGAATATCAAAAAAATTTTGACTTAATACTTCAAAAACAAATTTTACATTTATTAAATCAAGTAAATCATTCAAGGTATTATAAAAATAAAATAATTAGTATTTCTGCAATAATTCTTTTTTCTCTTTGTTACAGTGAACAAACAAAAAATTTAAATGCTGGATTAGATTTATTAAAAAAATTTATTAAAGATGTTTTTGATAAATATGGTTTTCCAAAATCGCGTAGTATTAAACATTCTATATTTTACTTAAAATACTTAATACTAATTAGAGAATGGTTTAAAGAATCACAAAATGTAATACCTGAATTTATTGATGAATATATTTTTTATTTAGGACAATCTTATTCGTTCTTTTGGAAAAATATCAATTTTGATCCACATTTTAATGGTAACAATTTATCTAACAATTTTGAATTTGATCAATATTTAAAAAGATGTGGTTATGTATTTAAAAATCAAAATTACGAAAATTCAAATTATGTATCTTTAAAAAATAAAAAAATAAATCTATTCATGGATATTGGACCATCGCCTGAGAAAAATTTTTCAGATGAGTATCAGGCTGGTTCGCTTTCTTTTGAATTTTTATCAAATGGTAAAAAAATATTTACAAATGCAGGTTATTATGAGGGTACAAATAATCAATTAAATGAACTATGTCGATCTTCGGCTTTACAAAATACTTTAGTCTTAGATGATAATTCATCATGCAAATTTAGTAAGAATTCTAAAGGTGAATATAAAATAAATACAAATCTAAAGATAATTCAAAAAAATATAGTTTTTGAAAAAAATTATTGGAAAATAAATGCCTCGCATGATGGCTATTTGAAACAATATAATTTAATTTATGAAAGAGAAATTGAGTATTTTCCTGAAAACTTTAAATTAATTGGTACTGATAAAATTAAAGGTAAAAAAGATTTACCAAATCTTAAATTTGATGTTCGTTTTCATTTAGACCCATCTTCAAAGGTCATGAAAACTCAAGATAATAAAACTATACTAATTGAAATTGGTGATGAAGGTTGGAAATTTAATTGTAACAATTATGAAGTAAATATCGAAAATGGGCTATTTTTTAACAGCAAAAGTACTTATGTTGAAAATCAAAATATTTTTATATCAGGGATAATAAATTCAAAAAATAGTGATATTAAGTGGGAACTAATAAAAATATAATGTCAAAAATTAAAAGAGCTCTAATTTCATTATCAGATAAACAAAATTTAAAGCCACTATTAAATTGTTTAAAAAAATATAATATTCAAATAATCAGTTCTGGTGGAACATTCAAAGCAATTAAAAAACTTAAATTTAAATGTATTGAAGTTTCAGATTTTACTAATTCACCCGAAATATTAGATGGTCGTGTCAAAACTTTACATCCTAAAATTCACGCTGGAATTTTAAATAAGAGAAAAAACAAAAGACATAAACAAGAATTAAAAAAAAATAGCTTTGAAAATATTGATCTAGTTATAGTTAATTTTTACCCATTTGAAGAAACATTAAAGAATACCAAAAACCATAATAAGATAATTGAAAATATAGATGTTGGTGGACCAACAATGGTGAGAGCTGCTGCTAAGAATTACAATGATGTTACAGTGATAACATCGACAGACCAATACGAAGAGCTTATTAATGAGATAAACTTGAACAAAGGCTCAACCACAATTGAATTTAGAAAAAAAATGTCTAAGCATGCATTTGCTGAAACTGCTTATTATGATTCTTTGATCTCTAATTATTTTAATAAAATAACTAATGATAGTTTCCCAAAAAGAAAAGTCTTTAGTGCAAATATAATTAATAAATTAAGATATGGAGAAAACCCTCATCAAATGAGTGCTATCTATTCTTCTAATGGTTTGAATTTAAATCAATTGAGTGGAAAACAATTAAGTTATAATAATTTAAATGATATTTTTGCTGCCTTAACAATTTCAAAAGCTTTACCAAATGATTGTGGTGTTGTTATTGTAAAACATGCAAATCCTTGTGGTGTATCGATTAAAAAAGATCAAGTTGAATGTTACAAATCAGCTCTAGCTTCTGACCCTATTAGTGCATTTGGCGGCATTGTATCATGTAACTTCAAAGTAAATAATAAATTAGCCCTTGAATTAAATAAAATCTTTCTCGAAGTAATAATTGCTAATGGATTTGATACTGGAGCATTAAAAATACTCAAAAAAAAGAAAAATTTAAGATTAATCGATGCTGATCAGTTTAAGTTAAATGAAAGTTATAAAATTAACTCTCACAATGGTGCTTTATTAATTCAAAATGAAGATTTAGTTCAATTTAAGCCTAGAGATTTCAAAATAGTTTCAAAATTAAAACCCTCAAGTTCGCAAATGAAAAATTTAATTTTTGCATTTAATGTATGCAGATATGTAAAATCTAATGCCATTGTTTTAGCTCATAATAACTCAACAGTTGGTATAGGATCGGGCCAACCAAGTAGACTTGATAGCTGTCAAATTGCGATTAACAAAATGAGAAAATTTGTTAATCCAGATGAAGATATAGTTGCTGCATCTGATGCGTTTTTTCCATTTGTAGATGGAATTGAAAAATTAGTTCAATCAGGTGTTTCTGCTGTAATTCAACCTGCAGGGTCAATTAGGGATAAAGAAATAATCAAATTTGCAAACGAAACTGAAACTATTCTAGTATTTTCAAAAACAAGACATTTCAGACATTAGAAATTTTATCAATTTTTGCCGCAAGAATAAAATCGTTTTCAGACAAACCTTCTATGGCATGTGTGGTAATTGAAATTTTAGCATATCCCCATCCAAATAAAATATCTGGATGATGTCCCTCTATCTCTGCTATTTTACCCACTTCGTTTACAAATTTTTGACTTTTAATAAAATTTTTAAATTTAAAATTTTTTTCTAAAAAATAAATTTCCTTTGTATTTTTAACTACATCCCAACCATCTACTTTTTTTTGATATTTATGAATTTGAGAAATATCAAAAGGCAAAACACCACCCTCACAAGGAACACATTTTTTATTTATTAAATCACTCATTGAAATTGGAGCGGGCAAAGGGGGTCGAACCCTCGACCTTCTCGTTGGCAACGAGACGCTCTACCACTGAGCTATGCCCGCTTATAAAAAAGAATATATCTACCTCTTTAAAGTCTATCAAGCAATATTAAAATATTTGTAAAAACTTAATTGATCCTTATATTAATAAATATGTCATCTTCTGAATTACCAAAAATTATACCTATATTTCCCTTAAGTAATTTTATTATTTTTCCAAAGACTGCGGTTCCATTAAATATCTTTGAACCTAGGTATATTGAAATGGTAAATGATAGTATGAAATCCAATAAACTAATTGGAATGATCCAACCTAAAAAATCAAAAGATGTTGATAATCTTGTTCCAGAACTTCATGATGTTGGTTGTCTTGGGAAAATTATAAGTTTTAGAGAAACAGAAGATAAGCGTTTTTTAATAGAACTAAGAGGGTTAATAAGATTTGAGGTTTTAACTGAAATACATAGTGGAAAAAATTACAGAGAGTGTGAAGTCAAATATAATGATTTTGAAAATGATCTTTTAGATAAAAAAGAGGACCTTAAATTTTCTGATTTAGAATTAATTTTTAAGGACTTAAAAAGTTTATTTGAAAAAAGAGGTTTTATAATTAATTGGAAGGCTCTAGAAAAACAAAGCTTGGATGAGACCATTAATGCTCTAGCAATGGCATCACCATTTTCTCTCGAAGAAAAACAAATTTTATTAGAAGCAAAAGATTTACAACAAAGAAAAACAAAAATTTCCGAAATATTGACTACTTATTCATATGACGATTTCAACAACACTACAATTCAATAGTTATTAAAAAGCTCCGTAGTCTGCAATTAGTTTAAATATTTTATTAAGCTTTTTATTTTTTCCAACAAATGAAATAGTTTGATTTATCAATTTATTATTTAGCTTTCTCTCAAAATTAAAAATTTCGTAAATTAGATCAATACCTTTAGAAAATAAATAATTTTGAGATTTAGTTTTTTTTTCAAATTCAGAATTTATAGATTGATCAATAGGAAGACCCAGTTCAATTTTATTTTTAATTATTCTAGTCAATGTTTTCACATCTCTTAATGTCATATTAAATCCTTGTCCTGCTAAAGGATGAATTCTGTGTAGCATATCTCCGAACGCTAAAATATTTTTGTAATAATAAGATCTTAAATTTGAAGATTTTAAAGGGAAATAATTGATTTCTGAGATTTTTAAAATTTCTAACCGTTTGTTATATTTTTTAGTTAACTCAATAAATTTGTTTTTACTCAACTTTATCGGTCCATTAAAAGAATAAACTAGAGAGGTTTCAGTATTAGATATAGGTAAAAAGGCAAAAGGACCATTTTTGGTAAATACCTGAACGGCCTTGTTATTCTTTATTTTTTTATGTTTTAAAATTGATGTGTATGCGAACGCATTGTAATTTTTTTCAATTTTTTTAAAAAAGTATTTTTTTGTAATATTATGATTTAAGTCAGTATTAATTATCAAATCATAGTCGTCTTTTTTAAGAATTTTTTTTTCTTTAAATTTCTTATTTCTTTTTAAGTCATTTTTTAAATTTTTGTGTAACTCATAATTCTTGATAATTGAGAATAAATAATCTTTATTGGTAAATGAAATTAATTCTTTATTTAAATTGTTATCACCAAAAATTTTGATATCTTTAATCTTCCAACACAGATTATTGATATTGCTAATTTCATTACAAAAAAATTCTATGTTTGATTTTGAAATACCTAAAGTTCTTGATTTTGGATAAGTTTTTATTTTTTTATTTTCTATTAAATCTACTTCTAATCCAATTTTAATTAGTGCTTTTGCTAATGCTAAACTAGTAAGATTATGTCCTAATATACAAACTGTCATATAATTTAATTTTAACAACAAAAATTAGATGATACAAAGTGTTATATTTGATTCATTTTTATGGATATTAAAAACTTAGCGAACATATTTATTAGTTTTACTACAAAAAGATTATTAGAAATTTTTGGTATTGTTTTTATTTTACTAGGAATTTTATTATTAATTGCTCTGATATCTTATTCGCCAAATGATCCAAATTTTATTTTTCCGAGTACAACTAAAATAAATAATTTACTTGGTTTTCAGGGAAGTTTTACATCAGATTTATTGTTTCAAGCTTTTGGGGTTATTTCCTACTTAATTCCATTAACTTTAATTTTTACTGGTATTAATATTTTTAAATTAAAGCAAATTTTTTTTTCTGTTGAAAATATATTTTTTGGAATACTTTATATTGTATTTGGCTCAATCTTTTTTAACTTATTCTACAAAGAAACATTTGAACTCTACATTAATGGTAATGGTGGGTTTGTAGGAGAATTTTTATCTAATTCTTTATTAGGTAAAGTTTTTTTAATACATATAAATATCTCATTCTATATTTTAATACTTTTAGTGTGTTTATTTTTTTTATTAAGTATTAATTTTAAATTAAAATCATTTTTACAAAATATTAAAAAAATTTACCTTTATATTTCCACAAAAGAACAGAAAAATTATACTAACAAAAGTGAAATCATAGAAGAATACATTCCTCAAGATCAAATAAAAAATCTTATACAAGAAGATTTACCCTTTATTAAAGAAAATAGAAACGACATGGGGAATAAAAAAAAATATATATTACCTGAATTAAAACTTCTAAAAATTCCATCCAAATCAGAAAGAAATGAAACAAATAAAAATCAAAATTATGATTCTGAATTTTTAGAAAAAATACTTTTGGATTTTGGTGTTAATGGCAAGATTAAAAAATCAAGCCAGGGACCAGTCGTGACGTTAAATGAATTTGAGCCTGCAGCAGGTGTAAAGGTATCAAAAATTATTAATCTATCAGATGACATTGCAAGAAATACTAGCTCTGAGTCAGCTAGAATTTCAACCATTCCAGGAAGTAGCACAATTGGTATTGAGCTTCCTAATCCTAGTAGAGAAAATGTTTATCTTAGTGAAATTTTGGATAATTCTGATTTTAAAAAGAAAGATATTAAATTACCTATTGCTTTAGGAAAAAGTATATCAGGAACTCCTTTAATAGGTGATTTATCAACCATGCCTCATTTATTAATAGCTGGTACTACTGGATCAGGAAAATCTGTTTGCATAAATACAATTATTCTTTCCCTCCTCTATCGCCATGCTCCCGATAAATGTAAATTTATTTTAATCGATCCGAAAATGTTAGAACTTTCAACATATGAGGGTTTACCTCATTTATTATGTCCTGTGATTACAGAAGCTAAAAAAGCAGCATCTGTTTTAGGTTGGGTCGTAAAAGAAATGGAGAGTAGATATAGACTAATGACTAAAGAAAATGTGAGAAATATTGATGGTTATAATGCAAAACACAAATTGCCCATGCCATACATAGTTGTAGTTGTTGATGAAATGTCTGATCTAATGTTGGTTGCTGGAAAAGAAATAGAAAATTATATTCAAAAATTATCTCAAATGGCTAGAGCGGCTGGTATTCATATCATAATGGCAACTCAAAGACCTAGCGTTGATGTAATCACTGGAACTATTAAAGCTAATTTTCCAACACGAATTTCTTTTCAGGTAACTTCAAAAATTGATAGTAGAACAATTCTTGGTGAACAAGGCGCTGAACAGCTATTAGGTAAAGGTGATATGCTTTACATGTCGTCAGCTAATAGAATAGTAAGAATTCATGCTCCCTTTGTATCTGAAAATGAGATTGAAAAAATAAATAACTTTATCAGATCTCAAGCAGAACCTGATTATGTTGATGAAATACTTAATTTTGCTGATGAAAAAGACTCAGGAAATGTTCAGGATACTGGTGATAAGGATGAATTATACCAATCTGCAATAGAAATAGTGAAGAGTGAAGGCAAAGCATCAACTTCATTTCTTCAGAGAAAACTCCAAATTGGCTATAATCGTGCCGCTAGAATAATGGATATGATGGAAGCTGATGGAATTGTTAGTAAAGCAAACCACGTTGGAAAAAGAGATGTTCTTTAATGAAAAAATATTTTTCTTTAATCATTTTTTTTTTTCAAATTTTACCTGCAGATGCCTCTATTAAAATTGATGTTATAAATAAACTTAAAAAAACTGAAAATATAAACTTTAATTTTAGTCAAAAAATAAATGAAAAAACTGAAAAAGGTAAT
The DNA here is from genome assembly GCF_052049815.1 of Candidatus Pelagibacter sp. Taxonomy (GTDB): domain Bacteria; phylum Pseudomonadota; class Alphaproteobacteria; order Pelagibacterales; family Pelagibacteraceae; genus Pelagibacter. Next base: position 35,903 of record NZ_JBNGZG010000007.1, read on the forward strand.
TGCACAATTTTATATCCAAAAAAAATTTTTTGTGAATATTTTGATAAAAAAGGAAAAATACTTGTATCTAATGGTAAATCATTAGTTATAAAATTTAAGAATACTGGTGCATATTATATTTATCCATTAGAAAGAACCTCTCTAAATTTAGTACTAGATAAAGAATTTTTAATTAGCAAAATAGAACAGCTTGATGTTAGCCAAAAAGAAAAAGATATTATACGACTTCAAATAATTGAGAATAATCAAAAAATAAATATTTTTTTTGATAAAAAAACGAAAAATCTAAATGGATGGGAAATTACTGACATCTATCAAAACAAAAATTTAACAACAATTTCAAATATTCTAGAAAATCAGATTTTAAATAAAAAAATATTTTTATTACCAAAAAGAACAGACTAAACTCTTATAGTTTCTTCCTTAAAAATTCTCATGCCTCTTGCCAAATAATTATTTAATGCATTTTTATGATCTAAAGTACATGTATGAAGCCATAATCTTGATATTTTTTCTTTAAACGCTTCTTTAATTCCACATGACAGAAAATAGGATCCAAGCTTTTTATTATGATATTCTTCTAATAAACCAAAGTAGGCTATCTCTTTCTCATTTTTTAATGGGTGATAAATAATTTCAAAATAACCTGCTAGATTTTTTTCATTTTTTAATACAAAAGTTTTCAAATTTTTATTATTAATATATTTAATCCATTGGATATCAGTCCAAATTAGTCTATCAGTCCATCTATATTTTTTTCCAACATTTTTGTAAAAAAACTTATTCAATTGAAAATCTGGTTCTTTAATTAATTCAATATAATAATTTTCTGAAGGTTTAGATGAATCATTTAATTCATCTAAAGATTTTATTTCAAGATAGCTTCTTTTAATTTCTAATGTCACTCTACCATCTTGCCAACTCTTTCACCTCCAAATAAATGAAAATGAAGATGTGGTACTTCTTGGCCGCCATGTTCATTGATATTTGCTAAAGCTCTATAACCTTTTCCTGTATCTACTGATATGCCAAGTTTCTTTGCAACTGTGTTTATTCCTTTTAATAAACCAACTATCTCTTCAGAAGAGGCATTTTCACTAAAATCATCTAGATCTATATATTTGCCCTTTGGAATTACTAAAGCATGAATTTTTTTTTGAGGATTAATATCATGAAATGACAAAACAAAATCATCTTCATATATTTTATTACAAGGAATCTCACCTCTAAGTATCTTTGCGAAAATGTTATTTTCATCGTATGTCATTTTTTTCTTTTTTCTAATTCACTCATAACTTCTTCAATTTTTATACCATTAGCTTCTAAATACATTGTTAAATGATAAAAAACATCTGCTGCTTCATGAATTTTATTCGTATTTTTTTCTACAGCTTCTATTAATTCATCAATTTCTTCAATAATCTTTGCTTTGCTCAATGAGGTATCTGATAACAATTTATTTGTATAAGATCCTTCAACTGGATTTTCTTTTCTCTCTCTTGCTAATTTAAATAAATGTTCAAGTGTACCAAGCATGTCAAATTCTAACAGGTATTCCCTTTGAGTCCAAATATTCCTTTGCTTCTTTAATAGAGTATTTTCCATAATGAAAAATAGAGGCAGCCAAAACAGCACTAGCTTTTCCAGTTTTTATACCCTCAACTAAATGATCTAAATTACCAACACCTCCAGATGCTATAACGGGTATATTAACTGATGATGATATTGATGACATCAGATCAATGTCATATCCTTTCTGTGTACCGTCTCTGTCCATTGAAGTCACCAAAAGCTCCCCTGCTCCATTTTTTTCCATTAAAGTGGCGAAATCAATAGCATTAATTCCTGTACTATTTCTTCCACCATGAGTGAAGATCTCCCAACTTTCATTATTTTTTTTAGCATCTATTGCAACTACGATACATTGAGAGCCAAATTTCTTTGAACTATCTATAACTACACTTGGATTTTGTACTGCAGCAGTATTTATAGAAACTTTATCAGCACCACAGTTTAATAACTTATTGATATCATCAACACTTCTTACTCCACCTCCAACTGTTAGAGGAACAAAACATCTTTTAGAAGTTTCTTTTACTACTTCATAAATTGTATCTCTATTTTCATTAGAAGCTGTAATATCCAAAAAACAAATCTCATCCGCACCATTATCACTATAGATCCTAGCTTGTTCAACTGGGTCACCAGCATCTTTAAGATCAACGAAATTAATTCCTTTTACAACTCTACCATTTTTGACATCCAAACATGGTATAATCCTATTTTTAAGCATCTAATTCCTTAACCAACTCTTCAAGTTTAATATCTCCATCGTAAATAGCTTTTCCAACTATAATACCTTCAATATTTTTATTACTTAATTCTTTAGCTTTTTTAACATCAACAATTGAAGAAACTCCACCAGATATAACTACTGGGCACTTTGAAGTGCTGGCAACCTTGACTGTTTCCTCAAAATTAGGGCTTTGTTTCATACCATCCCTATTAATATCAGTATATATCAGTCTACTTGCGCCATAATCATTTACTTCTTTTAAATAATCTAAAGTTAATTGATTTGAATTTTCTTTCCATCCTGAAACAGATAAATAACCGTCTTTAGCATCCAAACCTAAAGCAATTTTATTTGGAAATTTTTCACACGCCTCTTTTAAAAAACTTTTATCTTTTATAGCAGCACTTCCCAAGATAACTTTTTCAACACCTGCCTCGATATATTTCTTAATATTTTCATAATTTCTTATTCCTCCACCTATTTCAATTTTTAGATCGAATTTAGTTACTATCTCCTGAATAATATTTAAATTAATTGTTTCGCCAGTTAAAGCACCATCTAAATCAACTATATGTAAATTTTTAAATCCATGATCTTTGTATTTACCCGCTTGTTCAACAGGAGACATTTCATATTCAGTTTTCTTATCAAAGTCTCCTTTAACTAACCTTACACATTTTTTATCTTTAATATCTATTGCGGGAAAAATTTTCATTTATAAATTAATAAAGTTATCAATTATTTTTAGACCAATCTTATCACTTTTTTCTGGGTGAAATTGTGTTCCAAAAATATTTTCTTTTTCAACAGAACAAACAATATTTGATGAATAATCAGTTGTAGCTGAAATTACATTTTTATCATTTGGTATAAATTCATAACTATGCACAAAATACATATGAGAATTATTTTCTACATCTTTATAAATCTTACTATCCTTAACTATATTAATCTGATTCCAGCCAATATGTGGAAGTTTAAATTTTCCACTTTGGTTATTAATTTTTGAAACTTTGCCTGGTATCCATCCGAGACCTTTAGTTTCGGTTTCTTCATATCCAATATCTGCAAACATTTGTAAACCAACACATATTCCAAGAAGTGGCTTTTTATCATTTGTTACAAATTCATTAAGTGTTTCTGAAAGGCCATTTATAGAGTTTAAGGCATCTACACAGCTCTTAAACGAGCCTTGTCCCGGCAAGACAAGTTTATCACTGGATCTTATCTTTTTAATATCTGAGGTAACCTCAAGATCTATTTTGTTTTTTGCAACTTCTTTAAAAGAATTTACTACTGAACTTATATTACCTGAATTGTAGTCAACAATTGTGACATTCATTAAATTTATAAAGAGCCCTTAGTTGATGGAATTGATTTTTTGTTTCTTGGATCCATTTCTAATGCTGTTCTTAATGATCTTGCCAAACCTTTATAACAAGACTCAATTATATGGTGGCTATTTTCTCCATAAATATTTTCTACATGCAAGGTAACTCCTGCTGCTTGAGAGAAGGCTTGAAACCATTCTTTAAATAGCTCAGTATCCATCTCACCTAATTTTTCAACTTTAACCTTAACTTTCCAAATTAAGTAAGGTCTATTAGATACATCGACTGCTACTCTAGTTAAAGTTTCATCCATTGGAATCATTGCATGAGCGTATCTTTTTATTCCTACAAATTTTTTTGCAGCTTTTTTGAGAGCCTCACCTATAGCGATACCAGTGTCCTCAGTTGTGTGGTGAAGATCAATATGAGTATCACCTTTGGCTTTAACTTTTAAATCTATTAATGAGTGTTTTGATAATTGTTCTAGCATATGATCTAAAAATCCTATGCCAGTATCTATTTCGTATTTACCTTTACCATCAATATTTACTTCAACACTAATACTTGTTTCTTTTGTTTTTCTCGCAATTTTACCTTTTCTAGCCATATGTAAGTGAAGGTATATATGGATTAAGAAATATATCAATATCAGTAATCACTACTTGAAGAATAAAAATTAATATCCATCTTATAATTATGACTACAATAGTATTAGTAAGAAAAAAAAATGATGTAGTAGTTGCTGGTGATGGTCAAGTAAGCATGGGTAATACTGTAGTAAAAAGCACAGCATCAAAGGTAAGAAAAATTGAAAAAAGGGATGTCGTTGCAGGTTTTGCTGGGTCAACTGCAGACGCTCTAACTCTATTTGAGAGGCTTGAAGGTAAGCTAGAAAAACATGCAGGGAATTTATCTAGAGCAGCTGTAGAACTTGCTAAAGACTGGCGCACAGATAAATATTTAAGAAGATTAGAAGCATTAATGGCTGTGGGTGACAAAAATAATAGTTATATTATATCAGGAACTGGTGATGTTCTTGAACCAGAAGGTGATGTAATTGGAATAGGTTCTGGTGGTAATTATGCTTTAGCTGCTGGTAAAGTATTAATAGAAACTGATATGACAGCAGAAGAAGTTGCAAAGAAAGCAATAAAAGTAGCAGCAGATATATGCGTATTTACAAATGATAATGTAAAAATTGAAAAAATATAATGGATAAATCAAACGTAACTCAACTTCATCCAAAGGATAATAAAAAAAATGAAGCTTCACTTGGAAGCTCTTTATCTCCAAGAGAAATAGTTTCTGAATTAGATAGATTTGTGGTTGGGCAAAATAAAGCTAAAAGAGCTGTGGCTGTTGCTTTGAGAAACAGATGGAGAAGACAAGCGCTCGATGGTGAAATGAAAAATGAAGTTTTACCAAAGAATATTTTAATGATTGGACCAACTGGAGTTGGAAAAACTGAGATTTCTAGAAGATTATCTAAATTAGCCGAAGCACCTTTTGTAAAGGTTGAAGCTACGAGATTTACTGAAGTTGGATATGTAGGTAGGGACGTAGAGCAAATCGTAAGAGATTTAATTGAGATTGCTATTTCAATGGAGAAAGTTAAAAAAAGAAAAGAAGTTAAAGCCAAAGCTCAAAAAATGGCTGAAGAGAAAGTTTTGGATGCTTTAGTCGGTAAAAAAGCTAGTCCTGCTACAAGAGAAAGTTTTAGACAAAGATTAAGAAATGGTGATTTAGACGATAACGAAATTGAAATTGCTGTAAGTGATGCTGGAGGAGGAAATGGTGCCTCTTTTGAAATTCCTGGTATGCCAGGTGCAAACATAGGCATGATCAATATTAGTGACATGCTTGGAAAATCAATGGGACCTAAAGAAAAGAAAAAGAAAATGACAGTAAAAGAGTCTCATGAAATTTTAATAAATGATGAATCTGATAAATTAATTGAACAAGATAAAATTATAAAAGCAGCTAAGATTTCTACAGAAAATAATGGAATAGTTTTTTTAGATGAAATAGATAAGATTTCAGCAAGGACTGATAGAGTTGGCGGTGATGTTTCAAGAGAAGGTGTTCAAAGAGATTTATTGCCTTTGATTGAGGGAACAACGGTTAATACAAAATATGGACCAATTAAAACAGATCATATTTTATTCATAGCCTCAGGTGCTTTTCAACTAGCAAAACCCTCTGATCTTTTACCAGAACTTCAAGGAAGATTGCCAATTAGAGTAGAGCTAGAAGCATTAACTAGTGATGATTTTAAAAGAATTCTTAAAGAACCAGACTATAGTTTAATAAAACAATATGTAGCACTTCTTAAAACTGAAAATGTTGAACTTGAATTTTCTGAAGATGGAATAGATAGAATTGCAAATATAGCATCAGAGGTAAATGCAACTGTTGAAAATATTGGTGCTCGTAGATTGCACACTATTATTGAAAAAATTTTAGATGACATTAGTTTTACTGCTACAGATAGATCTGGAGAAAAAATAATAATAAATAAAGCTTATATTGATAAAAATTTAGATACTTTAGTCAAAGATTCTGATCTTTCTAAATTTATTTTATAATTTTTTCTTTTTTAAAAAAATATAAAAAGCACCTTCCCCACCCTCCTGAATATCAGCTTCTTTAAATTCAGTAATTAAATTCATTAACTCAACATTAGTTTTTATGTATTCAGGAACTGAATACCTTAAGATACTTAAATCTTTTGAAACATAAGGATTTTTTTCATTATCAGAGTGCAAACCCTTGCCCGTCACTATTCTCAATTTATTAAATCCATTTTTATGACTGTTGAAAATAAATTTCTCAACTTCTTTATTTGCTTCATCTAACGTAAATCCATGTAAATCAATTTCGGTAGTTTTGAAATTTTTTTTATTAGATTTGATGAAATCTTTATTGGGTAATTTTTCCTTGTTCGATAAAAAATTTTGCCAGTCTTTTTTATCCTTATCTGAAATATTACTCAATTAAGTAAGTGTCTCTATTAATTGCCAATTTGGGTTATTTGATCTTGTGTCTCTTGAAAAAATCCAAGTATCATATATTTTTTTTATTTTTTCAGGATCACCCGATATAATTTTTTTCTCTTTATCTCTAATACAAGTAATAACTTCACTAACAAAATCTACAGTTACTTTTAAAAAAGTATCTTCTTTTTTATGTTCTTTAATTGTTGCAGAATTAACCCCAATAAAAGTAATCTCTGCAGTGTGACCTCTCTTGTCTCTTTCTTTTAGTGCTTCATTAAATTGACCGTAAATTTCTTTGCTTAATAAAGGTTTACTTGTAGTCAACTTGTTATCACTATCACTAAAGTCAGTTATAATAGTTTCATATGCAATTTTAGCACCAGTAATAAATTCTTTTTGTGCTACATCATCAAAATTTTCTCTAGGTTTAGGTTGATTTTCTTTTTGTACATCTTTTAAAATTTTTTCGAATTGAGCAGTCGGTTTTCCCTCAAAACCACTTCTTCTTCCAAGAATTCCTCTTAATCTCAAAAAAATAAAACCTGCAATCATAGCAAGTAGAATAATATCTATATACTCAAAGCTGTAATTCATGAGTTAATAGTAATTACTATGTTGATTATTTCAACTAACAAATTACATTAAAGTCAAATGAACACACTATTACTATCTATAATACTCGTTCCAATTATAGAAATTTATCTATTTATTAAAATAGGTTCACAAATTGGGGCTTTTAAAACAATTTTTTTGATTTTTTTGACTGCAGTGGTTGGGGTTTATTATGCAAAACACGAGGGTTTAAATACGATAAGATCTGGATTAACCAACATGGTTAAAAACCAAATTCCAGCTTATGAACTTGTTTCTGGTGCTGCAATTGCTTTTGCTGCAATACTATTAATCATACCAGGGTTTGCTACTGATATTTTAGGTTTTCTTTTGATATTTCCAGTTACTAGAAAACTATTGTTTGGACGATTTCGTATGAATAATAAAAAAAATCAAACAGAAAAAAATAATTTTATAGAAGGGGAATTTGAGGATATAGAGGATGACAATGACAGAAAAATATAAAATCTTAGGTATGTTCATTAAGGATCTATCAAGTGAAACACCAGACATAGAAACTTTTATTTTTGTAAAAGACAATATTTCAAAATACCAGCTAAATATTGATATTACGTCTAAAGCTTTAAAAAATAAGTTAATTGAAATTAATACTACAATGAAATTTGAGGATAAAGAACCAAATGAAAAAAAATCATACTTTGAAATAGTTTACGCCACAATAATTAAAGTTAATGATGAAGTGATTGAAAAAAAAGAGTTAGAAAAAATTATTCTTTGTGATGTACAAAATAAAATATATCCAGAATTAGAAAAAGCCTTTCTTAATCTTGTCCATAATTCTGGACATCCAGGTATAAAATTAGAGAAAAAAATAGATTTTAACGAATTATATAATTCTATGTTTAATTAAAATAATTTTTTTTCAAATTATTTTTTAAAAATTTTTTATGAAGAGTGATTTCCTCTTCTGTTGGTTTTATAATTTTTTTGAAGTATTGAAAATTATTATCATTTACATCTATTATATCTTTGTTTTCACTTTTAAAATTTAATGTAGGTTCTTTTTGATCTAGTAAATTAATATAAACTTTAGCCAACAAATCACAGTCAATCAAGGCCGTATGTTTTGTTCTTCTAGAATTATCTATTCTATATCGTTTACATAAAGAGTCTAAATTAATTGGTGAACCTGGAAATTTTTCTCTCGCCATCACGAGAGTGTCTACAATTTCATTGTTAATTTTCTTTTTTCCAAGAATTAACATTTCATTGTTTAAATGGCCTATATCAAATTCTGCATTATGAATAACTAATCTTTTACCTTCAATAAAGTTAAGAAAATTATCGGCTATTTCTGAAAATTTTTTTTGTTTTGAAAGAAATTCGTCTGAATAACCATGGACTTCAAAAGCTTTTTCAGAAACTTTTCTTTCTGGATTTAAATAACAATGAAATGTTTTTTTGGTTGGAATCAAATCATCTAACTCTATACAGCCAATTTCAACAATTCTATGTCCATCTTTAACATTTAAGCCTGTTGTCTCAGTATCAAGTATTATTTCTTTCATCTCTTAATTGTTTAAGTATATATCTTACAGACCTTTTGGCTGTTTTTGTAGTAAAATCATTTCTTATTATAAAATTAGATCTCTTTTTCTTTATCAATAATGGAAGCTGAATTTTTTTAAATAGCCTTAGCAACTTGTTATTAAATCTTTTTCTTTTTAATAAACTCGATTTTATGTCTTTATTACTGGCATCAACAAAAACAATTACATCATTTTTACTATTAAGCTTATTTTCTAAGTAAAGTGGAATATCTAATATCACAAACTTTTTATTTTTATTCTTCTTTAAAAAAATGCCTAGTTTTTTTTTAACTATTGGATGCACAATCTTTGAGATTTTTTTTAAATTTCCTGAATTAGATAAAATGCATTTTATGAGTTCTTCTTTTTTTAGCGGGAAAGAAAAAGTTTGTTGAGGAAATTTTTTTCTAATTAATTTATTAAATTTTTTATCTTTTCCATAAATTTTAGTTACTTCTAAATCTGCATCAAAAATTGGAAATCTAAATAATTTTGAAAAATAACTTTTACCTGATCCAATATCACCTACTAATGCTATTCTAATCATTCAAATAATTTAAAAATTTTTCATCTATTTTGGGATTAATTCCAGTCCAAATTTCAAACGCTTTTTGAGCTTGTAAAAGCAACATTAACTTTCCATTTATAATGTCGTGCCCTTTCTCTTTTGCGTTCTTTAAAAAATTAGTTACAGGCGGATTATAAATTGTATCATAAAAAATTGTTTTGTTTTTTAAATTATCAAAGTTTAAGTTTATTTGATCATTTGGTTTTAATCCAAGACTAGTAGCGTTTATTACAATATTGCAGTCAATCTCTTGATCCCATTCCAAAGGGTTTATGTTAGTAAATATCTCTTTTAATTTATATAGCTTTTCTTGTGTTCTATTTTTTATATAAATTTTTCTTATCGATAAATCTTCCAGCGCAGTTATTACGGATGGAACCACTCCACCAGCACCCACAATAAGAGCATCTTTATTTTTAAGGCTAATGTTTTGATTTAAAATTGATTGTGAAAAGCCGTACACATCAGTGTTATCACCAATCACAAGATCATCCTCCTTATATAATGTATTCACCGATTGGGTTTTTTTTGCAAGATCTGATAATTCATCAAGAAAAGGTATTATCTTTTGTTTGAACGGAACGGTAACATTGGCCCCACTTATATCCCCTTCTTTTATTCTCTTAACTAAATTTTCTAGCTTACTTTCTAATAGTGTTTCTTTTTTATAAGTAGCGTTAATATTATTTTTATTAAACCAAAAATTATGAATTTTTGGTGAAAGAGAATGTTCTACGGGATTACCGATAATAAGATAATTTCTATTCATTATAATTTTTTAAATAGTCTTTTATTTTTTCAACTGGTAGACCCATAATTGTATTTTCATTTCCTTCTATTTTAGAAAACAAAGTTCTGCCTAGTCCTTCGATTTGATATACATTGTAAGCATATAAAGCTTCATCACTTATATTTGATAAATATTCTTTTATCTGATCTTCGGTCATATTTTTCATAGTAAGAGCAGCTTTATCAGTATAATTCCAAATCATATTTCCTCCCTTGGATATACAAACAGAACTAATTAAATGGTGTGTTTCACCATTTAAATTTTTTAAAATTTCATATGCTTGATCTCGGTTTGTTGGCTTTGAAATAACTTTACCGTTAAGATCAATTACACTATCTGCTCCTATCACAAATTCTTCAGCAAATTTTTGACTTATTTTGTTTGCTTTTAATTCTGCTAAGTTTTTTGAAACTTCTTCAGGTGATGCTTTATGTTTTTCTAAACTTTCTTTAACAATATCTTCATCAACATTTGATGGTTGAACTTCGCAAATTAAACCATGTTTATTAAGAATTTCTTTTCTAACTTTGCTTTTAGAGGCTAAAATTATTTTTCTACCCATTTTTTTTACTTATATATATATCATAAATTTTAATAATGGATGCCGCTGTCTCCTCTACTGATTTTCTTGTAACATCAATTGATGGCCAACTATATTTCCTGAATAACTCTTTTGAATCTTGTACTTCTTTCTTTATTTTCTCTAGATCAGTATAGTCCTGGCTTGTGGTTTCTTTAAGAGAATTCATTCTATTTTTTCTTATATCTACAAGTCTTTCTGCTTCTGTGGTAAGCCCTATGACACAGAAATTTTGTGGCTCTTTTTTTAAAATATCCGGAATAGATTTTTGATTAACCAAAGGAATATTTGCTGTTTTAAAACCTTTGTTTGCTAGATAAATTGATGTTGGAGTTTTACTTGTTCTACTAACACCTAATAAAATAATATCAGATTTTCCAATATCATTAAGAAGATTTCCATCATCATGGTTCATTGTATATTGGATAGCTTCAATACGATCATAATACTCATCATTTAAAGCATGTTGACCGCTTGGTTCGTGAGAGGCTTTTTGATTAAATAATTTAGAAAAACTTAATATTAAGCTTCCTAAAACACCAAAACATGGAATTTTTTTTTCATCACTTTTATTTGCTAAAAATTTAGCCAAATTATTATCAACTATTGTATACAAAATAATTGAATTTTTTTCTTTTTTGGCAATATCAAGTATTTTTAAAACTTGGTTTTCTGTTCTTGTAAATGAATACGAATTAACTTTATATTCTATGTTTTGAAACTGTGCTTTAAGGGATAAAAAAATTCTATCCAATGTTTCCCCTGTTGAATCAGAAATTAGAAAAATTTGATAAGTATTATCCATGTATATCCTGTTAATATCTTTGTAATATTTAAATTAAAT
>NZ_JBNGZG010000008.1:0-72011 GCF_052049815.1 Candidatus Pelagibacter sp.
GAAAAATAATATTGTTCCATTTTTAGTTTTCTTCTTTTTAATATTTATTTTTTTTGTTTTTTACAAAAGTCTTAATCAAACAAATATTTATACGCCAAACGTAAATTTGAATAAAAACATTCCAGAATTTGAGGCAAAAATTTTTAAATCAAATGAAAATTTTTCAAGTAAAGATTTTATGCTTAATGAATATTATTTAATTAATATATGGGCATCATGGTGTGCACCATGTCAATTAGAGCATAAATATTTGTTAGAATTAAATGATATCAATTCACTTAAAATGATTGGAATAAATTATAAAGATCTAAAATTAAATGCTGAAAATTTTCTTGATGATTTAGGCAACCCTTATGATTTAATTCTTAATGATGACAATGGAAAATTATCAATAAATTGGGGTGCTTATGGAGTACCAGAAACTTTTATAGTTTTTAATAATAAGATTGTTAAAAAATATACAGGACCAATAAATGAAATCAATGTTCAGGAAATTAAAAAAATTTTAAGCCAATGAAAAAAATTTTAATTTTTTTATTATTAATAAATATTTCAACTGCACATGGGGAAATACAAAACGATAAGCTAAAAATTGAGATCACAAAAAATCTTAGATGTTTAATTTGTCAGGGACAGTCTGTTTATGATTCTGACTCTGAATTTGCTAATAGCCTGAAGTTAGTTGTTGAAGACAAATTGAAAGAAGGAATGGAAGAAGAGGAAATCTACATTTTTTTAAAAAAAAAATATGGAAACTGGATATTGTATGATCCTGAATTAACAAAAAATACATATATCTTGTGGATTTTACCTTTATTGTTATTTTTTATAGGTGGTGTCATAATATTTAAAAAATTGAAAACTAGAAATTTATGAGCATATTAGCTGTGATGAAAAAAAAAGTAATGACAATTTCTATCTGTGCGTGCTTTGGTTTAATTAATATTGTTAGCGCAGACGATAGTAAAATTGAGACCGATTCAACTAAGTTAAATTTCTATACCGGAATGTTTGATTTTAGTGATGATGGAAAGAAGTCAGAATTATTTGGTGTTCAACATCAAAACGAGGATTTAAATAGAGATACATTTTTAGGAAATTTATCTCCAATTACTGGCGCAATGATGACAGCAGATAGTGCTAGTTATTTTTATACAGGAGTTCAGGCCCAGTACAATCTCGGCAATTTAAATTTTAATCCCAGTTTTGCTCCTGGTTATTATAATGAAGGAGATGGCAAAGATTTAGGACATGCGCTAGAATTTAAAACTGAATTACAATTATCTATGAACTTACCAAAAGAAAGTTTTGTGGGTTTTTCATATAATCATCTATCTAATGCAAGTTTAGGAGACAAAAATCCAGGTGCAAATAGTTATATGTTTAATTTTCTTAAAAAATTTTAGTTTAAGAAATGAATTTAAAAGATTGTCACAATTTTACAGATTTTAGAAAATTAGCAAAAAAAAATCTTCCATCACCAATTTTTCATTACATAGATGGTGGCTCAGACGATGAAGTAACTTTAAGAAGGAATACTGATGCATTTAACGACTGTGATTTAGTACCAAATGTTTTGGCTAGTGTTGGAAAGCCAGATTTATCTACAACTGTTTTTGGAAAAAAAATTGATATGCCAATATTTTTATCACCGACAGCTATGCAAAGATTATACCACCATGAGGGAGATAAAGCTTCTGCGAGAGCTGCAGAAAAATTTGGGACTTTTTATAGTATGTCAACAATGGCAAACACAACAATAGAAGAAATTGCAAATGTATCTAGCGGTCCAAAGTTATTTCAATTGTATGTACATAAAGATACTGGAATTACAGATGATCTTATCGAGAGATGTAAGAGAGCAAATTTTGATGGAATGTGTTTAACTGTTGATACATTAGTAGCAGGTAATAGAGAGAAAGATCATAGAACAGGTTTTACAACACCTCCCAAACTTACATTGCAGAGTTTAATGAGTTTTGCAATGCACCCTAAATGGGTTTTTAATTATTTAACTCATGAAAAATTTTCATTAGCAAATGTTGCAACAAAAACAGATAAGGGAACAAATATTGCTAAGTCTGTGATTGAATATATCAATGAACAATATGATCCAGCAATGAGCTGGAAAGATGCTGAATACTGTGTGAAAAAATGGGGTAAGCCTTTTGCACTTAAGGGAGTTATGTCAGTTGAAGATGCTAAAAGAGCAATAGACATTGGATGCACAGCAATCATGATTTCTAATCATGGTGGAAGACAACTTGATGGATCAAGATCTCCCTTTGATCAAGTAAAAGAAATATCAGATGCAGTAGGAGATAAGTTAGAAATCATATTAGATGGTGGAATTAGGCGTGGCACTCATGTGTTAAAAGCACTTGCAGCTGGGGCAAAAGCGTGTAGTTTTGGTCGGATGTTTTTATTTGCCTTGGGAGCAGCTGGTCAGCCAGGAGTAGAAAAGTTACTTCAAAATATGCACGATGAAATAAATAGAAATATGGTTTTAATGGGTTGTAAAAATTTGAGTGAATTAAATAGAACAAAAATAATATATAGGAGATAAATTATGAAATTAGCTGAAAGTTTAAATAGATTAGGCACTGAAACTGCATTTAGCGTTTTGGCCAGAGCAAAAAAACTTGAAGCACAAGGCAAACCCATGATCCATTTAGGGTTAGGGCAACCTGATTTTAAAACTCCTAAGCATATTGTTGAAGCTGCAAAAAAAGCTTTAGATGATGGTCATCATGGATACGTATTATCAAACGGTATTTTAGAGTGTCGTCAATCCGTAACAAGAAAAATTAAGAGTCTTTATAATCAAGACATAGATCCAGAAAGAATAATTATCATGCCCGGTGGAAAACCTACTATGCATTATGCAATCCAATGTTTTGGTGAACCAGGTGTTGAGATTATTCATCCAACTCCAGCGTTTCCTATTTATGAGTCGATGATTAATTATACTGGATCTACTGCTGTTCCTTATGATTTAACTGAAGACAAAGATTTAAAATTTAGTGCAGATAAAATTCTTTCATTAATCACTGACAAAACAAGATTGTTGATTTTAATTAACCCAAATAATCCTACTGGAAGTTTCGTAGAAAAGTCAGAAATTGATAAGTTAGCAGAGGGATTAAAGAAGCATCCACATGTAACAATTCTTAGTGATGAAATTTACAGCAGACAAATTTTTGATGGTAAAGAAATGCCAACTTTTTTTAATTACCCAGAATTAAGAGATAGACTAATTGTCCTAGAAGGATGGAGTAAAGCTTATTCAATGACAGGTTGGAGATTAGGATGGAGTTTTTGGCCTGAGCATTTAGTTGAACATGTTAATAAACTTTTAATAAACAGTGTTTCTTGTGTAAATGCTGCTGCCCAGTTTGCTGGTATTGCTGCATTAGATGGTCCAGATGACTCAATTCATCACATGATGGAAAAATTTACTCAAAGAAGAAAACTAATTCACGAAGGTTTAAACAGTCTTCCAGGTGTCGAGTGTAGTTTGCCTGGCGGTGCTTTTTATGCATTTCCTAAGGTAATTGGAACAGGTATGAATGGTGAGGAATTTTGTCATAAAGCAATGCATGAAGCAGGTGTAGCAATAGTACCAGGAACTGCTTTTGGTAAAACTTCGGGCGATTATGTCAGATTTAGTTTTGCTGCATCACAAGATAATATTTCTCAAGCAATTGATAATATTAAAAAAATGCTTGGATAAATAAATGGAGTTAGCTTTACCAAAAATTGATCAAAAAACGATAGATAACAAAAGTTCTATTGTTAAAAATTTATGTAAGCTGACAAATCCAGAAAATGTTTTAAGTCATGCAGATGAAATCAAACCATACGAGACGGATGCGCTAGCTGCATACACTCAAACACCTTTAGCAGTTGTGCTACCTGAAAATACTAATGAAGTAAGTGAAATCTTAAAATATTGTCATAAAGAAAATATTAAAGTAATTCCAAGAGGTGCTGGCACAGGATTATCTGGAGGAGCATTACCATTACAAGATGCAGTAATTCTTGGTTTGGGAAAATTTAATAAAATTTTAAATATAGATTTTCCAAATAAATGTGTCGTTACACAACCAGGTGTAACAAATTTAGGAATAACGCATGCTGTTCAACACAAAGGCTTCTATTATGCACCAGATCCTTCTAGTCAATTAGCTTGCTCTATTGGAGGTAATGTTGCTGAAAATTCAGGTGGAGTACACTCACTTAAATATGGAACAACTACAAATAACATTCTTGGTGTTGAAATGGTAATGATGGATGGAACCATCTGTAGATTTGGTGGAAAAGCATTAGATCAAGAAGGTTATGATTTGATGGGATTAATTTGTGGATCCGAGGGTTTATTAGGAGTTGTTACAGAGGTAACAGTAAAGATATTAAAAAAACCACAAGTAGTTAAAGCTGCATTGATTGGTTTTCCTTCAATTAAAGAAGGTGGTGATGCAGCATCAGAAATAATTTCAAGCGGAATTGTTCCGGCAGGTATGGAAATTATGGATAGAGCATTAATTGAAGCAACTGACAACTTTAGTAAAGCAGGATATCCAAGAGATGCAGAACTACTTTTAATTGTAGAGCTTGATGGAACAGAGTCTGAAGTAAATGAGTTATTAAAAAAAGTAAGTGAAATTTCTAAGAAAAATAATTGCTCAAGTTTAAAACTTAGTAAAAATGAACAAGAAAGATTAAAATTTTGGACTGGTAGAAAAGCAGCGTTTCCAGCATGTGGAGCAATGGCTCCAGACTATTATTGTATGGATGGAGTTATACCAAGAGGAAAACTTGCAGAAGCTCTTCTCGAAATAAAAAAACTTTCTGAAAAATATGATTTACCCGTTGCAAACTGTTTTCATGCAGGCGATGGAAACTTACACCCATTAATTATGTTTGATGGCAGTGACAAAAAACAGTTAAGAAAAACAGAGGAATTTGGAGCTGAAATTTTAAAAACTTGCGTAAAATTAGGTGGAGTTATTACTGGAGAACATGGAGTTGGAATAGAAAAAAGAGAACTAATGTGTGAAATGTTTAATAATATAGATATTCAGCAACAACTCGATATTAAAAAATCTTTAGATGAAAAAAATTTATTAAACCCTGGAAAGGTTTATCCAATTCTAAGAAAATGTGCAGAGGAAGGAAGGGTTCATGTCCACACAAGTAAGAACAAATTCCCAGATCTTCCAAGATTCTAATAATACCTATTTTCCAAATGATGAGAATGAAGTTTCTATTCTTGTAAAGGATATTTTTGATAAAAATTCTTCAGCAGAATTAATAGGATCAAATTCAAAAAAGTTTATTGGAAACAAAACACAAGCAGCGAATAAAATTTCATTATCAAAACTATCTGGAATTATCGAATATTATCCAGAAGAACTGTATATCAAAGTTAAAGCAAACACTTTGATAGAAGATATTGAAAGAGAATTAGAGAAAAATGAACAAGAATTAGCATTTGAATTAATTGATTTTGGATTTATTGAAAATGGTAAATCAAATAAAGGGACAATTGGTGGTTATCTTGCCTGTAATTATGCTGGTTCAAGAAGATTTAAAGTAGGAAGTGTTAGAGATCATGTACTTGGTTTTAGAGGAGTGAATGGAAAAGGAGAAATAATTAAATCAGGTGGAACAGTAGTGAAAAATGTTACGGGTTATGATTTATCAAAGCTAGTTGCTGGATCGTTCGGCACTTTGGTTGCTCTTACAGAAATAACCCTTAAGGTTTTACCAAAAAAAAAGATATCAAATACAATTGTTATTGATGTTGATGATCCAAGCAAAGTTTATGATATATTTGATAAAATATCAGATTCTAGTAGCGAAGTTTCTGGTGCCATTTTTATTCCAAGTGAACCAGAAGATACAGATATTGAAAAAAATAAGAATGAAGTTTTTAAATTTAATGATTTAGAAGTTAAGAATTCATTTTTAGCGTTGAGAGTTGAAGGAGATAAAATTTCAGTAGGAGAAAAAATAAAAAGTATAAGTGAAGAGTTAGAATTAGATAAATTTAAAAGTGTAATTTTAGAAAGTTATCAATCAGCTCCATTTTGGAAAAAAGTTAATAACTTAGAATTATTTTCTAAAACAAAAAATAATCTTATACGTTTAGTTATAGAACCTGCGTCAGGTATTGAAATGATGAAACATTTGGGAAGCAAGTTTAAATATTATATTGATTGGTGTGGTGCTTTATTTTGGATTGAGGTTCCATCAAAAAAAAATAACAAAATTAAAGAGATGAAAGAATTAGCTATAAAACTTGGCGGATATTTTACTATTATTAAGCCAGCTCAAGATTATGATTATGAAGAAACTATTTTTACAATAGATAAAACAAGATTGATCATTTCAGAAAAAATAAAACAAAGTTTTGATCCTAAGAGGGTATTTAATCCAGGCAAGATGTATAGAGGAGTATAATGCAAACAAATTTTACAGAACCACAATTAAAAGACTCTGATAATAAATCTACAGAAAAAATATTTAAAAAATGTGTTCACTGCGGAATGTGTAATGCAACATGACCTACACATCAATTGTTAGGTGATGAATTAGATGGTCCAAGAGGTAGAATTTATTTGATTAAAGACATGCTTGAAAATAATAAGCAACCCAATGAGAAAGTGGTTAAGCATATTGATAGATGTCTATCTTGTTACAGTTGCATGACTACATGTCCAGCAGGTGTTAATTATATGCACGTAATAGATCATGGAAAAAAATATATTGAAAAAAATTACAAAAGACCTTTGTTTGATAGACTTATAAGATATTTCTTATCTATTACTCTTCCAAATGTAAAAATTTTTAAATTATCAAGTTATGGTGTGAAACTTATCAAGCCATTTAAATTTTTATTTATGACTCTTATTAAAGATATGATTGAGTTAATGCCAACATCATTTCCAAAAAAAACTTTACCGGTTCAAGAAATTTATAAAGCGAAAGGAAAAAATAAAATTGCTAGAGTTGCTTTATTAACCGGTTGTGTGCAAAAAGAAATTTCTCCACAAATTAACGAAGCAACAATAAGATTATTAAACAGACACGGGGTTGAGGTTATTGTGCCAAAACAAATACATTGCTGTGGTTCGTTAAATCATCATTTGGGCAAAGAAGATGATGCGCATCAAGACTTTAAAAATAATATAAATACTTGGTATGAAGAACACAAGAGAGGCAATTTAGATGCAATTTTATCTAATACTTCAGGGTGTGGAACAACTATGAAAGATTATGGATTTATTTTTAGAGATGATAAAGAATTAAGCAAAAAAGCAAAATTAATATCATCGCTAACCAAAGATGTTTCTGAGTATCTTTTCGAAAGTTTAAAACTTGATATTATAATTAAAGATAAAAAATATAAAGTTGCCTATCATTCTGCTTGCTCAATGCAACATGGTCAAAAAGTTCATGCTCAACCAATTTCATTACTAGAAAAGACTAATAATGAGATTATGGAAATTCCAGAGGGTCATATTTGTTGTGGGTCAGCTGGAACATATAATATTTTACAATCAAAAATTGCCAAACAACTATTAAAGAAAAAAGTTAATAATATAGAGAGTTTAAATCCAGATTTTATTTCAACAGGAAATATAGGTTGTATTACACAAATATCTCATGGTACTAAAGTTCCAATTTTGCATACAATTGAAGTTTTAGATTGGTATACAGGTGGTCCAAAACCAGAGGTTTTAAAATAGGAGAGCTATGAAAAAAATTTTAGTTACAAGAAAATTAATTAGAGAAAGCGAAGATAAAGCTGCAAAATTATTTGATGCAAAATTTAATACTAACGACGAACTATATTCACAATCAAAAATAATTGAAATGAGTGAAGGTTGTGATGGAATTCTGTCATCATTAACTGAAAAGATGGATGCTGATACAATAAATAAACTTCCAGACTCAATAAAAATAATTTCAAATTTTGCAGTTGGTTTTGGAAACATAGATTTAGAAGCTGCTAAAAAAAGAGGAATAGCTGTAACAAATACTCCAGAGGTTTTATCTGATGCAACAGCTGAAATTGGAATATTACTTATTTTAGGAGCATGCAGAAGAGCTTCCGAAGGAATAGAATCTGCTAGAGAAGGTGGCTGGAAATGGTCTGCAGATTATTTAATTGGTAAACAGCTTACAGGTACACGTTTAGGAATTTTAGGCATGGGTCGAATAGGTCAAAAAATTGCAAACATTGCAAGGTCTTTAGGTATGGTGATTCATTACCATAATAGATCAAAGTTGAGTGAGGATAAAGAGCAAGGCGCTGTTTACCACGACAATATCAAGAGTTTGTTTTCTGTATCTGATGTTCTTTCTATTTGTTGTCCAGCTACTAAAGAAACTGAAAATATGATTAATAAAGAAACAGTAGAATATTTTCCAAAAGGTGCAGTTATTACTAACGTTGCAAGAGGTGATATAGTAGATGATGAGGCATTAATTGATGCTTTAAATAGAAGAAAAATTTATGCAGCAGGTTTAGATGTTTATAAAAACGAACCCAATTTAAATCCAGGATATAATAAAATTAAATCTGTATTTATTTTACCTCATCTAGGAAGTGCCACTAAGGATACAAGAATAGCAATGGGTAACTTAGCGATAGACAACCTTGATGAATTTTTCAAGACAGGAAATTGCAAAAATAAAGTAAATTAAACTGGAATGCCAAAACCAGTTTTAACAAAATCAAAAGCTATAATAATTTTTTTAGTTTTTGCTCTTGGTTATTTCATTTCTACGTTACTTAGAGCAATTAATGCAACAATTTCACCAGAATTAGTCTCAGAGTTTAATTTATCTGCAGGAGATTTAGGATTATTAAGTGGAGCATATTTTTTAGGTTTCGCTAGTGTTCAAATTCCATTAGGATACTTATTAGACTCTAAAGGTCCTAAAAAAATTGTTTCTTATTTTTTATTATTAACAATAGTAGGAATAATATTATTTGCTAATGCAAAAAACTTTCAAATATTGTTGTTATCAAGACTATTAATTGGGATCGGAGTAGGAGCATGTTTGATGGGCCCACTGACTGCCTATCGAGTTTGGTTTCAAGACGAGACACAACAAAGATCAAATTCGTGGATGTTGATGGTAGGGGCAATCGGTATGTTATCTTCTAGTTTACCTGTACAGTATTTATTACCAAGTATTGGATGGAGAGGTGTTTTTACAAATTTAGCAATAATAACATTTATTTGTATTGTTTTGATCGTTTTATTTATTCCAAAATGGGAAAATTCAAATTTTGATCAAAACTCAAAGCAAGGGAAGTTGAGTGATATTTGGAATAACGATTTTTTCAAGAGCTTGGTTCCTATGGGCTTTTTTAATTATGGTAGTCTTTTTGCTATTCAAACATTATGGGCTGGACCATGGTTAACAAGAGTTTCAGGATATACACCTGAGGAAAGTGCTAGGGGTTTATTTTTACTTTATTCTAGTTTGTTATTTTCTTTTTTACTTTGGGGTTATTACATACCAAGGTTTTCTAAAAATATTTCTGATGCAGTAAAACTTTTAAGATGGGGAGCTCCATTAAATTTAATTGTTTTAGTTGTAATAATTTTATTAGGTTCTAAAGCAGGAGCAATTCATTGGGCAATTTTTGGTATTAGTTCAATATTTTTATCTTTAACTCAGCCAGCTGTTGGAATGGCATTTCCATTAAATAATGCTGGTAAGGCATTAACATCATTTAATTTGCTTCTTTTTGTTGGAGCTTTTGTTTTACAATGGGTAATAGGTTTGATTATTGATTTAGGTATGAAAATAAATATTTCTGAGGAAAATTCATTTAAAATTGCAATGTCGTTTGTATTATTGACATCGTTTTTTTCTTATCTGTTCTTTTTGTTTAAAAGCAAAAATTAATTCAAGTGTTTATAAACAGTTGTTCTAGATATACCTAGCCTTCTAGCAGTTTTAGATATACTTTGAGTTTGTGCAAAAGTAGATTTTATTAATATGCATTTTTCTCTTTTCATCTTTGCATCTTTGCAATCTTCACAAGCATATGTTTTTATATTTTGAATGATCTGTTTTTTATTCTCACCATTATAATTCTGATTTTTGACAACAAATACTGATGAACCTAAATAGTCAGTAACTTTAATAATTTTATTGTTCAGTATATTGCTAGCTATCGATGAAAATGACTCCGTAAAGATATTATTAAAATCTTGATTCCTAATATCCATTAAACCATGTAACATAATTTTCGCATTAGAGTTTGATCCTACTATTATTCCGTCACCATTAATTGCTAACAAGCCTACGCTGGTAGTGGATAAGTATTCTTGTCTTGGATGGAAATTTAGAATTAATTCACTTTTAAATTGCTCAATAAATAATTTTGTTTCAATACTTCTTGTTGCAAGATTTACTAATGCCAAAGTATGTTGTTCTCTTGACCTTGCATCAGTTGATGCATCAATTATTCCAACTGTTTTTCCTTCATGATTGATTATGGGACTTGCAAAGCATGAAATTTTTTCATGATTAGTAAAAAAATGTTCTTTGCCAGAAACTATAGTTGGTTTCTGTAACGCAACTGCTAGACCAAGACCATTTGTTCCACAAACTTTTTCTGACCATATAGATCCAGGTATTACTGCTTTTCCTACATCCCCATCTAAACATGTTTTGTCGTAAATTGTATCTAAAACTAAGCCTTCATTATCAGAGAAGGCTACCATAAAATTCGTGCCAGCAACTTGAGAATATAAAAGTTCTAATTCTGGAATAATAATTTTTCTTATGCTCTCTTTTTTTTGTCTAATTTCTTCTAATTCTTGAAATGATATTACACTTCTCTTTGGTCGTTTAAATGGATCTAAACCGTTAGAAATACATCTTGCCCAGCTGTCTGAAATTTCAGAGTTCATGTTAGCGGTTAACATTTCTCTTTTTTTTAAGATTGTCTTAAACTCTTTTTCTACCGTTGATAAATTTGGCATGCCCAACATTAAATTTTTTTAATAATTTAAACAACCAACCGTAGGTTGTATATGTTAATTTTCTGAACATCTTTCAATCAGTTTGACTCCTTTAAATTCTCTAAATTTAATAGTCTTCCTACTAGAGGGAGATAAAATATATGAAAGCTCAAGTTTTACATAAATATGACCCAGAGATGAAAGAACAGACCTGGGTAACTAATAAAGAAATGCCTGATCCAAAAATTGAAAAGGCTTCTGATGTAATTGTAAAAATTGGTGCTGCAGGTGTTTGCAGAACTGATCTACATATTATTGAAGGAGTTTGGAAACATATTCAAGATCCTGATGGCGAATTATTACCATGTGTAATGGGTCATGAAAATGCAGGTTGGGTTGAAGATGTTGGTAAAGACGTTACTGATTTTAAAAAAGGTGATCCAGTGATTCTTCACCCATTAATATCGGGAACAGATGGCACATGTTTAGACTGCAGAAGAGGTAATGATATGCATGCTGCTGGAGGTGCATTTCCAGGTTTAAGTATTAAAGAAGGTGGATATTCTGAATTATTAAAAACAAGTGTTAGAAATTTAATCAAACTTCCAAAAGTTTTAGCACCAAAAGATGTTGCGCCTTTTTCAGATGCTGGCTTAACTGCTTACAGAGTAGTAAAGAAAGCTACAAGACATTTGTTGCCAGGTCAAAGCTGTACGATAATTGGAGCTGGTGGTTTAGGACATATTGCAATTCAATGTTTAAAAGCAATGTGTGCTGCAGATATTATTATTGTAGAAAAATCTGAAAAAGCATTGAAACATGCAATGGAACTTGGTGGCGATCACGGAGTTTTAATTGATGGTAATGAAATCGAAAAAGTAAAAGAACTTACAAAAGGAAAAGGTTCTGAAGCTGTAATCGATTTTGTTGGTGAAAAAGGATCTACAGCCATGGGAATTCAAATGACTTCTAATGGTGGTTTTTATTACATTGTTGGATATGGGGAAGAAATTAAATCTCTAGCAGTTGATTTAATTATTTCTGAGAAAACAATTGTAGGTAATTTAGTAGGAACGTGGTCTGAGTTATATGAATTGATGGAATTAGCTGACAGAGGAAAAGTTAAGCTTTCTATGCAAGAATATAAATTAGATGATGCTAACAAAGCACTTCATGACTTAAACGAAGGTAAAGTTAAAGGTCGTGCAGTCTTAGTTCCATAATAATAAAAAGGAGAAGAGATGAAGACAATAAAAACATTCGCAACAGCTCTTTTATCAGGATTAATGGTATTCAGTCCTGTTGCGTACGCTGATAAGTGGAGTGATCAATTTCCACATATCAAAGCGACTGGAGATATTCCTGGAATGTGTTCTTACGAAGAAATGTCTAAAAAGGACTACAGTGGGAAAACTCTAAAAATCAATACACACGCAATTCCAGTAATGGGAGAGCCAACAGCTCTACATGCTGAACAGTTTGAAAAATTAACTGGTGCTAAAGTTGAAGTTACACATACACCTGCAGGTGATTTGTACTCTAAAGCAATGGTTCCATTTCAAGCTGGACAAGCACCTTACGATATTGTGTTTGGATTTTCTAATTTCATTAATGATTGGAAAAGATACTTAGCACCAGTACCCAAAAAGTACATGAATTCACCTGAGATGAAAGATGTAACTAAATCTCATATGGGTGTGTCTTCATGGGATGGTACAATGTATCAATATCCAGTTGATGGTGACAGACACTATTTAAAATATAGAAAAGATGTCATCGATAATCCTGAAATGCAGAAAAAATATAAAGCTGACACTGGTAAAGAACTAAGAGTACCTAGAACTTGGAAAGAGTATGGTGAAATGGCTAAATATTTCAATGATTGGGATTGGGATGGAGACGGTGAAAAAGAATATGGTTCAGCTGAAGTTATGAAAAAAGATGACTTAATGTTTGCCGCTTTTTTCAGCAGATCAGTTGCATATGCTAAAAACCCTAGAACTCCAGGTGGTTTCTTTTTTGATTTAGAAACTATGAAACCAAATATCAATAATCCAGGATTTGTTGAAGCATTAACTGATTGGGTTGAAGCTACTAAATACGTTCCTCCAGGAGGAACTAACTTTGGTCTAGGTGATGAAATTGGATCATTTGGTGGTGGACAAACTTTATTTAGTTTTTCATGGGATGATGCTTTCATCGCTGCAATGCAAGATGATAGTCCTATTAAAAATAAAGTAGGTGCGGCTCCACTTCCAGGTTCAGACAGAGTTTGGAACAGAGTTTCTAATAGCTGGGAAAACCAATTTAACCAAGCTCCATACATCGTTTGGGGTTGGGCAGTAGGTGTTGCGAAGAAAAGCAAAGTAAAAGATATGGCTTTTGATTATCTATGCTTCTTTTCTAATGGTGCAAACCACCAAGCTGATTTAGCAATTGGTAGATTTGGTGTTAACCCATTTAAGAACTCAGACTTTGACCCTAACATTTATATTAATAGCATGGGTTGGGATTCAGAGATCGCTAACAGTTACACTAAAACACTTTTAGATATGGAAAAAAGTAACAACAGAGTTTTCCCTCTAAGAGTTCCAGGTGTATTTGAATTTACAAGTGCTGTAGCTACAGGAACTTCAAAAGCTCTTGCAGGACAATTGTCTCCTCAAGCTGCATTAGATGAAGTTGCTAAAGAGTGGGAAGCAATTGTAAGCAGAGTAGGTAAAAAAGCAGTACAAAAAGCCTATGCTGTTGGTGTCAAAATGGAAGACAACGAACTATAGTTAACTAACTTTATGTGGCCATTAAAATTAATGGCCACATTAAACAAAAATTATATAATCCAATTTTACACATGAACTTTAAGCATAAATACTTTTTTTTGTTTCCTGGTTTATTTGTGCTTATAGGAATTTTAATTTTTCCAATAATATTTGTAGTAAGGTTAAGTTTATCAGGATGGAATAGTTATAATCCTGGATTAGATTTTATTGGTTTAGAAAATTATATAAGATTATTTACAGATGATCCTAGATTTTGGGAATCATTTTTTAGATTAAGTTTTTTATCAGTAACAACTGTAATTCTTCAATATGTGATTGGTTTTGCTTTAGCACATATGGTTTGGAAAGATATAAAATTTAAAAGATTTTTTAGAGTTTTGTTTTTAATTCCGATGATGACCACACCAGTCATCATGACTGTAATATGGAGAACTTTCTTTCACGAGTCGCTTGGACCAGTAAATGATATTTTGTCTAATTTTGGTGTATCACCTAAATGGCTTACAGATCCAGTTATCGCAAAGTTTACGGTAATCATCGTTGAAGTTTGGCAGTGGACTCCATTTATGTTTTTATTATTGTTAGCAGGATTATTATCACTACCAAAAGAACCTTTTTTAGCTGCTGCTATTGACGGTGCTAGTCCAGTGAGAAAATTAATTTATGTAACATTTCCTTTAATGGCTCCAATATCAATAGGCGCAATTATTATTAGATTAATTGAAGCGTCTAAAATTATGGATACAGTTTATGTTTTAACTTCAGGTGGTCCTGGAACTTCAACAGAGACTTCAAGCTTTTATATTTTCATTAAAGGATTAAGGGAATTTCAAATGGGTTATGCAGCTTCAATGTCATTTACATATTTGATTATAATGATCATAAGCTTAACAATCATTGCTAAAGTTTTAACAAAACTGCTATTAAAAGAATAAACGATGAATAAACTTTATATATTTTTAAAATATTTCTTTATAGTTTTTTGGACAATATTTGTAGTAGCACCATTTCTTTGGGCGTTAACAACATCATTTAAAGATTTTCAATCTGTTAATGCGGGAGTAACTTATATTCCTTGGGTTGACTTTGAACCAAATTTAGAAGGTTGGAAAGTTTTAATAAAATCTCCAGCTAAAGGAGGTGTGGACATTGTAGAACCATATTTCAATAGTTTGTTCGTTACATGTACAGCAAGTTTAATTAGTATTATTCTTGGAACTTTGTCAGCTTATGCATTATCAAGATATACATTTAAAGCTGGGTTTGTAAAAAATAATGACATTACATTCTTCTTTATATCTCAAAGAATTATGCCTCCTATTGTTTTATCGATCCCATTCTTTTTATTTTTAAGTTCCATAGATTTGCTTGATAGTCTTTCAGGATTAATTGTTGTTTACATAGTCTTATTAATGCCAATAGCTGTCTGGATCATGGTTGATTTCTTTAATAAGGTTCCAAAAGAAATAGATGAAACTGCATTAATAGATGGATGTAATCCTTATCAAGCATTTTTAAAAGTAGTTCTACCAAATTCAATACCAGGCTTAATAGTTGCTGGTATGTTTTGTATTATTTTTGGTTGGATTGATTTTTTCTTTGCATTTATTTTAACATTTACAGAAGTTCAGTTATTACCAGTTAAAATTGTGGCTTTAAATTCATCAGTAACTCCTTGGTGGAGTTTATCTGCATCAGCATTAGTATCTGTTGCACCTTTAATCATCGTTGCATTTATAGTTGAAAGGTATTTGTCAAAAGGAAATTTATCAGGAGCTATTAAATAATGGATCTGGTTGCTAAAAATTTATCCTATAAACCAACAGATCAGTTTCATTTAAATGATGTATCTTTTAATTTTAAAAATGGAAATCTTTATACAATTTTAGGCAGAACTTTATCCGGTAAAACAACATTACTTAAAACGATAGCTGGTCTACTAACACCAGATAGTGGAGAAATAGATTTTGATGGAAAAGATTTTCTTAAAACGCCTGTATGGGAAAGAAATGTAGCTATGGTTTACCAGCAGTTTATAAATTATCCTCATTTAAATGTTTTTGAAAATGTTGCATTTCCTTTGAAACAAAGAAAAATGGAAACAAATGTAATAAATGAAAAGGTTACAGATGCTCTTAAATCTGTAGGACTGTCTGGTTATGAGAATAGAAAAATTCAAGAACTTTCGGGAGGACAACAACAGAGAGTTTCACTAGCTAGATCATTAGTAAAGAATGCAAAAATTTTATTATTAGACGAACCGCTAGTAAATTTAGATTACAAATTAAGAGAACAATTAAGAGAAGAATTCAAAAACCTATTTTCAAAGGGATTATCAGATGAAACTATTCTGATTTATTCTACAACAGACCCAAGAGAAACTATGGAGTTAAATGGAGAGGTGATTGTATTAGATGAAGGAAAAGTTTTGCAAGTAGGTCCAGCAAAAGAAATTTTTGAAAATCCTAACTCTTTAAAGGTGGCTGAAATTTCAAATGATCCGCCTATGAATATTATTGATGCTGAAATTTTAGAAAGTGAAGTAGGTTTTGAGGGTATATCAATTAGTGCGCCAAAACATTTTAATAATATAAATAATAAAAGTTTTAAAATTGGGCTTAGATCTTCAGATATTATATTAAACGAAAAAGGATATGAGTTTGAAGTTGAGTTAGCTGAAATAAGTGGTTCGGAAACTCTTCTTCATTTAAAAAAAGGTAACACAAAACTAATCATGTCGATTGAAGAAGTAATGAATTTTAAAATTCATGACAAAGTAAAAATAAATTTTAAAATTGAAAAAGCTTATGCGTTTAATTCAAACGGAGATTTAGCTTCTTCACCATTTAGGAGTAAAAATGGCTAAAATAGATTTAAGTAATATTTCTCACTCTTATAATCCAAACGATCCTAATCCGATTTACGCATTAAATCCTTTTTCAATGACGTGGGAAGATGGAAATAGATATGCAATTTTAGGACCATCTGGATGTGGTAAAACAACTATGCTCAATATTGTTTCTGGTCTTGTACGTCCATCAGCAGGAAAAATATTATTTGATAACAAAGATGTTACAGATTTAAAAACAGAAGACAGAAATATAGCACAAGTATTTCAGTTCCCAGTTATTTACAGCACGATGACAGTTTTTGAAAATTTGGCATTTCCTTTAAAATGCAGAGATTTTGCAAAATCTAAAATAGATGAAAGAGTAAACTCAGTTGCAGAAACTTTGAATTTAAATTCTTATTTAGATTTACCAGCAAGAAAATTAACAGCTGATCAAAAACAATTAATATCTTTAGGTAGAGGCCTTGTGCGAGAGGATGTTGCTGCAGTTTTGATGGATGAACCTTTAACAGTAATTGATCCTGATTTGAAATTTAGATTAAGAAGAAATTTAAAAGAGATTAATGAACAGTACAAAACAACTTTAGTTTATGTAACTCATGATCAAAATGAGGCTATGACTTTTGCAGATAATATAATTGTAATGAGCGAAGGTGAGGTTGTACAAACAGGTTCCCCTAAAGATTTATTTGAAAGACCAAACACTACTTTTGTAGGTTATTTTATTGGATCACCTGCAATGAATTTATTCGAGTCGGAGGTTGCATCAGAAACTGAGGTAAAAGTAGGTGATATAAAAATAAAAACAAATACAAATTTATCAAAAGTAAAAAACAAAAATATAAAATTAGGAATTAGATCAGAATTTATTGATTTAGCAGACAAAGAAGGAAATAATACTGTTAAGGCTAAAGTACAAAAGGTTGAAGATTTTGGTAATTTTAAATTACTTACCGCCACAATGAAAAATTTTACAATAAAATCTAAAATTGAAAGAGAAAAACCTATTTCAAATGATGAGGTAAATCTTTATATTCCAGCAGAAAAATGTTGTGTATATGAAGATGAAAAACTTATTTAGAATAATTATTATCATCAAAAGTTTTTTATTTTTATCATTTTCTTTAAATGCTAATGCTCATGAATTTTGGCTAGAACCTGAAAATTTTAATACAGGCTCTGATAGTTCAATCATTCATATAAAAATTGGTACAGAATTCATAGGAACAGAGTTTGGTTTTAAAAAAAAATTTAAAGACAAATTGTATAAAGAAAACAATAAAGAAGGCAGGATAAATCTTGAACAGAAAGATGGTAGTTTTCCAGCTTTTACTTTTAATATTTCTAAAGAATTTAATATTTTTACTTATGTTAATAATTTTACACTTCTTAAATACCGAAGTTTAAAGGGTTTTGAGAATTTTTTAGAAGAGCAAAATCTAACTGCGATTATCAAAAACTATGACCAAAATAAAATTCCAACCGAACATTATAAAAGATTTGCAAAGACAATCTTAAATTTTGATAATTCAAGTTTTTTTGTTGAAAAGCCTACTTTAGATTTTGAAATAATCCTTTTGGGCAAAGTTGATAAAAACTTACTAAAGTTTGGTGTTTTTCATAATGGTAAGTTAGTAAAAAATTGGCCTGTTGAAATATTCAGCAAAAATAAAAACGGCGAAATTTTAACTGAACAATTAAAAACAGATAATGAAGGAAAGTTTAATTTAACTACATTTAAAGAGAGAGTTTATTTAATTAATTCAGTTTTAGTTTTTAAAGCAAAAGATAAGCCCGAATTAAATTTATCTTCCGATTGGATAAGCTATTGGGCAAGTTTAACATTTCAAAATAATTAAAATACACCTTAAAGTTGAATAAAGTTACAATTACCTACTATTGCACACCTATTTTAAATTGATTCTAAAGTCGTATTTTGGTTAGATGCCCGCTGGTTAATTAACTAAAAATAACAAGGAGAAATATGATTAAAGAAAAAAAATCATTGAAGAATTCAACTTCTTCAAGACGTAAGTTCTTTAAGACTGCTGCTAAAGCTGGTGCTGTAGCTGCAGCAACAGTTGCTATGCCAAACATCGCAACTGCTGGTTCTCACGCTAAAGTATTAAAGATGCAAGCTGCATGGCCATCAGGTGCAAACATCTTTTTTGAAATGGCAGGGGACTACTGTAACATGGTTAAAGAAATGTCAGGTGGATCTTTACAGATCGATCTACAACCAGTTGGTGCAGTTGTAAAAACTTCTGAAATCGGACAAGCTGTAAGTTCAGGTGTAGTAGATATGGGTCACTGGGTGACTGCATACTGGTACGGAAAGAATGCAGCAGCTTCTTTATTCGGAACAGGTCCATCATACGGAATGTCATCTCAAGAAGTAATGGGATGGATGGAGTACGGTGGAGGTAGAAAACTGTACGATGAAACTTTAGCAAAAGTAGGTTTCGATTACATCGGTTTCTTCCATATGCCAATGCCTGCTCAGCCTTTTGGTTGGTTCAAAAAGAACGTAACTAAAGTATCTGATGTAAAAGGTATGAAGTACAGAACAGTTGGTCTTGCAACTAACGTTCTTACAGCAATGGGAATGGTAGTTAGACAATTACCAGGTGGTGAAATCCAACCAGCAATGAAAACTGGTTTGATTGAAGCTGCTGAGTTTAACAACCCAACTTCAGACTCTCAGTTTGGTATGCAAGACGTTTCTAAGCATTATCACTTAGGAAGTTTCCACCAATCACAAGAGATGTTTGAAATACCGGTTAACAAAAAAACATACAACAGTTTATCACCTGCACACCAAGCAATATTGAAAAATGCTGCTTACGCTGCAAACAGTGATAACTACTTTAAAGCTCTTGTAAGATACTCAGCTGACTTAGCTAAGTTAATGAACGAGCACAAAGTAAATGTTTACCAAACATCGGACGAGATCCTAGCTGAGCAATTAAAAGGCTGGGATAAAGTAATTGGTGATTTCAATAAGAAAGACCCATTCTTTAAGAAGATCGTTGATTCACAAAAAGCTTACGCTAAGAGAGTAATGAAATACTTACTAATGAATCAGCCGAATTACAAACTTGCGTACGAAAATGAGTTTGGTCCAATTGGAAAAGTTAAGCTGTAGTTAGTTTAATTTAAAATGATTTAAAGGGGGGCTTTTGCCCCCCTTTTTTATTTGATTATTAGTTACAATACATTATTAATTGTCCTTTATGATGAGATCCTACATTAAATTTGCTGACCGATTGAGTGTTTCAATGGGTAAAGCTTTTTCTTGGTGTATTGTGATTTTAATGGGTGGAACTTGTTACGAAGTATTTATGGCTTATGCTTTAAATGCACCCACATTATGGAATTTTGATTTCAGTCTTCAAATGTACGGAGCAATATTTATGATGGCTGGAGCTTACACACTTTGTACAGAAGCGCATGTAAGAGGAGATGTGATTTACAGATTATTTTCACAAAGAACACAAGCATGGATAGATATTGTTTTATACTTTATTTTCTTTTTTCCAGGTGTTCTGGCTCTAGCATTTTATGGTTACGAATACGCTGCTTTAGCTTGGAAAATAAAAGAAACAAGCTGGAATAGCCCAGCACAAATACAAATTTATATGGCAAAATCTTTAATACCTTTGTCTGGCGCTCTTTTATCTATTCAAGGAGTAAGCGAAGTGTTTAGATGCATAATCTGTATTCAAACAGGTTCATGGCCAGAAAGAAATGCCCAGGGTGATGCTGAAGAAACAGAAAAAATTTTAATGAGAACTTCTCAGGAAGGAAACAAAGAAGATGTTATTTAGTTTAACAAATCCAGAGATTGCAATCATGATGATGGGACTGTTTTTATTTGCAGTTCTATTGGGTTTTCCTATTGCTTTTACACTAATGGCTATGGGTCTTGGATTTGGATATTACGCTTATTTTGATCCAACTAAAATGGAACATTTATTTGATAATAGAATATTCCAACTTTTTGTTCAAAACACATACACTGTTATGGATAACAACGTTTTAACAGCGGTCCCCTTATTTTTATTTATGGGTTATCTTGTTGAACGTGCAGGTATTGTAGCAAAATTATTTTTTGCAATCAGATTAGCGTCACACAGGTTACCTGCTTCTATGGCAGTGGCAGCATTAATTACATGTGCTCTGTTTTCAACAGCCACAGGTATTATAGGTGCTGTAGTAACTTTAATGGGATTATTAGCTTGGCCGGCAATGGTTAAAGCTGGTTATGACAAAAAATTTGCATCAGGTATAATTTGCTCTGGTGGATGTCTTGGTATTTTAATTCCACCAAGCATTATGTTAATAGTTTATTCGGTAATTGCTCAATTGTCTCCATTAAGATTATTTGCAGCCGCTATTTTCCCAGGTTTAATGTTAGCTGGGCTTTATATAATATATGCAATCACTAGAGCTTATTTTAATCCTTCAATAGATCCAAAACCAAAAGCTGAGGAAATACCGCCAACAGCAGTAATTATGAAAGAAGTTTTGGTTTCTTTCTTACCATTGTTTTCATTAATCATATTAGTTTTAGGAACTATCTTAGCAGGTATTGCAACTCCTGCAGAAGCAGCAGCGGTAGGTGCATTTGGTTCATTAGTTCTTTCTTATTTCTATAAAACTTTAAAATGGAAAAATTTCAAAGAGTCTGTATTTTTAACAGCAAAAACAACAGCTATGATTATGTGGCTGTTTATTGGATCTTGGACTTTTGCATCAGTATTTTCTTATTTGGGAGGTCATGAAGTTTTTGAACATTTCTTTAAATCTCTTAACTTACAGCCTTGGCAATTCTTAATTATTACTCAGTTGATTATATTTTTATTAGGATGGCCTCTAGAGTGGACAGAAATTTTAATTATTTTTGTGCCTATATTTTTACCATTAGTAGAATTTTTTGGAGTAAATCCATATTTCTTTGCAATGTTAATTGCGTTGAATCTTCAAACTTCATTTTTAACACCACCCATGGCAATGTCAGCATATTACTTAAAGGGTGTGCAGGCAAAAAATGTTGAATTGATGGATATATTTAGAGGAATTATGCCTTTCTTAGCAATTGTTATTTTTGCTATGGTGTTAATGTATATTTTCCCAGGTATTGCTTTATGGTTACCAGAAACTTTATTTGCAAATTAATTCTAAATTAAATGTCAGAGATCATTTCTTTAAGCTTAGAGCAGTTAGCTACTAAAATAAAAGATGCCCAGTTATCATCAGTAGATGTTTGTAAGGCTTTCATAGAAAGAATTGAAAAATATGAGAAAGATATAAAAGCCTGGGCTCATTTTGACAAAAAAGTTTTATTAGAAAAAGCTGAAGAAGCCGATGAACATAGAAGATCAGGAAAACCTTTAGGATCTCTTCACGGAGTACCAGTTGCTGTAAAAGATATTGTTGGAACAATTGATATGCCTACAGAGTGTGGAACAGTTATTAGAAAAGGTAAGTCTTATTCTCAAAATGCTGAAATAATTGATATGTTACATTCAGCAGGTGCATTAGTAATGGGAAAAACTGCAACATCAGAACTTGCTTTTTTAGGACCACCAGCGACAACCAATCCTCATGATAATTCAAGGACACCAGGAGGTTCTTCAAGTGGCTCGGCTGCAGCCGTTGCTTCTTTTATGGCGCCAGTTTCAATTGGATCTCAAACAGGTGGTTCAATAATTAGACCAGCCTCTTATTGTGGTGTCGTTGGTTACAAACCAACTTATGGTTTAATTTCACGTAATGGTGTACTGAGAACTTCTTATAATCTTGACCATATGGGAGTATTTGGAAGATCTGTAGAAGATGTTGCCATGCTTGCAAAGGTACTAATTAAAAAAGACAAATATGATCCTGCAACAATTCATTATTCTGCAGATAATTTTGTAGAGGAGACAAAAAAAGGACCGTTGTTTGAACCAAAATTTATTTTTTATAAAACTGAATATTGGAAATTGATTGATAAAAAATCTAAAGGTGCATTTGAATATTTTATTAAATCATTTCCAAAAAATATTGAGGTGTTTGATACTCCTTCTTATTTTAAAGATATCCATAAATATCATCAAATAATACACGAAACAGACTTAGCAAATAATTTTTCTGTTTATTATAAAAAGTATAAAAAGAAACTTTCAAAATATATGCAAGATGCAATAGCAAATGGAAATAAACATTCTGCTAAAGAATACGCTGAAGCTATAGATTTTATGAAGAGAAGTTATGAGTCTTACCAAGAAGTATTTGAAGATTATCATGGAGTCTTGTCACCATCTAGTCCAGGTGTTGCACCCAAAGGACTTAAGAGTACTGGGACAGCTGAGTTTAATAAAGTTTGGTCTTACATGGGCACACCATGTATATCTCTTCCTTTACTTGAGGGAGAAAATAACTTACCATTAGGAGTTCAAATAATTGGTGATAAATATGATGATCACCGATTTTTAGGAGTAGCAAACTGGTTAGAAAAGGAGTGTAAAGAATAATTATGAATAAAATAACAACCATAATTGGATTATCTTTTGCAATATTTTTTTTAATTGGATTAGCAACTACGCTTACTAGATCAATGATGATTGGTTTTATAGATGTTTTGCCAGTTTATATTCTGATGGGTGTTGCCATCATTATGATGGTTTACGAAGCTTTTTTTGATAAAAAATAAACCTCTATAAATTGAAAGACAGAAACAAAAATTTATTTGGTTATTCCTTACTTTTAATACAACCTATTTTTATGGCGAGTAATCTTGTTGTTGCAAGAGGTGGGGTTGAGTATGTGCCTCCTTTGTCACTCGCTTTTTGGAGATGGGTAACTGTATTTTTAATATTACTTCCATTTACATTTTCAGCTTTAGCTAAAAACATAGAGATTATCAAAAAAGAGTATAAACAGTTATTTTTTTTAGGCGCTATGGGATGTGGTGTGTGTGGTGCATTTCCATTTTTAGCAGGTGAAACTACCACAATAACAAATATGGGGATTATTTATACTTCATCACCAGTTTTTATATTTATAATTTCTTATTTCTTTTTTAATGAAAAAATAAATTTGACAAAATTTGTTGGGCTTGTTTCATGTTTAATCGGTGTGTTTGCTATCATCATAAAAGGTGATGTTAATCTCTTATTAAGTTTGAAATTTACCGTTGGTGATCTTTGGATGTTAGGTGCTGCAATAGGATGGGCGCTTTATTCTATATACTTATTTTATTGGAGAACAGATTTAGCGATCTTTCAAAGATTCACTCTTGTAGCTTTTTTTGGCGCTTTGAGTTTAATGCCATTTTACTTAATTGAGCAATTTATTTTTGAACCTACCTCATTTAATTCTGATTTTTTTGCCTGGGTAATTTTTGCTGCTATATCACCAGGGATTATTGCATTTACTTTGTACACAATGGCTCAAAAAAGATTAGGTGCTTCTATAACTGGTTTTACGTTATATATTTTTACAGTTTATGGTGCTGTTTATGGATATTTTTTATTTAACGAACAATTTGAATTTTATCATTTGATTGGAACTATATTAGTATTTTTTGGAGTATTTTTAGCAAAAAGAAAAAATGAAAAAAAAAATTAAGGATATTTTCTTGTATTTTTTAATTGCGATACCAACAGTATATATTTTGCTTCTACTTTTTCTTTATTTTTATCAAAGAAATTTATTATATCACCCTAATGAAAATAATTATTTTGGCGATAATTTAAAAATAGAAGTAGATAGAATTAAAATAAAAACTTCAGATAATTTGGATCTTAATGCTTGGTATTATGAAAAAGACAAAAACAAATTTAAAACTTTATTATTTTTTCATGGAAATGCTGGGTTATTAGAAAACAGAATTTACAAATTGAATGCACTAGATAAGTTGAATTTAAATATTCTAATAATTGCATGGAGAGGTTTTAGTGGAAATCAAGGAAAACCAAATGAAAAGGGTTTATATGAAGATGGCAAAAGTGCAATTGATTGGTTATTAAATAATGGAGTTAAAGAAAGAAATATAATCCTTTATGGAGAGTCTTTAGGAACTGGTATTGCAACTCATCTTGCACAAAAAAGGGATTTTGCAGGTGTAATTCTAGAAACACCATTTACTTCTATGATAGATGCAGCTAAAACATTTTATCCATATGTTCCAGTAAACATTTTACTTAAAGATAGATATGAAAATAAAAGTAAAATAGTGAATATAAATTCACCGATATTAATTATGCATGGAGAAATAGACAATATAGTTCCATTTCATATGGGAAAAAAATTATTTGAAATAGCTAACGAGCCAAAAACATTTTATTCAACTAAAACAGACAATCATATGATGGAGTATGATGATAAATTAATAAATGAGTTAGATATTTTTATAAAAAGCTTAAATTAATTTATTTAATATTTGTAAATACTTCAGCAAATTTTTCAGAATCAAATATTTGTAGGTCATCCTCTTTTTCACCTAATCCTAAAGCAATTATTGGAAGTTTAAACTTTTTGGATACTGCTATTAGTATCCCACCTTTTGCAGTACCATCTAACTTTGTCATTATCAAACCTGTAACTGGAATAATTTTATTAAATTCCTCCACTTGATTTATTACATTTTGTCCTGAAGTTGCATCTAGAACAAGGATAACCTCATGTGGAGCATCACTTTCCACTTTTTTAACTACATTTGCAATTTTTTTGTATTCTTCCATTAAGTTCTTTTTGTTTTGAAGTCTTCCTGCAGTATCAATAATTATTTGATTAAAATTATTATTTTTTGCTTGCTCAACCGCCTTATAAGCAACTGAAGCAGGATCGGATCCCTGAGAAGATTTTACTATTTCAACATTGATCTTTTTTGCCCAATTATCTAATTGTTCTATTGCGGCAGCTCTAAAAGTATCTGATGCTGCTAATATTACCTTATTATCTTTTTCTTTAAAAATTTTGCTTATTTTTCCAATTGTAGTTGTTTTGCCTACACCATTAACACCTGAGATTAAAATTACATTTAAGTGATCTTTTTTTTCAAAAAAGTTTTGTTTTTCCAAAGGTTGCATCAAGTTGATAATGTATTCTTTTAAAATTAAATTGATTTCAGATGTTACTTCTTTACTAGGATCTATCTTTTTTTTTGAAATTATTTCTTTAATTTCTGATGCTGCAACGGTTCCGACATCAGATGAAATTAAATAGTCTTCAACTTGACTAAGTGTTTCGTCATTAATTTCTTTTTTAATAACTATTTCTTTTAGTCCAGATGAAAAAGCTTCTGCACTTTTTTTAAAACCACTTTTAAACTTTTCAAATATACCCATTAAATTTTAATATTTATTTCTTTAATATCTGAGACAGGACCTTTCATGTGAATACTTTCTTTATCATCAATAAGAATAGATAGTTTTCCACTTGCAAATTCAATATCTGTATTGTTTCCAGTTAATTGATTTATTTTACCAGCATAAGCGGTTGCACAAGCTGCCGTACCACAAGCTTTAGTGAGACCTGCTCCTCTTTCCCAAACATTAACTTTTATATGATCTTTATTAATTTTTTGAGCAATAGTAACATTACATTTTTCTGGAAATAGTTCAGAGTTTTCAATTATTGGACCAATCTTTTTAATTTCAAATTTTGAAATATCTTCAACAAAAAAAATTACATGTGGATTTCCAACATTAACCGCAGTACCGCCTATGAAATCATTTCCATTTTTATCTGATATTTTTATCTGCAAGTTTTTGCTGTTCATATCTTTTGACAAGGGAATTTCATTCCATTTAAGTTTAGGTATACCTATTTCAGTACTCACAAGTCGATCTCCCAAAATTTTTGAAACTAATTCACCTGAAGATGTTGTTAGAACAATTGTTTCTTTTTTATTTTCTTTATTCAAAAATTCAGCAATACATCTTGTCCCGTTACCACAAGCTCCAGAAATACTTCCATCTGAATTATAGAAAATTAGTGATGCATCGGTGTTTTGATTTTTTTTTAAAATAATAAGTTGATCACAGCCAATATAATCACGATCACAAATTTTAGTTATTTGATCATTAGAAAGTTCAATTTCCTCAGATCTAGCGTCTATAATTACAAAATCATTACCTAAACCATCCATTTTGTAAGCTTTAATGTTCATATATCTTATTTAACTTATTTATTGACTTTTTGAACCTCTATTATAATTTGCAGCAGTTTCCGCAAAAACGTTAAATTTGCGGTGTCTTTGGAAACAAAGAGATCGACACTAGTCAGCGAGGGTTCGCCCACTAGTGCGATTACTGCTGTGCGTTATAAATATGTTTGAAAACTTAACAAATAAATTTGAAGAAATTTTTTCTTCACTTAAAAAAGCTCCTTCACTTGATGAGAAACAAGTAGATGAAGGATTAAGAAGTATTAGGCAAGCCTTATTAGAGGCTGATGTTTCTTTAGAAGTTGCAAAACAATTTGTAGAAACCGTCAAACCTAAAGCACTAGGTCAAGAAATTATAAGATCTACATCTCCTGGAGATATGGTTGTTAAGATTGTTTATGACGAATTGGTAAGCTTTCTTGGAGACAGTAACCAAGATTTAAATTTAAGCGCGGTTCCACCAGTGCCTATGATGTTAGTTGGTCTACAAGGATCAGGTAAAACAACGACTACAGCAAAATTAGCAAAATTTATTGAGTTAAATAAGAAGAAAAAAGTAATGATGGTCAGTTTAGATATCTACAGACCAGCTGCTCAAGAACAATTGAAAACTCTTGGAGAACAAAACAATATATTAACTTTACCAATAATTGAGGGTCAACAACCAGCTGATATTTGCAGAAGAGCTATTAGTGCAGCAAGCCTTAATGGGGCAGAAGTTATTTTATTTGATACTGCTGGAAGAACTCAAATAGATCTTCAAATGATGAGTGAGATAAAACAAGTCTCTTGTATTATAAATCCAACTGAAACTATTTTAGTTGCAGATTCACTAACTGGTCAAGTTGCAGCCTCAGTGGCAAAAGAATTTAAGAATACAGTAAATCTTTCTGGAATAATATTGACTAGAGCTGATGGTGATGCAAGAGGTGGTGCTGCTGTTAGTATGAAATTCGTTTCTCAGGTTCCAATAAAGTTTTTAGGTATTGGAGAAAAGATAGATAATTTTGAAGCATTTCATCCTGATCGTATAGCAAATAGAATTTTAGGCATGGGAGATATTGTTTCTCTTGTAGAGAAAGCTGCTCAAGATTTAGGTGAAGAAAATATCAAAAAGGCTGAAGAAAATTTAAAAAAAGGCCAATTCTCAATGGAAGATTATTTATCACAATTAAGACAAATGAAAAAAATGGGAGGTATTGAAGGAATAATGTCTTTTATGCCTGGAGTATCTAAAATGAAATCACAAATGGATGCTGCTGGTGTAGATGAAAGTATTATAACTAAAAATGAAGCTATAATTTTGTCTATGACAAAAAAAGAAAGAGAGAATCCAAAAATTATCAATGGTTCTCGAACTGTCAGAATTGCTAATGGTTCTGGAACTGATCCTGCCACTATCAATAAATTGCTTAAGCAATTTAAAATGATGTCTGAAATGATGAAAAAGATGTCTAAAGGAAATCTGAAAGGAATGTCTGATAAAGGTATTCCACCAGAACTATTTAATCAATTAAAACAATAAAGGAGAATAAATGTTAAAACTTAGATTATCTAGAGGCGGAACTAAAAAAAGACCTGTCTACAAAGTTGTTGTTGCAGACAGTCGTTTCGCAAGAGATGGAAGATTTATTGAAAAAGTAGGATTTTTTAATCCTCTTCTTCCAAAAGAAAAAAAAGAAAGAATTGGTTTAGAGGCCGAAAGAATTAAGTATTGGCTTGGACAAGGTGCTCAACCAACTACTAGAGTTGCAAGAATTTTAGGTGAAAATGAGTTAATGCCTATGCCTGCAAATGGAAATAATCCTCAAAAAGCTGTTCCAAAGAAAGAAAGAAAAAAAGAAGGTGAGTCATCAGAAGCTCCTAAAGCAGACGCAGCTCCAGCAGCAGAAGCTCCTAAAGCAGACGCAGCTCCAGCAGCAGAAGCTCCAAAAGAAGAAGCTCCTAAAGCAGACGCAGCTCCAGCAGCAGAAGCTCCAAAAGAAGAAGCTCCTAAAGCAGACGCAGCTCCAGCAGAGGAAAAAAAATAAACAGTTAGTATTTTATGTTGAGAGCTCAAATATTTACTCTTTACCCAGAGTTTTTTCCAGGCCCTTTATCAAAAGGACTTTATGGAAAAGCAATGTCGAAAAAACTTTGGGATCTTAAAGTTGTGAACATTAGAGATTATGCTACTGACAAACATAAAACTGTTGATGATACTCCTTATGGAGGAGGATCTGGAATGTTGATGAAGCCAGATGTTCTTGCAAAATCAATAGATGAAAACGTTGTTAAAAATGAAAGAATATTTTATCTTTCACCTAAAGGTAAATTATTTGATCAAAACTTTGCTAAAGATCTTTCAAAGGAACAATCAATTTCTTTAATATGTGGACATTTTGAAGGTGTAGATGAGAGGATACTTTCAACAAGAAAAATTGAAGAAATAAGTCTTGGAGATTTTGTTTTATCTGGTGGCGAGACAGCAGCGTATGTAGTTTTAGATAGTATTTTAAGATTATTGCCTGGCGTTCTTGGAAATGATCAATCTACTAATGATGAGAGTTTTGAAAATGGGCTTCTCGAGTATCCGCAGTATACAAAACCACCAATTTGGGAGGAAAAATTAGTACCAGATGTCTTATTATCTGGAGATCACGCTAAAATTAAAGACTGGCGTTTATCTCAATCTGAGGCTATAACACGCGTCCGAAGACCAGATTTGTGGAAAAAATATAACAAGAAAAATTAGACCGAGTATTAGAAAATGAAAACGATTGAAGAAATAAATCAAAGCAAAGTTAAACAAATTCTTTCAGAAAAGAAAATCCCAGCTTTTTACCCAGGTGATGTTGTAAAAGTAGGTGTGAGAATAACTGAAGGTAAAAAAGAAAGAATTCAGTATTTCGAAGGTGTTTGTATTGCAAAAAAAAGTAGAGACATTAATTCTTCATTCACTGTAAGAAAAATATCTTTTGGTGAAGGAGTAGAAAGAACATTTCCATTATATGGTCCAGTAATTGATTCAATAAAAGTAATTAGATCAGGTAAAGTAAGAAGAGCAAAACTATATTATCTAAGAGACAGAACTGGTAAATCAGCAAGAATTGCGGAAAAGATAAGAAAAAATATAGGTATAGATGTTGATACAAAACCAGAAACAGTTACTGAAGAAAATGTTGCTACTCCAGCAGTAGAGCCAGAAGCTCCTATAAAAGAAGCAACTGAAACTGTAAAGGCAGAAACTCCAGCTAAGTCAGAAGCAAAAGAAGCAAGCCCAGCACCTGAAGCAAAAACAGAAAGCACAGAAGAAAAAAAATAATTTTTTCTAAATGGCCTTAACACTTTACGATAAGATTTGGAAAGATCATCTAGTTGATATTCAAGATGATGGAACTGCTTTATTATTTGTTGATAGACATTTAGTTCATGAAGTTACAAGCCCACAAGCTTTTGAAGGCTTAAGAAATTCAAATAGAAAAGTAAGACATCCAGCTTTAACATTAGCTGTTGCAGATCACAATGTTCCTACAACTGATAGGACAAAAGGAATAGCAGACGAAGATTCAAAAATTCAAGTCGAGACATTAGAAAAAAATTGTAAAGAATTTGGAGTACAACTATTTGGTATGGATGATAAGAGACAAGGTATTGTTCATATAATAGGTCCTGAACAAGGTTTTACTCAACCAGGCACTGTAATTGTTTGTGGAGATAGTCATACAGCAACACACGGTGCATTTGGTGCATTAGCTTTTGGTATCGGAACTTCAGAAGTAGAGCATGTTTTAGCAACACAAACCTTAGTTCAAAAAAAAGCAAAAAATTTTAGAATTAATGTAAATGGAAAATTACCTTTAGGAGTAACTTCTAAAGATGTAATTTTACAAATTATTGGAAAAATAGGTACAGCAGGTGGGACAGGCTGTGTAGTTGAGTATGCGGGTAATTTAATAAGTTCTTTGAGTGTTGAGCAAAGAATGACGATTTGCAATATGACTATCGAAGGTGGTGCCAGAGCTGGCTTAATTGCACCAGACCAAAAAATATTTGATTATTTAAATGGAAAACCAATGTCACCAACTGGAGAGAATTGGAATAAAGCAGTTGAGAACTGGGAAAAATTGAAATCTGATGATGGAGCATCTTTTGATAAAGAAATCAATCTTGATGCAAATGAAATTAAACCAATGATCACATGGGGAACTTCACCACAAGACGTCATTACAATAGACGGAAAAATTCCAAACCCAAGCAACGAAAAAGATGAAGATAAGAAAAACTCGATTGAAAGAGCTTTAAAGTACATGGGATTAAAACCAGATATGTCTGCAATAGATATTAAAATAGATAAAGTTTTTATTGGAAGTTGTACGAATGGAAGGATTGAGGATTTAAGAGAAGCAGCAAAAATTTTAAAAGATAAGAAAAAAGCAAGTCATGTTCATGCAATGGTGGTTCCGGGATCTGGATTGGTAAAAGAGCAAGCAGAACAAGAGGGATTGGATAAAATTTTTATAAACTCAGGATTTGAATGGAGAGAACCTGGTTGTTCAATGTGTTTAGCTATGAATGCAGATAAATTAAAACCTGAAGAAAGATGTGCGTCTACTTCAAATAGAAATTTTGAAGGCAGACAAGGCAGAGGAGGAAGAACACATTTAGTTAGTCCAGGCATGGCAGCTGCTGCTGCGATTTCAGGAAATCTTGAAGATGTTAGAAAGTTTGAAAACTAATGCAAAAATTTAATAAATTAAAAAGCATTCCTGCATATTTACCAATTGTAAATATTGATACAGATATGATTATTCCAAAACAGTTCCTAAAGACAATTAAAAGGACAGGACTTGGTAAAAACTTATTTTTTGAAATGAGATATGATGAAAATGGAGAAAAGATAAATGATTTTATCTTAAATAAAGATCCTCATGATAATTCAAAAATATTAATAGCTGGTAAAAACTTTGGATGTGGTTCTTCTAGAGAGCACGCTCCATGGGCATTATTAGATTTTGGAATTACTTGTGTAATTAGTTCAAGCTTTGCTGATATCTTTTATAACAATTGTTTTAAAAACGGAATTCTTCCAATAATTGTAGAGGAAGAAAAAATTAAAGAATTATCAGAGTATTCAAATAGAAAAGAAGAAATTTCGATTAATCTTGAAGAGGAAAAAATAATTTATGGTAACAGTGAGATCAAATTCGAAATTGACCCGTTTAAAAAGAAATGTCTATTAGAAGGTTTGGATGATATTGCTCTATCTTTAAAAAAATCTGAAAAAATAGAATCTTTTGAAAAAAATTTAAAAAATCAAAAACCTTGGATCTTTAATGATTAAAGTTAAAAAAAGAAAAATTCTTCTGCTTGCTGGAGATGGAATTGGCCCTGAAGTTACTGGAGAAGTAAAAAAAATTATAAATTGGTTTAATTCAAAAAAGTCACTTGATTTTGAAATAGATGAAGATTTAGCAGGAGGTTGTTCTTATGATAAACATGGTACTCCCTTGACTGATGAAGTTTTTTATAAAGCTCAAGAAAGTGCTGTAGTTATGTTAGGAGCTGTGGGTGGACCAAAATGGGATAATGTAGAGTTTTCAAAAAAACCCGAAAGAGCATTATTAAAATTAAGAAAAGAATTGAAGCTATTTGCAAACTTAAGACCAGCAATATGTTTCAAACAATTAGT
Organism: Candidatus Pelagibacter sp.; assembly: GCF_052049815.1. Taxonomy (GTDB): domain Bacteria; phylum Pseudomonadota; class Alphaproteobacteria; order Pelagibacterales; family Pelagibacteraceae; genus Pelagibacter. Next base: position 32,456 of record NZ_JBNGZG010000008.1, read on the forward strand.
TGATGCATCAACTTTAAAACCAGAAATAGTTTCAGGCTTAGATATCATGATTGTAAGAGAACTTACAGGTGGGATTTACTTTGGAGAACCAAGAGGAATTAAACCAATAGAAAATGGAGAGAGAAAAGGAATTAATACTCACACTTACACAAGTAGCGAAATCACAAGAGTTGCAAGAATTGCCTTCGATCTAGCAAGGAAGAGATCAAATAAAGTTACATCTTGCGAAAAATCAAATGTGATGGAAGCAGGACAACTTTGGAAAGAAGAAGTTCAAACTTTACATGATAATGAATATAAAGATGTTGAGCTTAGTCATATGCTTGCAGATAATTGTGCGATGCAATTACTTAGATACCCAAAACAATTTGATGTAATTGTCACTGATAATTTATTTGGTGATATGCTTTCAGATCAAGCATCAATGTTAACAGGTTCTTTAGGATTATTACCATCAGCATCATTAGGTGCAAAAAATAAAGATGGAGAAATGAGAGCTATGTACGAACCAATTCATGGTTCAGCGCCTGATATTGCTGGAAAAGGAATAGCAAACCCAATTGCAACAATACTAAGTTTTGCAATGGCATTAAGATATTCACTAGACCTAGATAAAGAAGCAGATTCCCTAGAAAATGCAGTTCAAGAAGTACTAAATGACGGATTGAGAACTAAAGATATTTTATCTGAAGGAACTAAGGAAGTTTCTACTTCTCAAATGGGTGACGCGATAATTTCGAAATTGAATTAATTACTTATTTCACTTAAACTTTCTATATGCCAAGTTATACAGCACCAGTTGAAGATATGATGTTTCTTTATGAAAAATTAAGAAACAATAAAAATTATAATGAACTTGAAAAATATAAAGAAGTTAGTTCAGATTTAGTTAGAGATATTTTGGAAGAGGCAGCAAAAATCAACCAAAATATAATTTTACCACTTGCAAAAGCAGGCGATGAAAATCCAACTGTATTAGAAAATGGAGTAGTTAGAACACCTCCTGGATATAAAGAAGCTTATCAAAAATATATAGAAGATGGTTGGACGTCGCTTTCTTGTGATCCAAAATATGGAGGCCAAGGAATGCCAAAAACGGTGAGCGCCTTTTTTGATGAAATGTTATCTTCAGCAAGTTTATCATTTAAACTTTATAGTGAATTAAGTATTGGAGCTTACAATTGTATAAATCATCATGCGTCTGATGAAATGAAAAATAAATATTTACCAAAAATTGTTGAGGGTAAATGGAGTGGGACTATGTGTTTGACAGAACCAGTTTGTGGAACTGATCTTGGTCTTTTAAAAACAAAAGCTGTAGAACAAGATAATGGCACTTATAAAATAAGTGGACAAAAAATTTTTATTACATCAGGAGATCATGACTTAACTGAAAATATAATTCATTTAGTTTTAGCAAGAGTTAGTGATTCACCAGCAGGAACAAAAGGAATAAGTTTATTTTTAGTACCAAAATTTATTGTTAAAGAAGATGGTTCGGTTGGTCAAAGAAATGGAATTTCAACAGGATCTATTGAAAGTAAAATGGGGATTAAAGGCTCTGCTACATGTGTATTAAATTTTGATGAAGCCGAAGGCTATATGATTGGACAGAAGGACAAAGGTTTAAATGCAATGTTTACTATGATGAATTTAGAAAGAATTGTAGTTGGTATCCAAGGATTAGGTATATCTGAGATTGCTTATCAAAATTCGTTAGCATATGCGAAAGAAAGAAAACAAGGAAAAACAAATAATACAAAATCAACAAATGGTGCAGACTTCATTATTGAACATGCTGATATCAGGAGATCTTTATTGAATATGAAATCGATAATCGAGGGAGAGAGAGCTTTATGTTTTTGGTTATCCCAACAAACAGAAGTAAGTTTGTATCACGAAGATAAGAGTATTAAACAAAAAGCCTTAAATTATGTTTCACTTATGACACCAGTTGTAAAATCTTTATTTACCGATTTAGGAATGGAAATAACAAATGATGCAATGCAGATATTTGGTGGATATGGCTATACAAAAGACCAGGGTATCGAGCAACTTTACAGAGACAATAGGATTACTCCAATTTACGAAGGAACAAATTCTGTTCAGGCAGCTGATTTAGTTTTTAGAAAATTAGTAAATAAAAATGGAGATATTATTGATGACTACCTTAAAATGATTGAGGAAGAATGTTCATCATCAGATACAAAAATTAAACCTTTTGTTGAAGATTTAAAAAATTCTCTGACTGATCTTAAAGAATTTACTTCTTGGATAAAAGATAAAATAAAAAATCAAAAAGATGATGCTAGTGCAGCTTGTAATGATTATTTAAAAGCTTTAGGTTATGTTTCAGTTGCATTCGCTTGGATTAAAGTTCTTGAGGTTTCTTTTAGAGACTACGATGAAAATAAGAAATTTCATGAAGAAAAAATTCAAACAGCTCAGTTTTATTTTAATAGAGTTTTACCAAGAGCCGAAAGTCACTTTAAAAGCGTCAAGACTGGAAGTGATTATATAATGAAATTCAACTTTAATTAATATGAACAATTACGAACAAAATTTAAATAAAAATGATGCAAATTTTGTTCCCTTAACTCCTCTGACTTTTTTAGAAAGAGCAAAAGATATTTACCCAAATTATGAAGCCTTGGTTTACGAAAACAGAAGTTATACTTGGAGTGATCTTTATAGAAGGTGCACTAAATTTGCGAGTGCTCTAGAAAAAATAGGTATTGGATTAGGAGATACCGTTTCCGTAATGGCTATGAATACCCCTGAAATTTTTGAAGCTCATTACTCTGTTCCAATGACGGGTGCAATATTAAATACAATAAACGTTAGATTAGATGCTAAGACTGTACAATATATACTTGAGCACAGTGAAGCAAAAGTATTTATTGTAGATAGGCAATTTCATTCTGTAATTTCAAAAGTAATGGAACAATTAAAAAATAAGCCGATAATAATTGATATCCAAGATGATTTTGCAGATCAAAGTTTATTAAAGAAAATTGGGGAACATGAATATGAGGATTTTTTAAATACAGGGGATGACAATTACATTTGGAAAAGACCAAAAGATGAATGGCAAGCTATTTCTTTAAATTACACTTCAGGTACGACCGGAAATCCAAAAGGTGTAGTATATCATCATAGAGGATCATATTTAATGTCAACAGGAAGTGCTGTTGCTTGGAATATGCCAAACAGACTAAGTTTTTTAACAATAGTTCCAATGTTTCATTGTAATGGTTGGGGATATCCGTGGACGATTCCAATGCTAAATGGAAAAACAGTTTGTCTGAGAAACATAGATGTAAAAAAAATCTTTGAATTGATTATAAAACATAAGGTTACTCATTTTGGAGGAGCACCAATAGTGTTAAACATGATAACAGGTGCATCAGAAAAAGATCGAAAAAAATTAGAACACAAAGTTTATGTACTTACAGCTGGAGCTCCACCTCCAAGTATAATATTTAAGAAAATGGAGGCATTGGGTTTTGAGGTGATGCATGTTTATGGTCTTACAGAAACATATGGTCATGTTTCACAATGTGCCTGGAATGATGAGTGGAATTCACTAGACGAAGATAAAAAAAATGAAATTAAAGCAAGACAAGGTGTTAGATACCCAAATACAGAAGATATTAAAGTGATGAATCCAGAAAATATGGAACCAGTGCCACAAGATGGAAAAACTATGGGTGAAATTATGATTAGAGGAAATGTTGTGATGAAGGGATATTTCAAAGATAAAGCAGCCACTGATAAAGCAATGAATGGAGGCTGGTTTCACTCTGGAGATTTGGCTGTAGCTCATCCTGATGGATATATAAAAATTCAAGACAGATCTAAGGATATAATAATTTCAGGAGGTGAAAACATATCATCAATTGAAATTGAAAATACTTTATCTAAGCATCCGGCAGTATCAATTGCAGCAGTTGTTGCAAAGCCTGATGAAAAGTGGGGCGAAGTTCCAGCTGCCTTTATAGAAAAAGTTAAAGATAAAGATGTAACTGATAAAGAATTAATGGATTTTTGTAGAGAAACATTAGCTGGATTTAAAATTCCTAAATACATAGAATTTTGTGAATTGCCAAAAACATCGACTGGAAAAATTCAGAAATTTGAACTGAGAAAAAAATTTTAGGTTAATTCTTGATTTTTGAAATAGAAAATAAAAAAATACATGTATCAGATGCAGGTCAAGGAATAGATCCTAGCAAAGAAACAATTGTTTTTTTACATGGAAGTGGCTTATCACATATAGTCTGGTCATTATCTGAACAATTTTTTTCAAATAAAAATTTTAATGTTTTATCAATTGATCTTCCTGGTCACGGAAATTCTGAAGGGCCATGCTTAAAAACAATAGAAGAAATTGCTGAATGGTTAGAAACTTTTTTTTCAACATTGAAATTAGAAAAAATTAATCTTATTGGACACTCTCAAGGATGCCTAGATATTTTAGAATATGCTTCAAAATATTCTGAGAGATTAAATAAAATTATTTTTGTTGGTGGTTCTTACAAAATGCCTGTTCATCCTGACTTAATCAATCTTGCAGAAAGTGGAGACTCTGATGCTGTTAAGTTAATGATGAAATGGGGATATGAAGGCTCAAAAAAATTTATTGGTGGAAACCCAGTAGAAAGAATAATTCAATCTCCAAGAGATATAAGTGAAATATTGGCTGTAGATTTAAATGCCTGCAATAATTATTCAAATGGATTGAATGCTGCAAAAAAAATTCAAAACCCAACTTTGTTGATTTTTGGTAAATTAGATAAAATGGTAAATCTAGAAAATGGACATAAGTTTGCTGACCATATTAAAAATAGCTCTACACATGTCATAGAAAATTGTGGTCATATGATTATGATTGAAAAAGCCTTTGAAATGAGAGACAAGATCCTAGAATTTTTAAATTAATGAAAAATTACCTAATTGCAAAATCAAGAAGACTTAGAAGCACTCCTTATACTTCTAGAATAGAAAAACAAGGAGTTACAGCTTATACAGTTTATAATCATATGCTATTACCTGCAGCTTTTGGTTCATTGGAAGAATCATGTGATCATTTAAAAAAAGATGTTCAAGTTTGGGATGTTGCAGCTGAAAGACAAGTTGAAATAGTTGGAAAAGATGCAGCAAAACTAGTTCAGCTAATGACTTGTAGAGATTTGTCTAAATCTAAAATTGGTCGTTGTTATTATTGTCCTATAATCGATGAAAATGGGAAAATGGTTAATGATCCCGTAATACTAAAACTTGATGAAAATAGGTTTTGGATATCAATAGCAGACTCCGATGTAATATTTTTTGCAAAAGGTCTTGCTCATGGACATAAATTTGATGTCAACATTTTTGAACCCAATGTAGATATTATTGCAGTACAAGGTCCAAAATCTTTTGCTTTAATGGAAAAGATTTTTGGGAAGAAAATTTTAGATTTAAAATTTTTTGGATTTGATTTTTATGATTTTCAAGGAACGAAACATTTAATAGCAAGATCAGGCTGGTCAAAACAAGGTGGTTTTGAAATATATGTAGAAAACACTTCTTCTGGAGTTCAACTGTATGACAAACTATTTGAGCAGGGAAAAGATTTAAATGTAAAAGCTGGTTGTCCAAATTTAATTGAAAGAATTGAAAGTGGATTATTATCCTATGGAAATGACTTTGATAACAATGACAACCCTTATGAGTGTGGTTTTGAAAAGTACGTAAATCTAGATAACAATATTGAGTTCTTAGGAAAAGAAAAATTAAAGGATATTAAATCAAAAGGAATTGAAAGAAAATTAATGGGTGTAATCTTAGATTTAGAAAAACTTTCAATAACTAAATCACTTGATATTTATGAGAAAGAAAAAAAAATTGGAGATTTAAGGTCTGCATGTTTTTCACCTTATTTCAAAAAAGTAATAGGTATAGCTATGATTAGCGAACCCTTTTGCAAGGCATCACAAACTGTTTACCTTAATATTGATGGTAAAAAAGTTTCTGGAAAAGTTTGTGATTTGCCATTCATCTAGTATAAACCTCAATTATTATGAATATTGCAATTGTAGGAGCTACGGGTAATGTTGGAAGAAAAGTACTTGAGGTGCTTGAGAGAAAAAACTTACCTTTTTCAGAAATCTATTTAGTTGCTTCTCCTAGAAGTGCTGGTTCAAAAATTAACTTCAAAGGTAAAGATATAGTTGTTGAAAATTTAGAAACTTTTGATTTCTCAAAAGCTAAAATAACTTTTTTTGCTGCCGGTGGTAAAATCTCAGAAACTTATGCACCAAAAGCTGCTGAACATAGTTTTGTAATTGATAACTCAAGCTATTTTAGAATGGATCCAGACGTTCCTTTAATAGTGCCCCAAGTAAATGCAGATGATTTAAAAAATATAAAAAAAAATATTATAGCTAATCCAAATTGCTCTACAGCACAATTGGTTTTACCTTTAAAACCAATTCATGACTTATTTAAGATAAAAAGAATAGTTGTTGCAACTTACCAATCTGTATCTGGCGGTGGCAAAGGACCGATGGATGAATTAATTGAACAAACAAAACTATCTTTAGAAAATAAAGAAATTAATTCTAAAAATTTCACAAAACAAATTTCATTTAATCTTATTCCTCATATTGATGTATTTTCTGATGATGGCTACACAAAAGAAGAACTAAAGATGACTAATGAAACTAAAAAAATATTAGATCCTAATATTGAATTATCTGCAACATGTGTGAGAGTGCCAGTATTAGTTTCACATTCTGAAGCAGTAAATTTAGAATTGGAAAAAGATTTTACTATTGATCAAATTAAAGAATGTTTAGAAAATATGGAAGGTTGCAAAGTTATAGATGAAAGAAAAGATGGAGGATATTCAACACCTCTTGAAGCAGCAGGAAAAGACGAAACTTTTATTTCTAGAATTCGTGAAGATAAAACAAAAAAGAATTGCTTAAATATGTGGGTTGTGTCAGACAATTTATTAAGAGGAGCGGCCTTAAATGCAGTGGAAATTGCTGAGACATTAATTAAAAATAATTTTTATGGAAAATAAAAGACCTCTATCTCCCCATATTCAAATTTATAGATGGCATATATCTTCATTGGTTTCTATTTCACATAGAATAACTGGCATCATAAATATCATAGCAATAACATTAATTTGTTTTTTAGCATGTGTTTTAATGTTAGGTGAAGAAAGTTTCAAAATTATTGAAATATTTTTTAATTCTTTTTTTGGAAAATTTATTATCTTAGGAATTACTTGGTCATTCAGTTTTCAAATATTAAGTGAGATAAGACATCTTGTTATGGATTTAGGTTATGGTTTTGAGCTTAAAACTACGAAAATCACAGGTCTTGTGGTGATTGTTGGTTCAGTAATTTTAACAATTTTATTTTATTTAATTGGAAAGAATTTTTTTTAATGATTAGTGCTACAAAAAGATGGTTATTTTTAAAAATCAGTGGAGCACTTTTAGTTCCATTAATGATTTGGTTTATTTTAAATTTTGTAGCAATTTATAATCAAGGTTATTTTGAATTAGTTAATTTTTTTTCAAAAGGAATTTCAGGTTTTATTTTTAGTATTTTCATAATTATAGCTTTTTTCTTCTCAGCTATAAGTATTAGTGAGGTTTTTGAAGACTATATTGGAGATGAAAAAATAAAAAATGTCGCAAACAAGCTTTTATATTTGTCAGCTGTGGTAATTCCTTTAATTACAATTATATTAATAAATAACATATGAGTTCATACGAAATTAAAGATCATCAATATGATGTAGTTGTTTTAGGAGCTGGAGGTTCAGGCCTAAGAGCTGCAGTAGGCCTAAGCGAGGCAGGCCTTAAAACTGCATGTATTTCAAAAGTGTTTCCAACAAGAAGTCATACTTCAGCAGCGCAAGGGGGTATTTCTGCTGCACTAGGAAATATGGGTGAAGATGACTGGAGATGGCATATGTATGATACTGTAAAAGGCGCTGATTGGTTAGGTGATCAAGATAGTATTGAATACTTATGTAAGGAGGCTCCAAAAGCTGTGATTGAGTTAGAAAAGTATGGAGTGCCATTTAGTAGAACAGAGGACGGCAAAATCTATCAAAGACCATTTGGTGGAATGACAAAAAATTATGGTAATGGAATTGTTCAAAGAACATGTGCGGCTGCTGATAGAACAGGACACGCAATTTTGCACACACTATATGGACAAGCACTTAAACATAAAACTGAATTTTTTATTGAATATTTTGCATTAGACCTATTGATGAAAGATGGACAATGCAAAGGACTTATTGCATGGAACTTAAATGACGGAACTATTCATAGATTTAGAGCTCATACAGTAATTATTGCAACAGGTGGATATGGAAAAGTTTATTATTCTGCAACATCAGCTCACACATGTACAGGAGATGGAAATGCAATGGTGTTAAGAGCAGGTCTACCACTTCAAGATATGGAGTTTGTACAATTTCATCCAACAGGTATTTATGGGCATGGAACGTTAATAACAGAAGGTGCAAGAGGTGAAGGAGGTTACCTTACAAATTCTAAAGGTGAAAGATTTATGGAGCGATATGCTCCTAAAGCAAAAGATCTTGCTTCAAGAGATGTTGTAAGTAGATCGATGTCTATCGAAATTAACGAGGGAAGAGGTGTTGGTAAAGATCAAGATCATGTTCACTTAAATTTAAGTCATTTAGATAAAGATATTATAGAAAGTAGACTGCCAGGAATTACTGATGCTGCAAGACTATTTGCAGATGTTGATGTAACTAAGGAACCAATCCCAGTGGTACCAACAGTTCATTATAATATGGGTGGAATACCAACAAACTATAAGGGCGAAGTACTAACTGTTAATGGCTCAGAGAAAACAGTTCCAGGTTTGATGGCAATTGGTGAAGCGGCATGTGTTTCAGTTCACGGTGCTAACAGATTAGGGTCAAACTCTTTAATTGATTTGGTTGTTTTTGGAAGAGCAGCAGCAAAGAGAGCAGCTGAAATAGTTAAGCCAGGCGCACCTCATGAAGAAATTCCAGAGTCAGAAACACAAAAGTGTTTGGATAGATTTGATAAATTAAGAAATGCAGATGGAGATACAGGTACTGCAGAACTAAGATTGGCAATGCAAAAAACAATGCAGTCTAAATGTGCAGTATTTAGAACTGAAAAGAATTTAAAAGAGGGTGTTGATGAAATAAGAAAAACTTATGATGGCTTGGGATCCATCTCAGTAAAAGATAAATCATTAGTATTTAATACAGATTTAGTTGAAACACTTGAGTTTGATAATTTAATTAGACAAGCGGTCACAACAGTTGACTCAGCCTATAATAGAAAAGAGAGCAGAGGTGCTCATGCAAGAGAAGATTACCCTAAAAGAGATGACGAAAAATTTATGCAGCACACACTGATTTGGTGTGATGGTAAAGATACAAAAATTACATATAGACCAGTTCATAAAACAACTTTAACAAATGAAGTACAATATTTTCCACCACAGGAAAGAGTATATTAATGGTCCAGATTAATTTACCAGAAAACTCAAAGGTAAAAAAAGGTAAATATTTTAAAGATAAAACCGGTTCTAAAAATCTAAGGAAAGTAAATGTTTATAGATGGGATCCCTCAACTGGAGAGAATCCTAGAGTAGACACTTATGAGGTCGATATGGATAACTGTCCTTCAAAGGTTTTAGATGTTTTAAATAAGATTAAAAATGAAATTGATCCAACATTGGCTTACAGAAGATCATGTGCTCATGGCGTTTGTGGTTCTTGTGCAATGAATATGGGTGGAAAAAATGGTTTAGCATGCACAACACCTCATGCAGAAATTGATGGTGATATTGATATTTATCCTTTGCCACACCTTAAAGTTAAGAGAGACTTAATTGGTGATTTAGATGATCTTTATAAACAATATCAGTCTATAGAACCGTGGTTACAATCTAATTCAAAATCTGAGACAAAAGAAATTTTTCAATCTCAAAAAGATAGAGAAAAACTCGATGGTGCTTATGAATGTATTATGTGTGCATGTTGTTCTACCTCATGCCCTAGTTATTGGTGGAATGGAGATAAATACTTAGGACCCGCAGTATTACTTCAGGCATACAGGTGGATAGTTGATAGTAGAGATGAAGAAAGAGAGAAAAGACTTAAAAAAGTTGCAGATGAATTAAAATTATATAGATGCCACACAATATTAAACTGTACCAACGCTTGTCCAAAAGGTTTAAATCCAGCTAAGGCTATTGCTGAAATTAAGAAAATGCTAGCTACGGCTAACATATAAGTAATAGACTAATAAAGTTTTTTGCTCTAAAAGATCGTATTCATGAAAATTATTGAACATTTCGTTGGCGGTAAGCTGACCTCTGGTAAATCAGATAGAAAAGGGAAAGTTTTTAATCCTGCAACTGGTGAACAAGAAAAAGAAGTAGTATTAGCATCAAAAGCAGATCTAGATGATGCAGTTAATATTGCTCAAAAAGCATTTGAATCTTGGTCATTAAAACCAGCACTTCAAAGAGCAAGAATAATTTTTAAATTTAAAGAATTAATTGAAAAAAATTCAGATGAACTTGCTGAACTAATTGTTGCTGAACATGGAAAAGTTTATGAGGATGCAAAGGGATCTCTAACAAGAGGATTAGAGGTAGTTGAATTTGCATGTGGAATACCTCATTTACTCAAGGGTGAATTTTCAGAAAATGTTGGAACTAATGTAGACAGTTACTCAATGCGCCAACCTCTTGGCGTAGTTGCTGGTATCACTCCCTTTAATTTTCCAGCAATGGTCCCAATGTGGATGTTTCCAATAGCTATAGCATGTGGAAATACCTTTATATTAAAACCATCAGAAAAAGATCCATCTTGTTCAATAAGGTTAGCAGAATTATTTAAAGAAGCTGGATTGCCTGATGGAGTTTTAAATGTTGTACATGGTGATAAAGAGTCTGTAGATGCAATTTTAACTAACCCAGATATTAAGGCTGTGAGTTTTGTTGGATCTACGCCAATTGCAAAATATATCTATGAAAATTCTGCTAAAAATGAAAAAAGAGTTCAAGCACTTGGAGGTGCAAAAAATCATTTAGTAGTGATGCCAGATTGTGATCTTGATGGAGCTGTTAATGGATTAATGGGAGCTGCATATGGTTCAGCTGGTGAAAGATGTATGGCCCAATCTGTTGCTGTAGCAGTTGGAGATATTGGAGATGAACTTGTATCAAGACTTTCAAAAAAAGCAGAAGCTTTAAAAGTTGGTCCTGGAATGGATAAAACATCTGAAATGGGACCTTTAGTTACAAAAGAACATTTAGCAAAAGTAAAAAGTTATGTTGATCTTGGAGTTGAAGAAGGTGCAAAACTTGTTGTAGATGGTAGAGATTTAAAACTTCAAGGCTATGAAAATGGGTTCTTTATAGGTGGTTGTTTATTTGATCACGTTGATAAAAATATGAGAATTTATAAAGAGGAAATATTTGGTCCAGTATTATCAGTGGTGAGAGTTAAAACTTTTGAGGAAGCAACTCAATTGATAAATGATCATGAATATGGAAATGGCGTTAGTATTTACACAAGAGATGGAGATGCAGGAAGAACATTTGCAAGTAAGATTCAAGTAGGAATGGTTGGTATCAATGTTCCAATTCCTGTACCAATGGCATTTCATAGTTTTGGTGGATGGAAAAGATCTTTATTCGGTGATAGTGCGATGCATGGAATGGAAGGTGTAAAATTTTATACAAAATTAAAGACAGTCACATCAAGATGGCCATCAGGAATTAGGTCAAATGCAGAATTTATAATGCCAACAATGAAATAAAAGGAAGTAGAAATAATGAAAAAAATATCTTTAATAGGAGCAGGACAAATTGGTGGAACTCTAGCACACTTAATTGGAATAAAAGAATTAGTTGATGAAGTTGTTTTATTTGATGTTGCAAGTGGTATAGCCAAAGGCAAAGCTCTAGACATTGCACAATCATCAGCTGTAGACGGTTTCAATGTGAAATTGTCAGGAACAGATGACTATAAAGATATTAAAGACTCTGATGTAGTAATTATAACTGCTGGTGTTCCAAGAAAACCAGGAATGAGCAGAGATGATTTATTAGGAATTAATTTAAAAATAATAAAACAAGTAGCTGAGGGAGTTAAGAATAATGCTCCAAATGCATTTGTTATTTGTATTACAAATCCATTAGACGTGATGGTAATGGCATTTCAAAAATTTTCAGGTCTTCCAGCAAATAAAGTAGTTGGTATGGCTGGAATTTTAGATAGCTCAAGATTTAAATTATTTCTTTCATTAGAATTTAATGTTCCAGTAAGAGAGATAGAAGCAATGGTAATGGGTGGCCATGGAGACACAATGGTGCCTCTTCCTAGATTTACAAAAATTTCAGGAAAACCATTATTGGATTTAGTCAAAGAAGGAAAAATTTCTGAAGAGAGAGTTGAAAGTATTAATCAAAGAACTAGAGATGGTGGCGCTGAAATAGTGAAATTTTTAGAAAAAGGATCTGCTTTTTATGCTCCTGCTGCATCTGGAGTTCAGATGGCCGAAGCCTATTTGAACGATCAAAAGAAACTTTTGCCGTGCGCAGTACATCTGAATGGTGAATACGGAGTGAGTAATGTTTATGCAGGTGTACCAGTTATTATTGGAAAAAATGGGGTAGAAAAAATAGAAGAAATTGATTTAGACGAAAAAGAAAAAAAAGAATTTATGCATTCTGTAGATGCTGTGAAAAAATTATGGGAAGCTGCTTCAGCAATTGATGGTGATCTAGCGAAATAATGAATATTCACGAGCATCAAGCAAAACAAATCTTGGAAAAATATGGAGCACCAGTTCCAAAAGGTGTTTTTGGTTTAAGTGTTAATGAAGCTGTAGAGAAAGCAAAAAATCTTGAAACAAAAAAATACGTATTAAAAGCACAAATTCATGCTGGTGGTAGAGGTAAAGCAGGCGGTGTTAAAATATTAGATAACCTACAAGAGCTTGAAAAAGCTGCCAATGAATTATTTGGAAAAACATTGGTTACACATCAAACTGGTCCAGAAGGAAGAGAAGTAAAAAGATTATATATAGAAGAATCTTCTGAAATAGATAAAGAATTTTATCTTTCATGCTTAGTAGATAGAGCAAGTTCCAAAATTGCTTTTATTTCAAGTGATCAAGGTGGAATGGATATTGAAGAAGTAGCAAGCAAAACTCCTGAAAAAATAATTACAACAAAAGTCGATTTTAACGATGATATTTCAGATAAAGATTGTGAAGAAATTATAAAAATCTTTAATTTAAAAGATAGTGCACAAAATCAAGGAATAAGTTTAATAAAAGCTATCTACAAAATGTTTGTTAACACAGATGCAAACATGGTTGAAATAAATCCTCTCATCTTAACAAAAGACAATAAAATTATTTGTTTAGATGCAAAGGTAAATTTTGACGATAATGCTTTATTTAGACATCCTGAGATTTTAGAACTAAGAGATTTAAATGAAGAAGATCCTACTGAAATAGAGGCAAGTAAACACGAACTAGCTTATATAAAATTAGATGGAAGTATTGGATGTATGGTTAATGGCGCAGGCTTAGCGATGGCTACAATGGATATAATTAAATTATATGGTAAGGAACCTGCAAATTTTTTAGATGTGGGTGGTGGAGCTTCAAAAGAAAAAGTGGCAGCAGCATTTAAAATAATCTTATCTGATAAAAATGTTAAAGGTATTTTGATAAATATTTTTGGTGGAATAATGAGATGTGATGTTCTTGCTCAAGGAGTCGTAGATGCAGCAAAAGAAATAAACATCTCTGTTCCATTAGTTGTAAGATTAGCAGGAACCAATTTCAAAGAAGGTAAAGAAATACTTGATAGCTCTGGCTTAAAAATTATTTCTGCAAACGATCTTGATGATGCTGCAAAAAAAATTGTAGAGGCAATTAGGTAATGTCAGTTTTAGTAAACAAAAATACAAAAGTAATTTGTCAAGGTTTTACAGGCTCACATGGCACTTTCCACTCTGAGCAAGCAATTAAATATGGAACTAATTTAGTTGGTGGAGTTACTCCCAAAAAAGGGGGACAAAAACATTTAGATAGACCAGTATTTAATTCTGTTGCAGAAGCAAAAAGCTCTGTAGGTGCTGATGCTACGATGATATATGTTCCAGCAAAATTTGCTGCTGCAGCGATTATTGAGGCAATAGAAGCTGAAGTTGAATTAATAGTTTGTATTACGGAAGGTATACCAATTCAAGATATGCTAAAGGTAAGACAAATTTTAGATAAATCAAAAAGTAGACTGATAGGTCCTAACTGCCCAGGAATTATTACCCCTGATGAATGTAAAATTGGAATAATGCCAGGTAATATTCATAAAAAAGGATCTGTTGGTATTGTATCAAGATCAGGTACTTTAACTTATGAAGCAGTTGCACAAACGACAGTTAATGGATTAGGTCAGTCAACATGTATTGGTATTGGTGGTGACCCAATTAATGGAACAAACTTTATAGACTGTTTGGATTTATTTTTAAATGACCCAGAGACGCAATCGATTTTAATGATTGGTGAGATTGGTGGGACAGCAGAAGAGGAAGCTGCAGAATTCATCAAAAACCATAAAATTAAGAAACCTATAGTTGGATTTATAGCTGGAATAACAGCTCCTCCTGGTAGAAGAATGGGACATGCAGGTGCAATTATTTCTGGTGGCAAAGGTGGCGCTGAAGATAAAATTAAAAAGATGGAAGAATGTGGAATTACAATGTCTAACTCCCCATCTAAAATTGGAGAAACACTGTTTAATAAATTGTCTAATTGAAAATTAGTTTAACAGGATTATACTAATTTAAAAAATGTCACTTACAAAAAATCTTGAATTTGAAAAAACATCCTTTTTAACAAAAACTAATAGTGCTTTCATTGAGCAGATGTATTTAAGATTCATAAATAATGACCCTGAGCTACCTGATAGTTGGAAAAACTATTTTGATGATTTAGGTGAAGAACTCAATATTGTTGCAAATGAACTTAAAGGACCTACTTGGTCACCTATTCGAAAAGAAATTCAAATTGATTTTCAAGATACCCAAATAAAAAAAAATGAGCAAACTGAAGAAAAAACTTCTACATCGGAAAATCAAACACAAAGTAATATTGATTCAATTAAAGCTGTTGAATTAATTAGAGCTTATAGATTAAGAGGTCATTTATTAGCAAAACTTGATCCCTTAGGATTAAAGCAAACAGAATATTTGGAAGAATTACATCCAGAATTTTATGGATTTAAAAAGAGTGATTATAAAAGAAACATCTTTTTAAATGGTGTTACAAATAAAAAAAATTCAAATATTTCTGAAATACTTCAATTTGTTAATAAAACTTATTGTGGACCGATAGGGTATGAGTACATGCATATTTCCAATCCAGAGGAACGTATCTGGTTAAGAAAAAGAATTGAGGGTGAAAAAAACCCAATAAGCTTTACAAAAAATGGTAAAGAAGCAATTCTAAATAAATTAATCCAAGCCGAAGGGTTTGAAAAATTTTTAGCAAAAAAATATGTTGGAACAAAAAGAT
This sequence comes from Candidatus Pelagibacter sp., assembly GCF_052049815.1. Lineage (GTDB taxonomy): Bacteria > Pseudomonadota > Alphaproteobacteria > Pelagibacterales > Pelagibacteraceae > Pelagibacter. The sequence goes on from NZ_JBNGZG010000008.1 coordinate 48,082, forward strand.
TTGGATTAGATGGAGCAGAAAGTTTAATTCCAGCTCTAGAACAAATAATTAAAATTGGTGGTCAATCAGGAGTAAAAGAAGTTAAAATTGGAATGCCTCATAGAGGTAGACTTAATGTTTTGGCAAATGTGCTTCAAAAATCTTATAAAAGAATTTTTAATGAATTTGCCGGTGATATTTTATCATCTAAAGAGTCAGCAGGTGATGTTAAATATCATTTAGGTGCATCATCTGATAGAGAGTTTGATGGTAATTCAGTTCACGTAAGTTTGACTGATAATCCTTCACACTTAGAGGCAGTAAATCCAGTTGTTTTAGGACAAACTAGAGCAAAACAATTTTTTCATGGTGATAAAAAAAGAAATAAAGTAATTCCAATATTACTTCATGGGGATGCAGCTTTTGCTGGTCAAGGAATTGTGGCAGAGTGCTTTGCGATGTCAGGACTTCCAGGTCATAACACTGGGGGCACAATACACATTATAGTAAATAATCAAATTGGATTTACTACAAGCCCAAGGTTTGCACGTTCATCACCATATTCATCTGATGTGGCCAAAATGGTGGAGGCACCAATACTGCATGTTAATGGAGATAATCCTGAGGCAGTAGTTTATGCAACACGAATTGCAACAGAGTTTAGATTAAAATTTAATCGAGATGTTGTTATTGATCTTTGGTGTTATAGAAGATTTGGTCATAACGAAGGAGATGAACCATCTTTTACACAGCCTTTAATGTATAAAAAAATTAGATCTCATCCATCAAGTGTAAAAGTTTATGGAGATCAGTTAATTAGTGAAGGAATGTATTCAGAACAAGAATTAAAAGAAAAAATTGATACATTTAAAAATTTATTAGACGATCAGTTTAAAAGTGCAAAAGACTACAATCCAAAAATAACTTGGTTTGAAGGTACCTGGTCTAGATACAAACCTGCGCCAGGAAAAGACAAACGTGGAATAAGTGGTGTACATATCGAACAATTAAAAGCTATCTCAGATAGAATTAATGTTATACCAAGTGAAGTAAATCCTCATAAAACTATTTCAAAAATTTTTGAACTAAGAAAAAAATCAATTGATGAAGGGATAGGTATTGATTGGGCAACCGCAGAGTCCCTTGCATTTGGCTCTCTACTGCAAGAAGGTTTTCCAGTCAGATTAGTTGGTCAAGATTCTGGAAGAGGAACATTTAGTCAAAGACATTCTGTACTTAGAAATCAAGTTGATAATTCAAGATATATACCTCTAAATAATATTTCAAAAGATCAGAAACAATATGAAGTTGTAGATAGTTTTTTATCTGAATTGGCAGTTTTGGGCTTTGAATATGGATACTCATTAGTAGAACCAAATACATTAACTTTATGGGAGGCTCAATTTGGAGATTTTGCAAATGGAGCACAAGTAATCGTTGATCAATTTATTGCGTCAGGAGAGAGAAAATGGTCTCGAGCATCAGGTATTGTAATGTTATTACCTCACGGTTATGAAGGTCAAGGACCCGAACATTCTTCTGCAAGATTAGAAAGGTACTTACAACTTTGTTCAAATGATAATATGCAAGTTTTAAATTGCACAACACCAGCAAATTATTTTCATGCATTAAGAAGACAAATAAATAGAGATTTCAGAAAACCGCTCATAATAATGACGCCAAAATCTTTATTAAGAAATAAATATTGTGTATCGAATTTAGTAGACTTTACTAGAAAAAATTCCTTTCACAGAGTTTTATGGGATCATGCAATAGATCCTGAAACTACTGGATTCATAAAACTAAAAGAAGCTTCAAAAATGCGTAAAGTTATAATGTGTTCAGGAAAAGTTTATTTTGATCTTTTAGAGGCGAGAGAAAAATTAAAAGTAAACGATGTTGTAATTTACAGAATTGAACAATTATATCCTTTCCCAGCAAAAACATTGGTAAATGAATTAAAGCCATATGCAAATTCTGCTAAATTTTACTGGTGTCAAGAGGAACCAAAAAATATGGGTGCATGGTTTTCAGTTAGAGATTATATTCAATGGACATTAGACAACATTAAGGCTAATAATAACCAAATTTCTTATATTGGAAGAAGCCCAGATGCATCTCCTGCAACTGGATATGCAAAAAGGCATATTGCACAACAACAAGAAATTATTAAAAAAGTATTTGAATAAAATTAAATGAGTGAAAAAATTGTCGTTCCTGTTTTAGGCGAAAGTATTACTGAAGCCACTGTTGCTAAATGGTTAAAAAAAGAGGGTGATCATGTTGAAGCAGACGAACCTATCGTAGAATTAGAAACTGATAAAGTAAATTTAGAAGTGCCTTCACCAATAGATGGTGTTTTAAGTGAAATAGTTTCAAAAGATGGATCAACAGTTGAGGTTGGGGCTCTATTAGGGTCTATTAGTCAAAATGGATCTGCTCCATCTCCAAAACAACCCCAAGTAAAAAAAGAACCAGAAGTTAAAAAAGAAAATAATGTTGTAAATTTAGAAACACCAAAGAAAAAAGAAGTTAAGGTAGAAAAACAAAAAGAAGAAGATGCTCCTTTAAGATTAACAAAAGAAGTTAAAGAACCAAAATCTCCAACAAATTTAAATAATTCTAACCAAGTTTTATCTCCAGCAGTGAGAAAAATGGTTGAAGAAAAAAATATTGATCTAAGTAGAGTTAGAGGCTCTGGAAAAGATGGAAGAGTTTTAAAAGGAGACCTTATTAGCTTGATGGGTGCAAACCCGCCACCTTCTGAAAGAAAAGCTCAATTTGGTGAAGAAGAAAGAATCAAAATGAGCAGACTAAGATTAACTATAGCGAAGAGATTAAAGCAGGCTCAAGAAAATGCAGCATTGTTAACTACATTTAATGAAGTTGATATGACAGGCATAATGGAAATGAGAAAAGAGAATCAAGAAGATTTTCAAAGCAGATATGGAATTAAATTAGGATTTATGTCATTTTTTGTAAAAGCTTGTGTTGCAGCTTTAAAAACATTCCCAGCAGTAAATGCAGAAATTGATGGAGAAGAAATCATTTACAAGAACTATTACAATATTAGTTTTGCTGTTGGAACAGACAAAGGACTTGTAGTGCCAGTTTTAAGAAATGCAGACGAACTATCTTTTGCAGATATCGAGAAAAATATTAAAGTAATTTCTGAAAAAGCTAGAGATGGAAAATTAACGATTGAGGATTTACAAGGCGGTACATTTACAATCAGTAATGGAGGTGTATATGGATCAATGTTATCAACACCAATATTAAATTTGCCTCAATCTGGAGTTCTAGGAATGCACAATATTGTAGAAAGACCTGTAGTTGTTGATGGAGAAATTAAAATAAGACCAATTATGTATCTAGCATTATCTTATGATCACAGAATTATTGATGGAAAAGAATCAGTCTCTTTTTTAAAAATGGTAAAAGAGAACTTAGAAGATCCAAGAAGGTTATTTTTAGATATTTAAATGGCAGAAAAATTTCAAGCAGTTGTTATAGGTGGTGGTCCTGGTGGATATGTTTGTGCAATTAGATTGGCTCAATTAGGTTTAAAAACTGCATGTATAGAATCTAGAGGATCTTTAGGCGGAACATGTCTTAACGTTGGATGCATTCCTTCAAAGAGTTTATTAAATTTATCTGAAGAATTTCATAAAGTTAAATCTTTATCAAACAAAGGTATAGAAGTTGGTGAAGTTAAATTGAATTTAGAGAAAATGATGAAGAGTAAGGATAAAGCAGTAACTGTTCTTACAAAAGGCGTAGAGTTCTTATTAAAAAAAAATAAAGTTTCTTACTTTAAAGGTCATGGAAGTTTTAAGTCACAAAATGAAATTTTAATTAAAGACGAAAAAGGAGATGAAACTTTAATTGAGGCTGAAAAAACTGTCATAGCTACAGGTTCTGTGCCTGTATCGCTTCCAGGAATAGAATTTGATGAGGGTATAATTGTTTCATCTACAGGTGCATTAAAATTAAATAAAGTTCCAAAAAAAATGGTTGTAGTCGGTGGTGGTTATATTGGTTTAGAGATGGGATCAGTCTGGTCAAGACTTGGATCAGAAGTTCATGTTGTAGAATTTTTAGATCACATTACGCCCGGGATGGATAATGAAATTTCAAAAGAATTTATGAAAATATTAAAGAAACAAGGAATTACTTTTCATATGCAACATAAAGTAGAAAAAATTAATAAAAATAATAGCGGCGCTGTTGTTTCTACTACAGATAAAGATGGTAATAAAAAAGATTTTGATTGTGATGTTGTTCTAATTTCTGTGGGCAGAAAAGCAAACACTAATGGATTAAACTTAGATGTTACAGGTGTAGAACTTGATGAAAGAAACAGAGTAAAAACTGATAAAAACTTTCGAACAAATATGAACAATATTTATGCTATAGGTGACGTAATACAAGGACCAATGTTAGCTCACAAAGCTGAAGACGAAGGTATAGCTGTTGCAGAGATTATTGCAGGTCAATCCGGCCATGTTAACTATGATACAATTCCAGGAGTAGTTTATACGACACCAGAAGTCGCTTCTATTGGAAAAACAGAAGAGCAATTAAAAGAAAATAATATTGGTTATAAAATAGGTAAGTTTTCATTTATGGCGAACTCTAGAGCAAAAGCCATTGACGATGCAGAAGGTTTTGTAAAAATTTTAGCTGATGAAAAATCAGATAGAGTTTTGGGTGCTCATATAATTGGACCACACGCTGGTGAGTTAATTGCAGAAATAGGTATAGCAATGGAATTTGGTGCTAGCTCTGAAGATATAGCCAGAACTTGTCATGCACATCCAACTTTTTCAGAAGCTGTGAAAGAAGCTGCGTTGTCTGTAGACAAAAGAGCAATACACTCTTAATTAAAAATATATAAATCATTAACTTTTAATTTAGCTATTATTAGGATATTTTTTTGAATTGCTATGAATAGTGATTTATTCAATAAAATATATAATGAATTAGATCTTTTATGGGAAAAAAATTCAATACTATCAAATTTTGTTGAATTACCTCAGGCTTTAAATTTCAATAATATAAAAAGTAATTACATTAAATCTGCAAAAAAATTTTATAATTGGAAAATAGATACTAAAAAAAATAGCAATATTCATAATTTGATTAGAGAACTTTCTCCAAAAATTAATTGGAAGCAAAATTACAGTAAAAAAGATGTAGGAAAAAAATTTTTGGAAAACTTTTGTTATTTTGAGTTTATTGGTCCCGAAGGTATTTTTATATCAAATGAAATAAGTGTTTATTTTATATTTTTTGATAAAAACACATTTTATACGTGGCACCATCATGAAGCGGAAGAAATATATTTTGTATTAAGTGGTAAGGCGAAATTTGAGAGTTATGGAGATAAATCAGAAATTTTGGGACCAAATCAAGCTAGATTTCACAAAAGTTTTCAACCTCACTCATTAACAACGCAAGAAGATAAATGTTTATCAATTGTGGTATGGAGGAATAAACTTGATTCAGAGGTTTCAGTAGTAAAAATATAGACTTATTATCATAAGAATGAAATTTCCAATTCTTTTACCTAATATTTTCAATCATCCATTTACTTATGAAAGTGATATTAAATTAGATATTGGAGATTATGTAGAGGTTCCATTTGGTAAGTCAAAAATGACAGGTATTGTTTGGAATGAATTTGAAAAAAAGAGTAACAAAAATTTTAAAGTAAAAAAGATTATTAAAAAATTAAATTTACCAAAATTAAATAAAAATTTTATTCAGTTTTTGAATAGTTTTTCTGACTATAATTTAATTCCAAAAGGGATGTCATTAAAATTACTATTATTGAGCAGCAACGCTATAGAAAAAGGAGACCTTAAAAAACTTGAAGAATTTAAAAAGTTACAAAATCCATTAAATTTTGAATTAAATAATGAACAACATAAATCACTCAAAGAAATGAATAAATTAAATGATAGATTTAGAGTTCATGTGTTACAGGGAACAACAGGGTCTGGAAAAACTATTGTTTATTTTTATGCATTAAAAGAAATTTTATCAAATAATAATCAAGGCTTAATATTGTTACCAGAAATTGGATTAACCAATCAGTTTGAAAAAAAATTTTATGAATTTTTTGGTTTTAAACCAGCTATCTGGCATTCAGGAATTTCGAGGAAAAAAAAAGAAACAATTTGGAATGGTATTGTAACAGGAAAGATTAAAGTTGTTATTGGCGCAAGATCATCCATGTTTTTGCCTTTCAAAAATTTAAAGATGATTATTATTGATGAGGAACATGATCAATCATTTAAGCAGGATGAAGGAGTTATTTATCACGCGAGAGATATGGCAATTTTAAGAGCGTCTTATGAAAATATTCCTGTTAACTTAGTTACAGCAGTACCTTCAGTTGAAACTTTTGAAAATATAAAAAAACAAAAATATTCAGTCTCAAAATTAAAAAAAAGATTCAAAGATGCGTCTTTACCAAAATATGAAATAATTAATTTAAATAATACAAAATTAGAAAAACAATCATGGTTATCAAATGAAATTATAAATAGAGTAAATGAACATCTAGATAAGAAAGATCAAATTTTATTCTTTTTAAATCGTAGAGGATTTTCACCTAACGTAATATGTAAAAAATGTTTTAAAAAATTTGAATGTCCTTTTTGTTCAATTAATTTAGTTTATCATAAATCATCAAATAATCTTTTATGTCATTACTGTGGTCACAAAACTTCTTTAAATAGAGATTGTAATGAAGGTGGAAGATGTGATTATTATTTTAGTGGACCTGGAGTTGAAAGAATCTACGAAGAAGTTAAGAAAAAGTTTCCAAAAAGATCTATTGAGATTTTCTCAAGCGATACAATGAATAAAAAAAGTTCTAAAGAAAAATTAGAAAAAATTATTGATAATAAAATTGAAATTTTAATTGGGACACAACTTATTTCAAAGGGTTTTCATTTTCCAAGTCTCAATTGTATAGTTGTAGTTGATATTGATTTTTCTACACAAGGACATGATTTGAGAGGTGCTGAAAAGAATTTACAATTATATCATCAACTTTCTGGGAGAGCTGGTCGAACTGGTAATCCTGCTACTGTATATTTCCAAACTTATAACAAAAATATTAAGATGGTTTCAGATTTAACAAATGAAAATCCAGAAATTTTTTTAGATAAAGAAATTCAAATTAGAAAAACGAATAACTTACCTCCATTTCAAAGATTTATTTCTCTAATATTATCTGGGAATGATCAGACAAAATTAGAAAAAGAGTCTTTTAAACTAAAAGAGTCTCTTCAAAATAAAATTTCAGGAAAAATATTAGGTCCCGTGAATGCTCCAATCTATAAAATCCAAGGGAAATTTAGGATAAGATATTTAATTAGAGGATCTAAAACTATAAAATTACAAAATTCATTATCAGAAATAATCTCAAGATATAAGTTTCCAGCTGGAATAAAACTTTCAGTTGATGTTGATCCAATAACCTTTAATTAATGGCTTAAAAAAAGACTTTTTGACATAATGTGCGACTTGAAGATACGCCGACCATATGTTAATTAGACCGTGTTTTTTAAATAAAATTACTTCATTAATAGGTAAACAAATTGAGTTCGAATAGCGATTTTTCAAATACTTCTTCAAAAAGATATGCTCTAGCTTTGTTTGAGTTATCAGATGAGTCAAAAAAATTAGATGTAATTGAAGAACAAATTAATGCATTTTTACAATTAATTACAGCAAGCAAAGATTTTAATAATTTAATAAAAGATCCAACTACAAACCAAGATGATCTAGTAAAAGTGATCACAAAAATTTCTGATAATTTCAAATTAGATGATTTGATTAAAAACTTTCTAGTATTTTTAGTGAATAAAAGAAGATTTTTTTATGTTGAGCAAATAATGAAAGGTTTTGTTGAAATTTGTTCAGAAAAAAGAGGCGAACTTAAAGCTGAATTAAAATCTGCAAAAGAACTTTCAGATGATGAATTAAACAAAATTACTGATGAGCTAACAAAAAATTTTAGTTCAAAAATAAAATTAAACTATAAACATGACAAAAGTTTAATTGGAGGTTTAATTGTGCAAGTAGGCAGTACAATGGTTGATACTTCCATCAAAAATAAACTACAACAAATCGAAAATAGAATGATAGAGGCATAAATGGAAATAAATCCTTCAGAAGTAACAAAAATATTAAAAGAGCAAATTAAAGATTTCGGAGATAAAGCCGAAGTATCAGAAGTAGGACAAGTTTTATCAGTTGGTGATGGTATTGCTAGAATATACGGACTAGATAATGTTCAGGCTGGAGAAATGGTCGAATTTTCTGATGGTTCAAAAGGAATGGCCTTAAACTTAGAAAGTGAAAATGTTGGTGTTGTAATTTTCGGTGATGATAGAAACGTTAAAGAAGGAGACGTTGTTAAAAGAACTGGAAATATTGTTGATACACCAGTAGGAAAAGAATTATTAGGAAGAGTTGTTGATGGTTTGGGAAATCCAATAGATGGCAAAGGTGCATTTGATAAGAACGTTAAGAAAACTAGAGTTGAAGTAAAAGCACCTGGTATTATTCCAAGAAAATCTGTGAGTGAACCAATGCAAACAGGTTTAAAGTCAATTGACAGTTTGGTGCCAATCGGAAGAGGACAAAGGGAATTAATTATTGGTGACAGACAAACAGGTAAAACTGCAGTTGCAATCGATGCAATTATTAACCAAAAGAAAATTAACGAGTCTGGTGATGAAAAACAAAAATTATATTGTATTTACGTTGCGGTAGGACAGAAGAGATCAACTGTTAGACAGATACAAAAAACTCTAGAAGAAGCTGGTGCAATGGAATACACAACAATCGTTGCTGCCACTGCATCTGACTCAGCTCCATTGCAATTTTTAGCTCCTTATACTGGTTGTGCAATGGGAGAGTTCTTTAGAGATAATGGTATGCATGCTTTAATCATTTATGATGATTTATCTAAACAAGCAGTTGCTTATAGACAAATGTCACTTCTTTTAAGAAGACCTCCAGGAAGGGAAGCTTATCCAGGTGACGTTTTTTATTTGCATAGCAGATTACTAGAACGTGCTGCAAAACTAAGTGATGAACATGGTGGTGGTTCTTTAACAGCTTTACCAATTATTGAAACTCAGGGTGGTGACGTTTCTGCGTTTATTCCAACTAATGTAATCTCAATTACAGATGGTCAGATTTTCTTGGAAACAGAATTATTTAACCAAGGAATTAGACCTGCAATTAACGTTGGATTATCCGTATCAAGGGTTGGATCATCTGCTCAAACAAAGGCCATGAAAAAGGTTTCAGGATCTATGAAACTTGAATTAGCTCAGTATAGAGAGATGGCAGCTTTTGCTCAATTTGGATCTGATCTAGATGCATCTACTCAGCAACTTCTAAATAGAGGATCAAAATTAACAGAGTTACTAAAGCAAAAACAATATTCACCTATGACTGTGGCAGAACAGGTAATTTCAGTATTCTGTGGAGTAAAGGGATATTTAGATGATATTGAACTTAAAGATATCGCAAACTTTGAAACAAAAATTATTGAGAAGTGCAAATCAGATAAACCAGAGATAATTGAGTCTATTCAAAGCTCGGGTAAACTTGAAGAAGATACTGAAAAACTTCTTGTGGATCTAGTTAAACAATTAAAAGAAAGCTTAAAATAATCAAAAATGGCAAGTTTAGACGATCTGAAGAAAAGAATAGCTAGTGTAAAATCTACGCAAAAGATAACAAAAGCTATGAAAATGGTTGCGGCTGCAAAGTTAAGAAGAGCCCAAGATAGCGCAGAGAAGGGGCGACCATATTCAGAAAAAATGAATAATGTCATTTTAAACTTGTCTAATGGTATATCTGATAAAGAGAATGCTCCAAGATTATTATCTGGAACAGGGAGTGATAAAATACATTTATGTGTTGTAATGACTTCTGACAGAGGTTTGTGTGGTGGTTTTAATACAAACATAATTAAAAAGGCTAAAGCATATTTCTCAAAAATAAGTGAAGAGGGTAAGGAGTTAAAAATTATTACTGTGGGTTCAAAAGGCAATGATCAATTAAAGAGAGCTTTTGGAGACAAGATAATTGAGAACATTTCTTTTAAAAATTCAAAAAATGTAAATTATTTTGATGCAGATAAAGTTGGTAAAATGATAATAGAGAAATTTGAAAAAGAAGAATTTGATGTTTGCACAATATTCTATAATCAATTTAAAAATGTAATTACCCAGATACCTCAAGCCCAACAAATCATACCACTGGAAGCTGATAAAAAAGATGGTGGGTTAGATGGTAGTAGTTACGAGTTTGAACCAGATGAAGATGAAATTTTAAGCAATTTGTTGCCAAAAAATATTTCAACACAAATATTTAAGGCAATGTTAGAGAATTCAGCTAGCGAACAAGGGTCAAGAATGAGTGCAATGGATAATGCAACCCGAAACGCAGGTGAAATGGTTGATAAGCTAACTATTGAGTACAATAGAAGCCGTCAAGCAGCAATTACAAAAGAACTAATAGAAATCATATCAGGAGCAGAAAGTTTATAATTATGAGCAAAGGAATAATTACACAGGTTATTGGGGCCGTAGTAGACGTTAAATTTGAAGGAGAGTTACCAGAAATTTTAACTGCATTAGAATGTAAAAATGGAGATAACAGACTTGTTTTAGAAGTAGCACAGCACTTAGGTGAAACTACCGTAAGAACAATTGCAATGGACGCAACTGAAGGTCTTAAAAGAGGTGATGAAGTAGTAAACACAAATGCTCCAATTCAAGTTCCTGTAGGTCCTGAAACTTTAGGAAGAATTATAAATGTAGTCGGTGAACCTATTGATGAAAGAGGAGAAGTTAAAACTAAAGAGACTTGGCCAATTCACAGAGCTGCTCCAGAATTTAATGACCAATCGACTGAAACTGAAATTCTAGTTACTGGAATTAAAGTAATCGATCTTTTAGCGCCTTATGCAAAAGGTGGTAAAATTGGATTATTTGGTGGTGCAGGTGTAGGTAAGACAGTACTTATTATGGAATTAATTAACAACGTTGCAAAAGCGCATGGTGGCTTTTCAGTTTTTGCTGGCGTTGGAGAAAGAACTAGAGAAGGGAATGATCTTTATCATGAAATGATAGAGTCTGGAGTAATTAAAAAAGATGGAGCAGGCTCAAAAGCTGCATTAGTTTATGGACAGATGAACGAACCTCCAGGAGCAAGAGCAAGGGTTGCTTTAACAGGATTAACTGTTGCTGAATATTTTAGAGATCAAGAAGGTCAAGATGTATTATTTTTCGTTGATAATATTTTTAGATTTACCCAAGCAGGATCAGAAGTATCAGCTCTTTTAGGAAGAATTCCTTCAGCTGTAGGATATCAACCTACATTAGCTACTGACATGGGTAACTTGCAAGAAAGAATTACAACAACTAACAAAGGTTCAATTACTTCTGTACAAGCTATTTATGTACCTGCGGATGACTTGACTGACCCAGCTCCTGCTACATCATTTGCTCACCTTGATGCTACAACAGTATTATCAAGGCAAATAGCAGAGATTGGTATTTATCCAGCAGTAGACCCACTAGATTCTACTTCAAGAATATTGGATCCAAGAATTGTTGGAGACGAACATTACAGAGTTGCTAGAGAAGTTCAAAAAGTACTTCAAACATACAAGTCTTTACAAGATATTATTGCCATTCTTGGAATGGATGAATTATCTGAAGAAGATAAATTAATTGTTGCAAGAGCAAGAAAAATACAGAGATTTTTATCTCAACCATTCTTCGTAGCAGAAGTATTCACAGGATCGCCTGGTAAATTGGTAGATCTAGAGTCTACAATTAAAGGTTTTGCAGCTATTTGCAGAGGTGAATATGATCATTTACCAGAAGCCGCTTTTTACATGGTAGGAACAATTGAAGAAGCCATAGAAAAAGCAGAGAAGATGGAAAAAGAAGCTGCAGCTTAATGAGTGAAGAGTTTAAAATAGAAATAGTAAATCCAGAGCAATCTTTTCTTTCAAAAGAAGATGTTACTGAGGTGATCGTTCCAGCCTATGAAGGTGAAATGGGTATTTTAAAAGATCATATTTCTATTATCTCTTTTTTAAAACCAGGGATCATAAAAGTTAACTCTAAATCTGGTGAAGAAAGTTTTTATGTTGAGGATGGAATTGTTGAATTTAAAGATAACAATCTTTCAATTCTAACAAGTTCCATCTTTAATATGAAAGATATGAATGGTGACAAGAAAGCAGAGATGTTAAAATCTGCAGAGGAAGCATCAAATAACACAGAAATAACTGATCAAGCTAAATTTATTATTGATCAAAAAATTGAAGTTTTAAAAACTATCAATTAATAATTTTTTCAACTTTTCTTTGAACTTCCTGATATAAATCTAGTTTAAAATTAACAACTAATTTTGTAATTTCACTAAGCTCAACCCACTTCCACTCTAAAAATTCTGGATGCTTTGTATTTATGTTGATTTCAGTATCTTCTCCAATAAATCTCATTACAAACCACTTCTGAGTTTGTCCTTTATACTTACCTTTCCATATTATTCCTAAAAGATGATCTGGTAGGTTATAAGTAATAAATCCATCTAACTCTTTGATTAGCTCGACAGATTTTATACTTGTTTCCTCATCTAATTCTCTAAACGCAGCAGTTAAGAAATCTTCATTTTTATCTACACCACCTTGAGGCATTTGCCAAAAATTTTTAGGATTGTCTATTCTTCTTGCTACAAAAACTTTATTATTTTTGTTCAAAACAACAATACCAACACCACTTCTATAAGGTAGATCTTGAAATTCTTTCTTCATTAACCGTTAAGAAGTTTTAATGCGTAATTTAGTTGATTGTCAGTTTCAGTTTTTATTTTAAATTCATTTCCTTCTTCATTAACTTCAATATCAGGTGTTACACCAACTTCAGAAATTGAAGTACCAGAAGGAAGATAATATTTTGCGATTGTTAATCTTATTGCACCTTCATTTCTCAAAGGAATAATGGATTGTACTGATCCTTTTCCATAACTATTTTCACCTAAAATAATTGCTCTTTTATGATCTTTTAAAGCTCCAGCAACAATTTCTGAGGCTGAAGCTGAACCATAGTTAATTAATACTATTAGTGGTTTACCCCCAGTTAAATCACCATCTCTTGCAAACCATTTTCTATTTTCAGATACTTTTCTGCTTTTCGTAGAAACAATTTCACCATTATCTAAAAAATAATCTGTGATCTTAATTGCTTGTGAAAGAAGTCCACCAGGATTATTTCGTAGATCTAATATAAATCCTTTAATTTTTTTTTCATTATTTAGATCATTTATTCTTTTTTTTATTTGTTGAGCGCTATTCTCGTTGAACGAAGTTAATCTCAAATATCCAATATTTTTATCAAGCAAATCAGATTTTACAGATTGAATTTCAATTATTTCTCTAGTTAAAGTGAATGTTAATGCTTTCTTAACTCCTCTTCTTCTAACTGTTAATTCAATATCAGAACCAACTGGTCCTCGCATAATTTCTACAGCTTCAGTAAGAGTCTTTCCTTGAACTTGTGTATCATTAATTTTTACAATGTAGTCTCCTGCTTTTAATCCTGCTCTTGATGCAGGCGTATCATCTAATGGTGTGATTACTTTTACAACACCAGCCTCCATACTAACTTCTATTCCTAATCCACCAAATTCACCACTAGTCTCAGTTTGCATTTCTTCAAAATTTTCTGGTGACAAATATGCAGAATATGGGTCTAAAGATTGAAGAAGCCCATTAATTGCAGAATCCATACTTTCAGATTGATTGATATCCTCAACATATTCTTCATTAATTTTTTCGAGCACTTCTCCAAAAAGATCAATTTTTTTATAAATATCGCTTTCACTTGAAATTGCTAAAGTTGAATTTAAAAATAAAATTAAAGCTAGGGTAAATATATAAACTTTTTTCATATCATTACTTTTTCATTTGGAATGAGTTCAGACCACATTTTTTCTAACTCATAAAATTTACGTTTTTCAGGATGAAAAATATGAACAATTAAATCAATACCATCTACCAATTTCCATTCAGAACTTTCTTTACCTTCTATACGAGAATCTATAAGCCCATTTGATTTAAATTTTTCTAAAACTTGCTCGGATAGAGCCTGAATATGCCTTGAGGAAGTTCCACTTGCAATTATCATATAATCAGCCATTGAACTTTTATCTTTTAGATCAATACTAATTATGTCCTGAGCTTTGTTTTGATCAAGTGTGTCAATAACAACTTGTTTGAGAGAATCAATTTTATCCATTAATTAAATTTAGATTATCAAATTTTTCTTAATTGAGAAGATGAAATGTTAACCTTCTTAAATTCAATGAATTCTAAATTATTAGGATTTTTATTTATGTAAGTCTTTGATTTTAATGATTTTCTTTTATAACCCTGTCTATCAAAGACCAATATATTACATTTTTTTGAAATTTCTTTAGATTTGTGCCATTTGTGAAAATTAATTAAATTATCCGCACCCATTATAAAATAAATCTCTGAATTGGAATTTTTTTTTAAAAAATTTATTAAATCAATAGTTTTGTTTGACTTAATTACTTTTTCTAAAAATTTTATTTGAATATATTTTTTTTTGATCGTTAATTTTTTACAATCTTTTATTCTTTTGAATAAAGAATTTTCACTTTTATTTTTAAAAGGATTTTTTTCAGTAATAGCCCAGATAATTTTTTTTAAATTATATCTTTTTTTAGCCTCAACAGAAATGGCCAAATGACCTTTATGTGGAGGGTCAAATGATCCACCAAGAACTCCAATTTTATCCTTAATTTCTGATTGCACCATTACTTTTAATTTCATATTTATAAGACACTAATTGATTGAGTCCTACAGGTCCTCTAGGGGGTAATTTATTAGTTGAAATACCAACCTCACCACCAAAGCCAAACTCCCCACCATCAGCAAATTGAGTCGATGTGTTGTGCATCGCTATTGAACTTTTTACTCTTGTTAAAAATTTTTTAGCTTTTTTATTATTTTTTGTAATGATGGAGTCTGTATGCATAGTACCAAATTTATTTATATGAATAATTGCTTCATCAATGTTTTTAACAGTTTTGATCGAAACAGTTGGAGATAAATACTCAGTAATCCAATCTTTGTTCTTAGCTAATTTTACTTTACCTTTAAATTTTTTCTTAAATTTTGTATCTCCTATCAATTTACATTTATTATCGTATAATTTTTTGAAGATAAAATTGATATTGTTTTGAGAAATTTTTTCATGAATTAAAAAAGTTTCTGTAGCACCACAAATAGCGGTATTTCTCATTTTTGAATTAAAAATAATATTTGAAGCTATTTTTATATTTGCTTCATTATCAATGTAAGTATGACAGATTCCTTCTAGATGGCCTATTACAGGTATTTTTGACAATTTCTGAACTTTTTGAACTAATGTTTTTCCACCACGCGGAACAATAACATCAATATAATTTTGCATCTTTGATAACATTAAATCGACAAAGCCTCTATTTTTTGAATTAATAAATTGAACATAATTTTTATTAATATTATTTTTTTCGAGAGATTTTCTAAAAAGATCTGAAAGTATTTTATTTGTATTTATGGCTTCAGAACCTCCTCTTAAAATTACAGCATTACCAGACTTGAAACATAATGATGAGACATCACAAGTCACATTAGGTCTACTTTCATAGATCACACCCATTACACCTAAAGGGATTGATACTCTTGAAATTTTAAGTCCATTTGGTCTTTTCCAAGTTTCCAATACTTTATTACATGGATCTTTTAACTTAATTATTTTTTTAATAGAGAATAATATTTGATCTATTTTTTTTTCATCAAGCTTTAATCTTTCAATTAAATTATTTTTAATCCTTTTTTTAATTGCAAAATTGATATCTTTCTTATTAGAAATTATGATCTTAGTTTTATTTTTCTTTATTAATAAAAAATAGTCGTTTAGAACTTTATTTTTTACTTTTTCACTTAAATTTTCTTGTAAAGCAATTTTGGAATTGTAACCAATTTTCAAAAGTTCTTTTTTCATATTATTTCAACCATATCATCTTTATGAATTACCTCAGATTTAGATACATAACCTAAAATTTTTTCTATTTCGTTTGAATGTTTTCCGAGAATTTTCTTTATTTCGTCTGATGAAAAAGATGCCAGGCCTCTTGCAATCTCTTTATCTTTTTTATTGAGCACTTTGATATGGTCTCCTTTATTAAATTTTCCTACCACTTTTTTTATTCCTGCAGCTAATAAGCTTTTGCCATTACCAAGAGCTTTGTTCGCTCCGTCGTCAATTATAACAGAACCTTTAGGTGAAATTGAACTTAAGATCCATTTTTTTCTAGCATCTAATTTTGATAATTTAGAAACAAATAAAGTGTAATTATCTCCATTCAAGATATGTTGTATTGGATGATTTTTGAGACCATTAGCAATAATCATATTACTTCCTGAAAGTTGACAAATTTTTGCAGCTTCAATTTTTGTTTTCATACCACCACTTCCGTATTCATTTATCCCTTTGATATTAACTCCCGTAAGATCTTGTTCTATATCTTTAATTTCTTTAATTAGTTTTGCTTTATTATTTTTCTTTGGGTTATCTGTGTAAAGACCATCGACATCTGAAAAAAGAACTAAATTGTCTGCATTAATTATTTGAGCTACTCTTGATGCTAAACGATCATTGTCTCCATATTTTATTTCGCTTGTAGCAATAGTATCATTTTCATTTACAACAGGAATATAGTTTAGATTAAATAGATTTTCAAAAGTACGCCTTGCATTAATAGATCTTCGTCTTTGCTCAGTGTCTTCTAAAGTTAATAAAATTTGTGAAATATTTATCTTAAACTTAGAAAAAATTTCAGAAAATAAATTCATTAATTCGATTTGACCTATTGATGCCATTGCTTGACTTTTATCAAGTTTTAAATTTTTTTTTAAAATATTCATTTTTTTACAACCCATTGCAATCGCTCCTGAACTAACAATTACAATTTTTTGATTTAATTTTCTTAAATTTTTTACATCTTCAGCAAAACTAGTAAGCCACTTTTTTCTCACTCTTTTTTTATGATCAATTAATAATGACGAACCTATTTTAATTACTGTAATTTTAGAATTTTTAAGCGACATAATTAATTAATTTAGATTTAAGTTGTGCAATTGAATTTTTATCAAGTGTAGACAAAGTTATAATCTCGCAATTTATATTTTTTGAAAATTCTAATATAATTTCATCTATTATATCTTTATCAACCAAGTCTGTTTTATTAAGTACGACAATTTCTTTTTTCTTCATCATCTCAGAGCTATAATTGGCAAGCTCTTTTTTAACCTGATCATATGACTCTTTTATATCAAGATTTGTGATGTCAATTAAATGTAGTAATGACTTACATCTTTCAATATGTTTTAAAAATTGAATCCCAAGACCTACTCCTTCGTGAGCACCTTCAACTAAACCTGGGATATCTGCTAATACGACTTCTTTATCATCATATTGAGCTACACCCAAATTAGGATTTAATGTTGTAAATTTATAATTAGCAATCTTTGGATTTGCATTTGTAATAGCTGCTAACAAACTTGATTTTCCAGCGTTAGGTAATCCAATAATCCCTATGTCTGCTATTGTTTTTAATTGTAACCAAATTGTAAATTCTTCACCTTTAGTTCCTTTTGTAAATTTTTTAGGTGCTCGATTTGTAGAACTTTTAAATCTTGTATTACCTAATCCTCCCTTGCCACCAGCAGCAGCAACAAATTTTTCACCTTCTTTTTTGAAATCGTAAATCAGTGTCTTATTATCTTCTTCAAAAACTTGAGTACCTATAGGAACTTTTAAAATTAAATCATCACCACCTTTACCAGTTCTATTTTGACCAGAACCATTGTCACCCCTTTGGGCCTTGTGATGTTGTTGATACCTGTAATCAATTAAAGTATTTAAATTTCTTTCAGATATCAAAACTACAGAACCTCCGTTACCACCATCTCCGCCGTCTGGTCCACCAAATTCAATAAATTTTTCTCTACGAAAACTAGGCGATCCATCACCACCATTTCCGGCTTTAATATATATCTTTACTTGATCTAAGAATTTCATAATACAACCTAATTATATTGTTGTACTATTAATTGGGCTTTACTGAAACAAATGTTCTATCTGATTTTGTTTTTTTAAAAACAACTTTACCTTTAATCACAGAAAAAATTGAGTGATCTTTTCCCATACCAACATTTTCACCTGGAAAAATTTTAGTTCCTCTTTGTCTAACTATAATGTTTCCTGGGATTACAGATTCACCACCGTACTTTTTTACACCAAGTCTACGACCAGCACTATCTCGTCCGTTTCTAGATGATCCACCTGCTTTTTTTGTTGCCATAATTTACCTTTTATTTTGAAGCCTCTTTACTTTCAGTTTTTTTTGCAACTTTCACGGCTTTTTCAGCTTCTGATAATACTGATCCATCTTTAGAATAAATTTTATTTATTCTAATCTTTGAAAATTCTTGTCTATGACCATTCTTTCTTCTTGAGTTATGTCTTCTTCTCTTCTTAAAAATTAGTACAGTTCTATTTTTACTATTTTCAATTAACTCTGCTTCTACTTTCGCACCTGAAATTGTTGGAGCACCGATTTCTATAGTTTTGTCATCTCCGTAAGCAAGAATTTCATTAAATTCTACCTTTGAGCTTGGTTTAGAGTCTTGAAGTTTTTCAATTTTCAGAATTTCTCCAGCTTTTACTTTGTATTGTTTTCCACCTGTTTTAATTACTGCGTATGACATAATATGAAATTTTAAGTAATCGCAATATAGTCTGAGAAGACCTTTAGTCAAGCTGAATAAGTTAAAAATTATCCTTTAAATCTCTCAATTTTGAGAACATTTTTACATCTTTTGCCTTTAAGAATATATTACATGCAATTTCTTCTTTCAAAGAACTTGGAATCGTTGGCTCTCCTTTTTTTACCAATGAATTGATTTTGCTAATTTTTTTGATTAATTCACTATTGCTAGGATCGTTTTGCAAACAAAATTCAGCGTTTTTCGAAGTATATTCATGCCCACAATATATTAATGTTTCTTCAGGAAAACTTTTAATTATCTTTAAAGAATTAAACATTTGTTCATACGTACCCTCAAAAATCCGACCGCAGCCTAATGAAAAAAGAGTATCACCAGTAAAAAGAAAATTATCTTTATAAAAATGAAAACAAATATGACCAGAAGTATGACCAGGGATATGAAAAATTTTAGCTGTAAAATTATTTGAAGACCAGATTTCTTGGTCTTCTAGTGTAATATCAATGAAAGGTATTCTTTCTTTGTCATTATTAAAACCAATTACTTTGGCATCAAATTCTTTTTTTATTAATTCATTACCCCCGACATGATCATAGTGATGGTGAGTATTTAATATATATTTTAATTTAATATTTTTTTTCTTTATAAAATCAATGATTGGATTTGCTTCACTAGGATCCACAACACATGCATAATCATTAGATTCATCATGAATGATATAGCTATAATTATCTTTTAGACATGGGATAATATGAACTTTCATTTTATTTTTCCAAAACAAATATACCAAGATCTGATGTCAGGTTTTTAATATTTAGGTTTGAAACTTTTATGTTTGAAAATTTATTTTCATTTAAAGCTAAAGATTTATTTAATTTAAATTTGTTTTTTTTACAAAATTCTACAAAATCTTTTATAGTACACATATGTAAATTTGGAGTGTCATACCATTCATTGGGAAGAGTTTTTGTAACAGGCATTGTTCCTTTTAAAAGTAAATGCAATCTAATTTTCCAATAACCAAAATTAGGAATTGTAACTATTGCTTGTTTTCCAACTCTTAAAAGTTCATTAATTACAAGTTGAGGGTTTAAAAAAGCTTGCAAAGTTTGACTTAGTATAACGTAATCAAAAGATTTATTAGGAAATTGAATTAAATCTTTCTCAGCATCACCTTCAATAGTTGTAAGACCTTTTGAAATACATTTTCTTACATTATTTTTTGATATTTCAAGACCTCTTATATCAACATTTTTATTTTCTTTTAAATACTGCATAAGGCCACCATCTCCACAACCAACATCCAAAACTCGACTTTCTTTATTAATTAATTGAGTTATGATTTGAAATTCATATTTCATCTTATCAATTCCTCGTAAGATTTATCTACAAAGTTTTTAAGTACATTTAAAAAATCTGGCACATCTAATAAAAAAGAATCATGTCCCTTATCTGACTCAATTTCAGCAAATCCAACATCTGCACCAATAGAATTTAGTGCAATTACAATATCTTTATTTTCTTGTGTTGGGTATAACCAATCTGATGTGAAAGAAATGATAAAAAACTTAGTTTTAGTTTTTTCAAAAGCTTTTGATAAATTACCACCAAATTTTCTGGGTAAGTCAAAATAATCCATTGCCCTTGTAATGTATAAATAGCTATTAGCATCAAACCTATCAACGAATACACTCCCTTGATGTCTTAAATAACTTTCAATTTGAAAGTCAGCATCAAACCCAAATTTTAGATCGTCTCTTTCCTGAAGTTTTCTTCCAAATTTATTCTCCAAACCTTTTTTTGATAGATAAGTAATATGTGCTGCCATTCTAGCAACAGATAAGCCCTTACCTGGATTTAAGTTTTGATTTTGATAATTTCCTTCTTTCCAATCAGAGTCTGCCATAATTGATTGTCTCCCAAGTTCGTTAAAAGCAATATTTTGAGCAGAATGACTAGATGTACATGCAATTGGTATTGCTGTTTTAGCTTTATCTGGAAAATTACTTACAAATTGGAGAACTTGCATTCCACCCATAGATCCACCAATTACAGAAAATAATTGATTAATTTTAAAATGATCAAGCAAGTTTACTTGTGCATTTACCATATCATTAATTGTGATTACTGGGAATTTAGTACCAAAAGCTTCTTTAGTTTCAGGATCAATGTGACTTGGTCCAAATGACCCCATACATCCACCTATTACATTTGCACAAATTAAAAAATATTTATCAGTATTAATTGCTTTTCCTGATCCAACAGCATAGGTCCACCATCCATCTTTATTTGTTACAGGATTTTTACCAGTAACAAATTGATCCCCAGTCAAAGCATGAAATATTAAAATTGCATTATCTTTTTTTTCATTGAGTTTTCCATAGGTTTCATAAGCTATTGGAAAATCACTAATTACTCTTCCACAATCTAAGGTTAATGGCTTTTTGACAATCAGCGTTTTTATATCTTTTTTGTTTAACATAACTTAGTGCTGATTATGAATTGTGAGAAAAAAACTTTTTTAGCGGTTTTTTTAAAGCGCTCGCAATTCAGGTAAATCAGCGCAAGGTTTTTGTACTAGAAGATAATTACTATGTCAATTTTTAAAAAAACAGCTTATGTAGGTATGATTTTTTAATAAATATACATATAATTAAAAATAATGAGTGTTCCCAAATTTAAAAGATTTAATCTGGATGTATATAAACCTGGAAAATCCAGAATTAGAAATATAAGAGATATCATTAAACTGTCAGCAAATGAGTCAGCTCTAGGAGTAAGTCCAAATGCGCAAAGTGTAATTAAATCAAAAGACTCAAAATTATTTCGATATCCAGATCCACAATCAAAAGCTTTAAGAAAAACTATTTCAAAAATATTTGCATGTGATGAAAATAGAGTAATTTGTGGCGCAGGTTCAGACGAGATAATCCAAATGCTTTGCCAGTTATTTTTAAATCCTAAAGATGAGGTAATAGTACCAAGATATAGTTTTCTTATGTATAGAATTTACTCAAACATTGTTGGCGCCAAAGTAATTTTTTCTGAAGAAGTTAATTACAAAATTTCAGTAAAAGAAATATTAAGAAAAGTAACAAAAAAAACAAAAATAGTTTTCATTGCTAATCCGAATAATCCAACAGGCACTTATCTAAATTATAAAGAATTAAAATTACTTAGAGACAAGTTAAGAAAAAACATTCTTCTTGTGGTTGATGATGCTTATTACGAGTATATGAAAAACAAAGACTATAAGTCTGGCTTGGATTTGTTTAAATCAAAGGAAAATGTTTTTATTTTAAGAACGTTTTCTAAAATTTATGGGTTAGCATCATTAAGAGTGGGGTGGGGATATGGTTCAAAAAAAATTATAAAGGAATTAAATAAAATTAAACCACCGTTTAACGTTAATTTAATGGCCCAACTTGCTGCAGAAGCAGCTTTAAAAGACAAAAATTTTATTAATAAATCAATAAAACATAATATTTCTGAAGCAAAAAAAATAAAAAATTTTCTATCAAAGTTTAATATTTATACAAATGAGGTGACTGCCAATTTTTTACTTCTAGATTTTGATAATTGTTTTATTACAGCTGAAAGATTTTATAGAAAACTACAGACAAAAGGAATAATTTTGAGAAATACTTTTACTGGGTATAAAATAAAAAATAGATTGAGATTAACAATTGGTTCTGTAAAAGAAAATTCTAAATTTATGAAAGCAACAGAAAGTATTTTAAATTAATGCAAAATATTCTTGTAATAGGCTGTGGACTTTTAGGATCATCTTTAGTTAGAAAAATTCACAAAAGGAAAATTGCTAAAAATATATATGTATTTGAGAAGTCAAAAAAATATTTATCACAAATAAAACAATTAAAATTACCCTGCAAAATTATTAGAAAGTTTGATCAAACAGTTTCTAAATGTGATTTAATTATTTTATGTACGCCAATGAGTGAGTACAAAAATATTATTAACAAACTGAATAGAAATCTGAGTTTGGAGAATCTAGTTACAGATATTGGTTCTTCAAAAATTGAAAGTCAAAAAATTATTAAAAAATTTTTAACAAAAAAAACAAACTGGGTATCAGGACATCCAATTGCGGGATCTGAAGTAAGTGGGCCCAGCAATGGTTTAGACACTATGTTTAATAACAAATGGTGTGTTCTGATTAAAGAGAAAGACACAAAAATAAAACAATTGCATAAGTTAAAAAAGTTTTGGAAAAAAATTGGATCAAAAGTAGTTATAATGAATTCAGAAAAACATGATAAAATTTTCTCAATTACAAGTCATCTCCCTCACTTAGTTGCTTATAATCTTGTAAAGTCAGCTCAAGATTTTGAAAAAAAACAAAAATTTGATTTAATAAAATATAGCGCAGGTGGTTTAAGAGATTTTTCTAGGATTGCTGCTTCAAATGAAATTATGTGGAGAGATATCTTCTTTAATAATAGAAATAATATTTCTCGTGCAATTGATTTGTTTATTAAGAACTTGCTTGATTTTAAGTCTGATATTATGAAAAAAAATGAAAAACGACTTGTTTATAAATTGATTAACTCAAAAAAAGTTAGATCAAAAATTATTCAATTAAAACAAGATACAAGCAAACCAGATTTTGGTAGAAATTAAAATTGTTTGATATTACAAATTTTTTTAACTTTTAATTTTGCTGTTTTTTCAATTAAATCAATTGTTTTTTTAATGGGCATTATAAGAACTTTTTTTCTTGGACCATATGCATGAATTAATTCTTTACTATTAATACAAATAGCAACATGCCCTTCCCAGAAGATTATATCTCCTTTTTCAAATTTCTTTTTAATTTTGGATTTAGAATATTTAATTTGATCTTTTGTATCTCTTGGAAAAAACTTATTATTATTAAAAAAAAATAACTGAATTAATGCCGAACAGTCAATACCGATTGCAGTTTTTCCACCCCATAAATATTTTGTATTTAGAAATAGTTTAAATATTTTAATATAATTTTTGTCAATATATTGGTTCTTAATTATTGAAATTTTAT
>NZ_JBNGZG010000009.1:0-39332 GCF_052049815.1 Candidatus Pelagibacter sp.
TTTAATTATTTTATTTACAATTTCTTGTTTGCTTAAATTATCACATTTTATTTTTAAGTGTGATTTTGAATAAGTTTTTGATCTTTCTTTAATAAGCTTTTTTAACTCATCTTCATTAAGTTTTGTAACAACTGGTCTTTTCTTACTATTTTTAATTCTTTTAATTAGAGTTATATCATCCCATCTTAGCCAAACTGATAGATGGTTTTCTAAAACTTCTTTTTGTATATTCCTATTCAAAAAAGCACCACCCCCTAGAGAAATGACCCCCTGGTTTTTTCTTAAGACTGCTAAAGATACTTTTTCTTCTAACTTTCTAAAAAAAATCTCCCCCTTTTTTTCAAAAATATCTTTAATTGATTGTTTTGTTTTATTTTCTATTTCTTGATCAACATCAAAGAAATCAATATTCAATTTTTTAGAAATCATCTTTCCAACTGTGGTCTTACCAGAACCCATCATACCTAAAAAAACTATATTTTTAAAAGATTTCATTAAGTTTATTTATTGAAAAAACACAAATATGTCTTAATTTGAAAATAATTCTTAGATTATATGCAATTACAAAAAAAAACAAGGTCATCCAATTTTAATATATTTAGTCTATCGATTAAATTAGTAATCGTTGTATTAATTTTTTTTGGTGTTGTTTTTTTGCTTAATAAAGTTGATTTTCCATCACCGAAGAAAACTATTGAGAAAATAATTCCCAATGAAAATTTCAAAATTGTTAAATAAAAAAAATAGTATTTTTTTAATATTATTTTTTCTATTTTCATTTAATTTATATGCACAAGATGAGCCAGTTGATATATGGAATATAGATAAATCTAAAACTGATGAACAAGCAATTACAGAAGAGAAAGTCGAAACAATAGAATCGAATGAAGAAATTACTGGGCAGCAAACAATTGACACAGAAGACTTAAAGATTGAAAGTGAAATATTACTAGATCAAAAACTCGAATCTAAAGATATAAAAATACTTGGATTATATGATCCTTCTGAAAATGGTTTGAGTATGCAGATGTGGCGTAATTCAAATGGAAGTGAATTAAAGAATATATTTACAAGTTTAGATAAAATAAATTTATCAAAAGACGCAAATAAAATAATTGAAATTTCATTATTAACTAATGCAAATTACCCAAGTAAAGATATATCTTTTGAAGAGTTTTCAAATATTAAATCAAATTGGTTAATTAAAAATTCAAATTTGGATTTAATTGAGGAATACTTAATAAGTAATGAATTATTAAATGAGAATCCAGAACTAGTTAATCATTTAATAAATGAGCATTTATCTAAATCAAATCTTGAAAAAGCATGTCAAATTTTTGAAAAATCAAAATCTTCACCTGAAGATGAGTATTTATTTAAGTTTAAATTATATTGCTTGATAGATTCTGATGAGAAAGAACAAGCACAGTTAATTTATGATTTAAGAAAAGAATTAGGATTTGAGGATAAATATTTTGAGGAAAAAATAAATTATTTATTAGGCTTAACGGAAGAAATGCCAGAGGAAATTTCAGAAAATTCTATATTAGATTTTCACTTAGCGCATAGAATTAATCCCAATTTTGCATTTGAGCCAAATCAAAATACTTCAAAAATAATTTGGAGTTACTTATCTTCTTCAAATCTATTATTTAAGGCAGATCAAATTGATATTTCAGATCTTGAAAAAATATCAGTAATTGAAAATGCAACGCATGATCAAAATTATTCAGAAAATGAACTGTATGAAATTTATAAAAAATTTCAATTTAATATTAATCAATTACTCACAATAAAAGACTCATATAAGCTTCTTCCAAAATCTGAAGGCAGAGCTCTTGTATATCAAGGAATATTACTAACTACAGATGTTCAGAAAAAACTGGAATTAATGAAAATCCTTAAAGATTCTTTTCTTGAGGAAAACATTGGTAATGCTTTTGATAGTGAGTTGGATAAATTTTTAGCAAATATTGAAATAGAGGATGTGCCATCAAATTTTACTACATTTTATAGCGCTAATACAAACAAAACAGTAGCAAGTGAAAACTCTGAAATAAAATTTAACAACAAAATATTACATCAATCAAAATTAGTTAATTATTTTGATAACGGATACAAATTAAAAGAAATTGAAAAAGAAGTTGAAAACTTTTTAAAAAAAATAAAAAAGAATAAAAAATATTTTTTATCAAAAAAAGATATAATTTTTATAGAGGCTTTAAAATCTGATGGTATCAAAGTTTCTGAAAAATATGATGATCTTTATAAAATCGATGATGATAAAGAAATACCAACTGATATTCAAAATATGATAATTAAAGAAGATATAGGTGGAGCGCTGTTGAGAATCGCACAAGTTATTGGTCAAGATAATATTGAAGAAATAGATGATGATACAATCTATTTTATAATCAGTACTTTGAATAAATTAGACATCGATCCAATAAGAAACAGAATGCTTTTAAAAGTTCTACCTTTAAAAGTTTAAAAATTAGATTAAAATAAAATTATGACTGTAAGAACTATTTTGACAGAACCAAATAAGATTTTAAGACAGATATCTCAACCTGTAGAAAGTGTGGGTAAAGAAGAACAGTTGTTAATGGATGATATGTTAGAAACTATGTATGCCGCAAACGGAATTGGTCTAGCGGCAATACAAGTTGGAATACCAAAAAGAATTATAGTCATGGATATTAGTAAAGATGAAAATAAAAAAGAACCTATGTATTTTGTTAACCCAGTTATTAAAAATAAAAATCCTGTAAAATCTACTTACGAAGAAGGATGTTTGTCAGTACCAAATCAATTTGCTGAAATTGATAGACCAAGTAAATGCGATATCGAATTTTTAGATTATAATGGAGATAAACAAACAATAAGTGCTGATGGATTATTAGCAACTTGTGTTCAACATGAAATGGATCATCTTGAAGGTATCCTATTTATTGACTATTTATCAAAATTAAAAAAATCAATGATTTTGAAAAAACTTTCTAAGTTAAAATCAAATTCAGCAGTATTATAATTAATGCCTAAAAGAATTATTTTTATGGGCACACCAATGTTCTCTGTGCCAATTTTGAAATCTCTTTATCAAAATGGTTATCCAGTAACTTGTGTTTATACTCAGCCACCACAAAGATCAAAAAGAGGACAAAAAGTAAATAAATCTCCTATTCAAGGAATTTCTGAAACATTGAATATTGAATTTAGAGCGCCAGAATCATTGAAAGACAATCAAGAGGAATACGAATTTATTAAAAATCATGAAGCAGATCTTGCAGTTGTAGTTGCTTATGGTCAAATTATTCCAAAAAATATCTTAAGTCTTACAAAAAAAGGTTTTATTAATATTCATGCATCCTTACTTCCTAAGTGGAGAGGTGCAGCACCAATTCAAAGATCAATAATGAATTTAGATAAAGAGACAGGAATTAGTATGATGAGAATAAATGAGGAATTAGATTCTGGTGCTGTTTCAAATCAATATAAATTAGAAATAGGTGATGAAAATGCAGAAGAAATTTCTGAGAAACTATCTTTATTAGCTGCAGAAAAAATCTTAGATGAAATTGATAATATTCTAGATGATAAAGCTAACTTTATTGAACAAGATCACTCAAAAGCAACTTATGCACCAAAAATTGATAAATCTGAGGGAAGAATAAATTGGAATGAAAAAGCTGAGCAAATACTAGGTAAAGTAAATGGATTATATCCTGTGCCAGGAGCATGGTTTAATTTTGCAGGAGAGAGATACAAAATTTTAAAATCAAAAATTGGAAATGCGGTTGGCAAGATAGGAGAAGTTACATCAGATGAATTAGAAATAATTTGTGGAGATAATAAATCGGTCAAAATTCTTGAAATACAAAGACAGGGTAAAAGAGTTCAGTCAATTAATGAGTTTATGTTAGGTTCAAGGATTAAAAAGGGTATGATTTTACCCAATGATTAGATATCAAATTCTAATTGAATATGTTGGCACTAATTTTAGAGGATGGCAAGTTCAGAAAAAAGGAATTACTGTTCAAGGATTACTCCAGCAAGAAATATCAAAAATTCTTAAAGAAAAAATAAAAGTTTACGGCTCAGGTCGTACAGATTCAGGAGTGCATGCAATTCAACAATCAGCCCATTTTGATACATTAAATGAAATTAAAGATATAAAAAAATTTTTTAATTCATTAAATTTTTTTATTAACCCTTATCAAATCTCTTTATTAAGATTGATTAAAAAAAATTCAAATTTTCATGCAAGATTTTCAGCCAAAAAAAGACTTTATAAATATGTCATAATAAATCGTACCAGTATGCCAGTTATTGAAAAGAGAAGATCGTGGCATGTGAGAAAAGACTTAGATATTAAATTAATGAAAAAGGGCGCACAAAAACTTTTAGGGAAAAAAGATTTTTCAACTTTTAGAGCCTCAAGTTGTAATGCCAAAAGCCCAATTAGAACAATGGAGAAAGTAACAGTTTCAAGTAAGAACAACAAAATTATCTTAAAATTTCAATCTCAATCATTTTTACAACAACAAGTCAGATCAATGGTTGGTTGTTTGAAATACTTAGGTGAAAAAAAATGGACACTCAGCCAATTTATAAAAGTTATGAAGTCAAAAAATAGGAAGCTTTGTGCACCACCTGCACCGGCTGAGGGATTATTTCTTGAGAGAGTTTTTTATTAGATTTTTTTTATTACTCATCGCAAATTTTTTATTTATTCGCCATCTAGATTCGGCTCTTACAATGTAACCACAACAGTTTTTTGATTTACATTTGCAGGGGAATTGTTTGTAATTCTCATCAAAACCAAAACCATAGTCGCATGTAAATTCTTCTCCTTTTTTTATGTCTCTAATTGCTTTAACCCAAATTTTCAGCCCTTTACCATCATAGTCACAATTATTATCACAAGAATGATTAATTAATCCTGCAGTGTTCCATGGAAAATCACCATCTAAGTCGTATTTCTTGTTAATAGTAAATAAGTAAATTGGTTTGCTATTGTCGTATTTATCAGACTCTTCGGTTTGTTTTTTTGTAATTAGTTTTCCTACATAATCAATAATTTTAGTTCCAGCCTTTATGTCTTTTGTAGCATAAAGACCTCTTCCTTTTTTATCAATATTGGATTTATGAATTCTATATAACTTCATTTCTTGATCTCTTTATTAGGAAAAAAATAATTATCAATTAAATTCTATTAAAGCATCCACATGTCTTTTAGTGCAGTCTCTTAATGCATTTAAATCATACCCACCCTCTAAAATAGATACTACTTTTCCATTACAATATTCTTTTGCAAGTTGTAACGTTCTTTGAGTGATTGTGTAAAAATCTTCTGTTTCTAATTTTAATTGTGCAAGAGGATCATTTTTATGTGCATCAAACCCTGCTGAAAATAAAATAAATTCTGGTTTAAATTCTTCTAGTTTTTTTAAGACGTATTCGTAAGCATTTAAATATTGTTCAGATGTTGTCCCGGCCTCTAAGGGTAAATTAAATATATTATTATACTTCCCTTTTTCGATATCAGATCCAGAGCCAGGGTAGTATGGAAATTGGTGGGTTGAAATATAAAGAACCTTTTCATTATCATAAAATATATCTTGAGTTCCGTTTCCATGATGAACATCGAAATCAATTATTGCCACTTTTTTATATTGAAATTTTTCAATTAAATAAGTGGCACCAACAGCTACATTATTATAAATACAAAAACCCATTGCTTTATCTTTTTCAGCATGATGACCAGGCGGCCGTACTGCACAAAATGCATTTTTATATTTTTTTTCAATGACACCATCTATGGCTGTAATTATAGAACCCACAGCATCAGTCGTTGCATCTTTACTGCCAGGCGAAACAATTGTATCTCCATCTAAGAATTCCAGTCCATCAGAGGGAAAAGAATTGCTTACAAAATCGATATAATTTGATGTGTGTGTTGTCTTTAAAAGATTTAAGTCAAATTTTTTTGGTTTTTCCCAAATTAAATTTTTATTTTTTAGCTTTTTGAAATTATCAATTACCACTGAGACCCTATCCACTTTTTCTGGATGACCACTCCCAGTGTCATGATTTTGATAAGTATCAGTAGTTATTAAACCTGTTTTCAATTGAAATAATTCTTAAGAATTTTTTGGTAGATTTCTGTAAGTCTTTTCAAGTCGCTTATCGATACTGCCTCGTCTACTTTATGCATTGTTTTACCTACTAATCCAAATTCAAGACAGGGACTTATTTTTCTAATAAATCTTGCATCTGATGTTCCGCCAGTAGTAGATAATTTTGGATTCAATTTAGTTACTTTTTTTACAACATCTCTAATCATATAAGTTGTAGCATTTGGTTTTGACAAGAAAGCCTCACCTGAAACTCTATAATTTATTTCAAATTTCACCTTATTTTTTGAAGTAATTTTTTTTATAATTTTATTTAATTTATTTTTAATAGAACTAGATGAATGTTTGTTGTTAAATCTGATATTAAACGTAGCTGATGCTGCCGCAGGAATTACATTATCAGCATTATTATTTATATTCATTTTTGTAATTTCCAAATTAGAAGGTTGAAAATCTTTCGTTCCTTTATCAAATTTAATATCTTTAAATTCATTTAAAATTTTTATTAACGAAGTAACAGGATTTTTTGCTCTATGTGGATAAGCAACATGACCTTGTATGCCATGAATAGTAAGTTTGCCATTCATGCTACCACGTCTTCCAATTTTAATCATTTCTCCTAATTTATTTGGATTAGTAGGTTCACCAACTATACAAAAATTTATTTTTTCTTTTTTCTTTCTCAAATAATCAACAACTTTTTTTGTACCATTTACTGCAATACCTTCTTCATCACCGGTAATTAACAAGCTGATAGATCCATTAAATTTATTATTTGAGATAAATTTACTGACAGCAGAAACAAATGCTGCAATCGAACTCTTCATATCATTTGCACCTCTACCAATTAAATGTCCTTTTTTTAACGCTGGTTTAAAAGGATTAATTGTCCAGTCTTTAATATTTCCTGGCGGTACTACATCTAAATGACCAGCAAAACAAAGGTTTGGACTTTTGTTCCCAAGTCTTGCATATAAATTTTTTACCGGCTTCGTATTTTTTTCAGAGAAAATTAAAATCTTAGTTTTAAAACCAAGTGATTTTAATTTTTTTTCTAAATGACCCATGACGCCTGCATCGATGGGTGTAATAGATGGAAATCTTATTAGCTCTTTGGCTAACTGCAGTTCATTGATTTTTTGCATTTTAGTCTCTTAAAAGATCGTTTACTGATGTTTTAGATCTAGTCTTTTCGTCTACTTGTTTGATGATAACTGCACAATATAAAGAGGGTGCAGCAGGATTATTCTTATCTGGTAATGAACCTGGAACAACTACTGAATAAGGTGGTATTTTTCCGTGAGTTACCTCACCTGTTTTTCTATTCACAATTTTAGTTGATTGACCGATATACATACCCATACTTAATACTGATCCTTCACCAACAATAACACCTTCAACAACCTCTGACATTGCACCTACGAAAACATTATCTTCAATAATAGTTGGAAGTGCTTGTGCTGGCTCTAAAACTCCGCCAATACCAGTTCCAGCTGAAATATGACAATTTTTTCCAATCTGACAGCAACTCCCCGCACGACTAAAAGTATCCATCATAGTACCTTCATCTATGTAAGCTCCAATATTTATATAACTTGGCATGAGAACTACATTTTTCGCAACATATGAACCTTTTCTCATAGCTGTGTTAGGAACCATTCTAAAACCTGCTTTTTCAAAATCATCATTTGTCCATCCAGCTGTTTTCCCTTTCAACAAATGCGCTTTATCTCTCCAGGCAGAATACGGTCCATCTAAAGTTTCCATACCATGAATTCTAAAACTCAACATTATTGCTTTTTTAAGATGTTGATGGGTAACCCATTCACCGTTTATCTTTTCAGCAACTCTTGATTTACCACTATCTAAATCTTCTATTACTTGATTGATAGTATCTTTTAATTTTTGATCTGAATTTTGATTAACTTGATCTTTATTTTCCCAAGCTTCATTTATAATGTTTTCTGTACTCATAATTTATTGGTTTTTTAATAACCTTATTTCTTTTAAAAATAAAGTAAGATTTTCAATTTTATAATCAATATATTCTTTATCAGATTCTTTTTTACCCCATTCCTCGTTATTAATTAACCAAGCAGTAATTGTTCCTCGTTCTTTGCCAATTGATAAGTTCTTTGCAATATCTTCAATGTAAAGGGTTTCTTTTGGATCAATTTTGAATTTTTCTATCATTAAATCAAATGCCTTAGCTTCTGGTTTTGGATGATACTCTGCATCAACAATATCAAATATTCCCTCAAATTGATCATCAATACCCAGAGTTGTAGTGATATGTTTTACATGATCATGACTACCATTTGTGAAAACAAATTTTCGTAAATTAATATTTTCTAATTCATGTCTTAAAGTAATATCTTTTTCTAAAAAAGATAAATCAATATCATGAACAAAATCTAAAAATTCTTTAGGATCAATTTTATGGTGGATCATTAGTCCGTTTAAACTTGTGTTGTATTTATGGAAATAATTAGTTTGAAGTTCTTTTGCTTTTTTTAAATCTACATTAAGTTTATTTGAAATATATTCAGTCATTTTTCTACTCACTTGACCAAATACTGCTTCTAAATCTTGATATAAAACTCCGTCACAATCAAAAAGTATATTTTTTATATTTTTAAGTTCTTTCATTTTCTAATTAAAGTTCCTGAACCCTGATCTGATAAAAGTTCAAATAAAATTGAATGAGGCTTTCTTCCATCAATTATACAAACTCCCTTTACTCCATTTGAAGCTACATCTAGACAGTTTTTTATCTTTGGTATCATTCCACCTGTAATTACTTCTTGTTTAATTAATTCTTCAGAGGTTTGAGAATTTATTTCACTGATAAGATTTTTTTGATTATCTAAAACTCCTTCCACATCACTTAAAATTAATAATCGTCTAGCATTTAGTGATTTTGCTATTGCTCCAGCTGCAGTGTCAGCATTTATGTTATATATATTATTATCATCATCAATACCCAAAGGTGCTATCACTGGGATTTTATTAGATTTAATTGAATCTTGAATTTTAGAATTATTTATTTTTGTAGGTAAGCCTACAAATCCAAGTTCTTCATTTTCCTTAGTAGCTTCAATAATTGAACTATCTTTTGAAGTAAATTGTTGTGCTTTTATTCCAGTTTTTTCTAAAGATAAAACTATTTCTTTATTGAACTCAGATAGTACATTTTCAACAACTTTTATTGTGTCCTTATCTGTAACTCTTAGTCCGTTTATAAAGTTAGATTCAATATTTAATTCTTTGAGTTTTTCAGTAATTTTTTTTCCTCCTCCATGAATAATTACAGGATAAAAACCTAATTTTTTTAGTGTAGAAATATCATTGATTAACAGATCATATAATTCTGTATTAGTTAAAACACTACCACCACATTTGATGACGATATATTCATCGTTATATTTTTCTAAATATTTTTTTACTTGTTCAGCAGAAGGGCCAGATTTTGGAATAATAGAATTTATTTCAGCATCGCTTAAAAAGGACATTTATGTAGTAGTTTTTACTGTAGTTCTCTTCATTATGAAAAGTTGCTGAGCCATTGTTAAGATATTATTTACTGTCCAATAAATTACTAATCCTGCTGGGAATGGTGCTAAAATGACTGTTAAAAACAATGGAAAGAATGCAAATATTTTTGCTTGAGTTGGATCTGTTGGCGCTGGATTTAATTTTTGTTGTACCCACATAGACACACCCATTGCAACTGGCCACGCTCCAATTACTAGGAATGAAGGAACATCGTAAGGCAACAATCCAAATAAATTAAATAGAGATGTTGGGTCTCTCTCTGATAAATCTTGTATCCATCCATAAAATGGCATTTGTCTCATTTCAATTGTAACGAACAAAACTTTATATAAAGCAAAGAACACAGGAATTTGGATCATTATTGGCAAACAACCTGACATTGGATTTACCTTTTCTTTTTTATATAAGGCCATCATTTCCTGCTGTAATTTCATCTTGTCATTTTTATATAACTCTTTGAGACGTGTCATTTCAGGTGTAAGAGCTTTCATTTTTGCCATACTTCTGAATGAAAAGTTAGCAAGTGGAAAGAATGCAAGACGAATACAGAACGTGACAGCAATAATTGCTAATCCATAATTACCTAATAATTTAAAGAAATAATCAATCGCGTAGAACAGGGGCTTAGTTATGAAATACAAAAATCCCCAATCAATTACCAAATCAAATTTATCAATATTTAATTCAGCAGCATATCCATCTACAGTATCAACTCTCTTTGCGGCAACAATAACCTGCATTTGATCTTCTATTGAAGAATTACTGCCTAACTCGATTGCTTCTGTAGATATATAGTTTGCCCTAAATTTATTTTTAAAATCAAAAGTTGTTTTAAATTCTTTATTTCTAGGAGGAACTATAGAGCTTATCCAATATTTATCTCCAACACCGAACCATCCTTTTTGAGCATTCATTGAGAATTTTTCTTCTTCTATGTCATCATAATCTTTTTCAATAAGTTCACCATCTAATGCAGCTAACATACCTTCATGTAGAATATAAAAGTTAGATAATCCCTCAGGAATTTTATTTCTTATAATTTGGCCATATGAATAAAAATCATATTTTTTATCAGTTGAATTAATCACTTTTTGATTAATAGTAAATAAGAACTTGTTATCTATAGATATTTCTTTTTCAAAAGTAATTCCTTGATCATTTGTCCATGCTAATTTTATAGGACTTCCTTCTCTAAGTTGGTTGTTTCCAATTATAGACCAAACAGAATCTGTATTTGGAATGTCTATATTTTTATCAGTTGTTACAAATCCACTTTCTATAAAATATCCATCTTCAATATTTCTAGGGTTTAGCAATGTAACGTTAACGTCACTTTCAAGCGTTGTGTCATAATTTTTGAATGTTAAATCATCAATAATCGCACCTTTAAGTGAAATTGAACCAATTATATTTTCATTTTCAAATTGAATTCTCTCATTTTGATCAATCGCTTCATCTCTAGAAATTTTAACTAAATTCTCTTTTTGCTCTAAACTTGGAGCATCTGAATTTTGTTCAGTTTTATTTTTTTCAGCTAAATTTTGATTTCTTGGTTGAGGCTCTGGAGCAAAAAATAATGAATAGAGAATTATAACTGCCGCCGATAAAGAAATTGCTGCTACTACATTTTTTTGATCCATTATTTTTTAGCCTTAAGTTTTTTGTTTACAGGATCAAATCCTTCGCCACCCCCTAAAAATTTTATTGGATGACATGATAAAATTCTTTTTAAGCTTAGAAATGTGCCTTTGAGCAAACCAAAAGTTTTTAAAGCTTCAATGCTGTATTCAGAACAAGTTGGTAAATATCTACATGAAGGACCAAGTAAAGGGCTTATTAAATATTTATACCCTTTAATAAAATAAATTAATCCTTTAACAAAAATATTCATTATTTAATTCTTTCAAAATCCCTAAATAGAGTTTCTTTTATATTTAAGTAGTCGTTATTTAGCATAGTTGGCTTAGCAATAACAAGAAATGAATAGTTAAAGTTTATGGATACTTTTTTAACTGCTTCATTAGTTATATTTCTTAATCTTCTCTTAATTTTGTTCCTTTTAACGGCATTTCCAATTTTTCTTTTTGTTACAAAGCTAATATTAAGTTTTTTGGTATCTTTGTCTAAAAGTTTACCAAAAAAAATTGTCACAAATTTATTGCTGACTTTTCTTTTTTTAAGAAGTGATTTGAAATCTTCATTTTTAGAAAGAGCAAGAATTTTGCTTTTCATTAAATAGATTTATTTCCTTTTTCTTTTAACCGTTGAAGATACTGTTAGATTTTTTCTTCCTCTAGCTCTTCTTCTTTTTAAAAGTTTCTGACCACCTTTAGTTTTCATTTTTGAACGAAAACCGTGTTTCTTTAGTCTCTTTTTCTTTTTTGGCTGCCAAGTTCTTTTCATATGTAAAAATTGATTAAATTTTTGTTAAAATTTGGCTCTTTATATTAACTAAATTTATAAATAGCAATTAGAAGATTTAAAATTTATTATTAATATTCATGGAAAAAACAAAAAAAGTCAAAATTTTTATCGCTTTATTCTATGTTTCTCTAGTTTTGTTATTTTTATATTTTTTCTTTTCCAAATTTACACTTCAAGAAATAACTAGTTATGACTTTATAAAAAATAATAGAGATTACTTTTTTGAACTACGTCAATCAAATCTATTAATTTTAGGAGCACTATTTATCATTTTTACAATCTTTTGGGTTCAAGCAGGAGGATTTGGCACTCCAATAGTCTTATTTGCAGGTTTTGTGTTTGGTAAATGGTTAGGAACATTATTTTCTGTAATAGGATTAACTATAGGTGCAACTGGATTGTATATATTTGCAAACTATTTTTTAAAAGATTTAATTAAAGATAAGTTTTTGAATAAATTTCAAAATCTTGAAAGTAAGTTCAAAAAATCTGAATTAAATTATATGTTGGTCTATCGTTTTGTCGGAGGAATTCCTTTCGCCATTTCAAATGTCTTGCCATGCATTTTCAACGTAAAAGTATTTAACTTTTTTGTATCAACTTTAATTGGTTTAATACCGCAGGTTTTTATTTGGGTATCGCTTGGAAGTGGATTAGAAAAAATTATTGATCAAAATGAAGAAGCACCTAGTGTTGTAAAATTGATATCTTCCCCAGATATTTATATTCCAATAATTGCCTTTATAATTTTAGTAATAATTACAATTACAATTAGAAAAATATTCTATAAAAAATAGTGGTGCCCCCACCAAGAATCGAACTTGAAATTTATCCTTACCATGGACACGTTATGCCATTTAACTATGGGGGCGATAAAAAGTTTTTGTAATTTATTGATAATAAAGCATTTTTTACAAATTATTGCCTTAATTTTTTTAGAAAATTGTTTTATATCTACTTGAGGAATTTTTTTATGGGCATTCATTACGATTATAAATCTACTAAAGGAAACAAATTAATGGAGAAGCAAGCAAAGCGTGAAAGAAAGCTTGCAGAAAAAAAAGCAAAAAGACTTGCTAAGGAAGGTCCAAAAAAAGAAGAACCAAAAGCTAAACCACTAGATCCAAACAAGCCTATATCTTTAGATTTTTTGACAAACCCAGAGAAGGAATGACCACTAAGGATAAAAATGAGCGCTTAAGTTTAGCTCTTAGAAAAAATTTAAAAAAGAGAAAACTATTTCAAAAAAAAAATAAAAAAAAATCTAAATAATGTCTATTCAACCTGACTCTTGGATAAAAAAAATGTGCAAAGAGCACAACATGATCGAACCTTTTTTAGATCATCAGGTTTCCGAAGGAAAAATATCATATGGTTTAAGTAGCATGGGCTATGATGTAAGAATATCAGATGAATATAGAATTTTCACTAATGTAAATAATTCACTAGTCGATCCAAAAAATTTTTCAGACGATAATTTTATTGAGCGTAAGGGGCCACATTGCATTATTCCACCTAATTCGTTTGTTTTAGCAAAGACGGTTGAATATTTTAGAATTCCAAAAGATGTTTTATGTATTTGCGTTGGAAAAAGTACTTATGCAAGAACAGGTATTATTTGTAATGTTACACCAATTGAAAATGAGTTCGAGGGTAACATTGTAATAGAATTATCTAATACTACTCCTAATCCAGCAAAAATTTATTCTAATGAAGGAATTGCTCAATTTTTATTTTTTAAATCTGAAACTCAACCTGAAACTACTTACAAATCAAAAAACGGTAAGTACCAAGGCCAAACAACAATACAAGTTGCAAAAATAAAATAATTCTATGGATAAATTTTTGATTGAGGGTCCTTGCCGACTTAAAGGCCAAGTTAAGATATCTGGATCTAAAAATGCTTCTCTACCAATATTGGCTTCAACATTATTATTTGATAAACCAGTTACGATAAAGAACTTACCAAGAGTAAAAGACATAGATACAATGTTAAGTCTATTAAAATCTCTAGGCTCAAAAATTAGTCTCTCTAAAGACAAAAGAACTGCAAAAATTCAGAATAAAAAAAATATGAAAACTTTTGCAAGTTATTCCCTTGTTAAAACTATGAGAGGATCAATTCTTGTTCTAGGTCCATTAGTTTCTAAGTTTCAAAAATCGATTACCTCATTACCAGGGGGTTGTTTAATTGGTGCTCGACCAGTTAATTATCACTTATCAGCATTAAAAAAGCTGGGTATGAAATATGACATCAAAAAAGGATATATTCATGCAAAATCAAAAGGAAAATTAAAAGGCACAACACTTAGGTTTTCCAATATAAGCGTTGGTGCAACAGAAAATACAATTATAGCTGCCTGCTTAGCTAATGGAAAAACTATTATAAAAAATTGTGCTGTTGAACCAGAAATAAAAGACTTAACAAATTTTTTAAACACAGCTGGAGCAAATATTAAATGGAAAGGCAGAACTTGTGAAATAGTAGGAGTTAAATCATTAAATCAAACTGAATATTCAGTAATGGCTGATCGAATAGAGACAGGCACATTTTGTGTAGCAGCTACATTATCAAAAGGAGATTTAGAAATTCAAAATTTAAATCCAAAGATAATTAATACAGAATTAAATTTGTTAAAAAGAATTGGAGCAAAAATTAAAACTTCAGAAAATAATATTCGAATTAAAGGACCAGATAAAATCAGACCTTTAAAAAATATCAAAACTAAAGAGTATCCAAGTTTTCCAACTGATCTTCAGGCACAGTTTATGGTGTTGTTATGTAAAGCTAATGGCAAAAGTATTATTACTGAAAGTATTTTTGAAAATAGATTTATGCATGTTGCAGAACTTCAAAGATTAGGAGCAAAAATAAACATCAAAAATAATAAAGCTATAATTGAGGGAAAAACAAATTTTATTGGTGCAGAGTTAATGTCTAGTGATTTAAGAGCATCTGTTGCACTTGTTTTAGCCGCAATAGTAGCAAATGGAAAATCAGTAATTAATAGAATCTATCATCTAGATAGAGGGTATGAAAATATTGAGAATAAATTGAAAAAAATTGGTGTAAAAATAAAAAGATTAAAATGAGTGAAAAAAAATATTTAGCAAAAATTATTGCTGTTGATAATGAAGGATTACAGATGATATCTGCTTGTTGTGCAGGAGCTATAACAAATGTAGCAAATATTAAATATTTAAAGGAAAATAAAGTATTTTTAATTTCAATGGAAAGAACAAAAATTGAGACAGGTGAAGAAGACAAAAAAGTTAATAGTATCTGTAAATTTGATTTTGTAAGCAATGTAAAATCAAAAAACATTAATCAAAAAAATCTTGAAATACCATTGGAGTTAATTGGTATCAATTATCTCAAAAATAATGAAGTATATGAGATTGATTTGATATTTAGTAATAATGCACATATATCTCTTTCGGCTGAAACAATAGAGGTAAGACTAGAAGATCAAACAAATTAAAATGAAATCTTTAAATATAAAAAGTAAAAATTTTGATAAATCACTAGAAAGTTTGCTTAACCAAAGACGAGCAAAACTTAAATCTAGCTCTGTATCTGTAACTAATATTATTAAAGATGTTAAAAAAAATGGAGATAAAGCATTACTGAAGTATGAAAAAAGATTTAACAAAAATAATGTAATTGTCCCATCTACTAAACAAATAAATAAACTAATTAAATCTTTAGATAAAAAAGTAAAACAAGCAATAGATGCTGCATATAATAGAATTTATAAATTTCATTCCTTACAAAAATTTAAAAATATTTCATACACTGATAAGTATAAAAATAAGATTGATTATAAATATGTACCATTAGAGTCTGTTGCAATTTATGTTCCTGGATCCACAGCCTCATATCCATCAAGCGTTTTAATGAATGCAATTCCAGCAATTGTTGCTGGTGTAAAAAGGATTGTCATGATCAATCCTGGTTATAAAGGTAAACAAAATCCTGCAGTTTTGTATGCAGCTAAAAAATGCAAGATAAAAGAGATCTATTCAATTGGTGGTCCATCTGCAATTGCAGCTGCTGCTTATGGAACAAAAAAAATTAAATCAGTCAATAAAATCGTAGGACCTGGGAATCAATTCGTATCAGCTGCAAAAAAAGAAGTATCTGGTGATATTGGAATAGAAGCAATGACTGCTGGTCCTTCAGAAGTTTTAGTTGTAGCTGACAAAACATCGAACCCTGAATGGATTGCAAGTGATTTGCTTGGTCAAGCCGAACATGATCCACTTGCTCAATGTATTTTAATTTCTAAAGATCAAAATATTTTAGAACGAACAAAAAATGAAATAACAAAACAATTGAAGGAAATTCCAAGATCTTCAATTGCAAGAAAAAGCCTAATTACTAATGGAATATTAATGTTTGTTAATTCTGATACAAAAATTACAGATATAATTAATAAAATAGGACCAGAACATTTAGAGCTTAATACAAAAAATTATAAATCTCTTGTTCCAAAAATTAAAAATGCAGGATCAATTTGTTTAGGAAAATATGCAGTAATGGCAATGACTGACTATGGTGTGCCAGGAACAAACCACGTGCTACCTACTAATATGACAAGTAAATATTCAAGTGGACTAAGTGTTTCAGAGTTTGTTAAAAAAATCTCATATATAAACTTATCAAAAAAGGGTATTGAAAGTCTTGGACCATCAGCTATAACTCTTGCAAACTATGAAAGATTAGAAGGACACGCTCAATCAATCATAAAAAGAATTAGGAGAAAATAAATTTGTCAAAACAAGATCTACTTGAATTCAAAGGCAAGGTAACTGACTTATTACCTAACGCAATGTTTAGAGTTCAATTAGAAAATGGTCATATCGTGACTGCACACACTGCCGGTAAACTTAGAAAGAATAGAATTAGAGTTTTACAAGGTGATAATGTTACGGTTGAAATGACACCTTATGATCTTACTAAAGGAAGAATAATCTTTAGAGGATAACTTAAGGCTGAGTAGCTCAGGAGTAGAGCAGAGCCCTGAAAAGGCTTGTGTCGGAGGTGCGAATCCTTCCTCAGCCACCACCCAAAATTTTTTAATTTCTACTTGATATTCCTATTAAAAAAACTACTTTCTCGGCTTTATAAATAACAAAAGGACTAAGAAATAAAATGAGTACATTAAAAGGTAAAGTTAAGTGGTTTAACGGTAAAAAAGGTTATGGTTTCATCGAAAGAGAAGATGGTGAAAAGGATGCCTTTGTTCATGCTAGTGCAGTAAAAGATGCTGGTTTGAGATTTTTAAATGAAGGAGACTCACTTGAGTTTACTTTAGAAGATGGTCCAAAAGGCCCAAGCGCAGTTAACTTGGTAAAACAAGAAGGCTAATAAATTTTACAAAATTTTGAAAGGGGGTTTGCGAAAGCAAACTCCCTTTTTTTTTACTTGTAATATTTCAGAATTATCTTAGAAGTTGCCCATGATAAAAATAGCTTTAAAAATCGATACGAACAGAGCTACGCATAGACATATCAATCATGCTGGCTAAGGCTAGCTATTTTCAAATATAAAATAATTTTAAATTCACTTAAAAATAATATAAAACTATTAATATAAGCTTTGGTGGTGAAATAGTATCACGTCGGTTTGTGGATCCGAAGTCGTAGGAGCGTAACCTACCCAAAGTACCACTAAAATGGAAAAAGAAAAAAAACTCAATCCTTCGCTACCATCTGGGTTTGAAGATCGTTGGGATAAAAAGTTAGTCTTAAAAAAACAACTTTTAAAAGAGATTGAGAATAATTTTATTAAATTTGGTGCTGAACCATTAGAGACACCCTCTTTTGAAATCAGTGAAAATATAGGATCGTTTTTAGCAGAAGACGAGGCCAATCCTATGTCTGATGTATTTAGTTTTAAAGATGGAGATAAAAGTATTACTTTAAGGTACGACTTATCAAGTCCGTTAGCTAGATTTGTTGCACAAAATAATCAAGAACTTCCATCTGTTTATAAAAGATATGCCATTCAAAATGTCTTTAGAAATGAAAAACCAGGTAATGGTAGATACCGAGAATTTATGCAGGCAGACTTTGATATTATTGGAAATACAAATCCTGCCCAAGCAAATGCAGAGCTTTGTAATTTAATTACCAGTACCCTTTTAGATTGTGGATTAAATAAAGAACAGTTTACAATCAACGTAAGTAATAGAAAAATAGTTCAAGGTTTAATCAATGAACTTAATATTTCTGAGGAAAAACAATTAAAAGTTATCAGAGCCATAGATAAATTAGACAAACCAGGATTTGGCTTAATAGGTGTTGAAGCATTATTAAAAAAAGAAAGAAAAGATGCATCAGGCGCTATTACAAAAGGTGCTGATTTAAATGATGATCAAGTTAAACAAATATTAGATTTTTTAAAAATCAAAGACATAAAAGAATTAAAGCAAAAATTAACAAATGAATTATCACAAGAAGGAATTAAAGAATTAGAAGATTTCTTTGAAGTAATTGGCTTTGGTAATGCAACAGACCAAGTCCAGACTAATTTTACAATTGTTAGAGGTCTTGCGTACTATGATGGGTTCATTGTTGAAACAAATCTAAATTTTGAAATTAAAAACAATAAAGGAAAAGAAGTAGATATTGGAAGTATCTGTTCAGGTGGAGCTTATGCAAAACTTATCTCAAGATTTAAAGGTGTAGATATACCAGGTACCGGTATTAGCTTTGGTGTGGATAGATTGTTGTTTGCATTAACTCAATTAGATCAGATTAAAATTAAAGAACAAAAACCTGTTCTTGTATGTGTTATGGATCAAAAATATTTAAAAAATTATTATGAATTAGTAGATGAATTAAGAACTAATAACATTAATGCTGAAGTGTTTTTAGATAGCAAAAAGAACTTAGGCAAACAGCTTACTTATGCAAATAAAAGAGGATTATTATTGGCAATTATTTGTGGTGAAAATGAATTTAAAGATAACACTGTAACTATTAAAGACCTTCAAGGCATTAAAGGCGAAAATAACAAAACTATTTCAAGAAAAGAACTAATCAATGAAGTCAAAAAATTTATCTGAAAATATCCTTAGATCAGTAAAGTCTAAAGGATATAAATATATCAATTTACCCTCTGTAATTGAGGCAGATCATATCGTCCAAAGATCTGGTGAAAATTTTAGAAAGTTTATTTTCTCATTTCATGATCAAGATGGAACTGAACTTTGTTTAAGACCGGATCTAACAATTGCATCTTGCTTACGGTATTTAGATAATAATTTAAAAGGTAAACAAAAAATTTTCTATAGTGGTCAAGCGTATAGAAAAAATAATGATAAGAAAAAATCTATCATTAGAGATCAAATAGGATTTGAAATATTAGGATCAAAGGATGAAAAAAATGATGATAAAGAAATCATAAATACCTCTCTTAAATCTCTTAAAAATATTAAATTTTCGTCTGGAATTTTAACCATTGGTAATGTTGAGATATTTAAATTACTTATAGACAAACTTGAAATTCCTTCACGTTGGAAATTAAGATTAATTAGACACTTTTGGAGAGAAGATTATTTTAATGATCTTTTAAAAAGATTAGAGACTAATGCTGATATTGATCCAACTGTAGTTGATCTAGATAAAAAGCTTTATCTTAACTTACTAAAGAAAGATCCAAGTGCTTTAGTTGCAGGAAGATCTTATGAAGAAATTCTAAAAAGATTTGATGAAAAAATTAAAAACCCTAGAAAAGCTAGTGAAGGTAAAAAAGTATCAAGAATAATTAAAGAATTTTTAAAGATTAAATGTCCAATCAATAAAGCAGCTGAT
This sequence comes from Candidatus Pelagibacter sp., assembly GCF_052049815.1. Taxonomy (GTDB): domain Bacteria; phylum Pseudomonadota; class Alphaproteobacteria; order Pelagibacterales; family Pelagibacteraceae; genus Pelagibacter. The sequence goes on from NZ_JBNGZG010000009.1 coordinate 19,938, forward strand.
CAATTAAATAAATTTTTTAAAAAAAATAGAATTAATCTTGCAGTTGACCAAAGATATTTTCCTCTTTCATCAAATAAAATTTCAAAATTAAATGTAGTATTTTCATCATCATTTGGCAGACAACTTGAGTATTACACAGGAATGGTTTTTAGAATTGATGTGAAAATTAATTCAAAACAAGTTCAATTAATCTCAGGTGGCAGATATGACAGTTTAATTTCCGATCTTGGTTCAAGCAAAAAAGTAAATGCAGTAGGAGCAGCTATTAATCTATGAGCCAGATAATTAAAATAGGGATCCCAAGCAAAGGAAGATTAAGAAAAGATGTTTTGAATATCTTTAAGAAAAATAAATTAAAATTAATCTCAGAAAGAGGTGATAGAGATTTATTTGGTTCAGTTAAGGGTAAAAAAAACATTCAAATCATCTACTTACATGCAAGAGAAATAATAGAGAGACTTGCAGATAAGTCATTAGATCTTGGTTTTTCTGGTTTTGATTTATTAAAAGAAAGTGAAATTACTGTTCAAAATAAAATTAAAGTTGAAAAGAAATATCCATTTGGACAAGCAACTTTAGTAGTTGCTGTAAGCAATGATTGGCTTGATTGTTATAGTTGTGCCGACTTAGAAGAAATTGCTTTTGAATTTAAAGAAAAAAAGAAAAAAAGACTTAGAGTGGCAACTAAATACCCTCGTTTAACAAGAGAGTTTTTCTATAACAAAGGAATAACTCAATTTTCTCTTGTAAAATCTCATGGTAGCACGGAGGTAGCACCCTTTACAAATTCATCTGAGATTATCACTGATATAACAAGTACAGGCGCTACTCTTAAAGCTAATAATCTAAGAATAATAAATGATGGTTATATTTTAAAATCTGAGCTTTGTATGATGACCTCTAAATCATCAAATAAGATAAAAGGTTTTAATAAATTAGTTAGGTTACTTTCGAAGTATTAGATCTTTGAAATATACTAGGATAATTTTAACTATATCAAGATTTCTCAGCACTGCATAAGCACCCACAAGCAAACCAATCACAACTGCAATCTTAAATAAAAAAATTAGATCCATTAAAATATTTTTACCTTACAAATAATACATTTCAATTATTATCTTTTTGTTGATAGTACCATTTTTTTTGTCTTTTTCTTTTAGCTTCTAATTGTTCATCGGTTAAATTTGCATATATCTTTTTGTCATATTCTTCTTTTTCCTTTAAAGTCATTTGATCTCTAATTTTTTTTGTAGAAGCTCGATTTTTAAAAGTATCAATGTCAATCTCACCTTTTTTAAATTGATCAATACTCTCTTTAGTCGAATGTTTTACAATATTATTCATATTTATTCTTTTACCTGAATGATAAAACTTAAGACCTGGTCTATCTGTTTCTTTTCTAGTTAGGTATTTAATCTTGTTTAGTTTAGTTTCTCCTCTAAAATCTTTCTTAGTCCAATTTCGTGGTTTGCTATCAATTATTTTTTGAAGCTCTTCATCAGTACGGAGAACCCATTGATTATTACCTTTGGGGTTTCTATTATGATCTTTTTTATTCACTTAAATAGATTATAATTATTAATTATGGAAAAAAAAGAACGAAATAAATGGACACAAAAGTTTAGAGAGTTAGGTAAAAAAAAAGGTTCACGTAAAGATTTTGTTAAACTTTATAAAGAAATGAAAAATTTTAAAGATCAAAATAAAAAAGATGTAAATCAAGAAGATGAAAATATAGTGTTAATGAAATAAGCAAAAGATATGAAGCTTAATACTAAATATAATTATCCAAAATCAATAAGGGCTTATTATAATGGTCAAAGGCTTTATGACGTAAATAGTGAAAAACTTCCAAGCGTTACAACCATATTAAATGCTACAAAAACTGAAGAACAGAAAGCAAGTCTTGAGCGATGGCGCCAAAAAATTGGGGCTAAAGAGGCAGATCACATTTCAAGACAATCTTTGAATAGAGGTTCTGAGATGCACTCATTTCTAGAGTTATTTCTATTAGGTAAATTAAATTTAGATTTATTAGGAGATAACACTTTAGAACGTAAAATGGCTGATCAAATTATTGAAAATGGTTTAAGAGATAAATTGAGTGAGGTATGGGGTGTGGAAGCAACTTTATATTATCCTGGTAAATTTGCTGGTGCTGCTGATTTAATTGGTGTTTATGAAAATCGTCAAACTATTTTAGATTTTAAACAAGGTAACAAACCTCGAAAAGATGAATGGAATGAGGATTATTATTTACAATTAGGTGCTTATTCATTAGCTCACAATCAAGTTCATGGAACTAATATTAATCAAGGTGTAATACTACTTTGTACAAAAGATTTAATGTTTCAAAGATTTATAATTGATTCTGAAAGGCTAAAAGATTATCAAAAAAAATTTTTAGAACGTGTAGAACAGTATTATAATATGAAATTAAACGGTTAATTTTTTTTATTGACTTTTGTTTTTCCTTGATTTATTATGAAAATACTAAATTTAAGCTACTTGTTTAGATGCAGATGTTTAGTTCACACTTACTTCTCATTTAATCACAAATTTAAATTTAAAACGAAGCTACTAGTTTAGATGCGGAGTTGATCTTTCTGTTAAATCCTTTCTGAACTCTCATTTAAGCTAGACTTCGTAAATTAAACGAAGGAGTAAAAGTGTTGGAATATATAGGTTTTTTTGGAATATTGGTCCTAATCATTGGAGTTGTTTTAATTTATCAAAAATTAGGCAGTAAAGATCAATCTAATGATGGTACCCAAGTTAACCTTGCAGATATTCAAGAAAGATTGGGCATTATAGAAAAAGCTCAAGAAACAATAGAAAATTTAAATAAAAAATTAATTAATTTTGAAAATCTTTTTAGTGATAAAACTAAGAGAGGAAGACTTGGAGAAGAGTATTTAGAAAATATCGTTAAAGATTGTTTAATTGAAAAACATTATGATTTTCAACATACTTTCTCTAATGGAAAAAAAGTTGATTGCTTATTAAAATTTGAAACTACCAATGAAACTATAGCAATAGATTCTAAGTTTGTTTGGAATAATTATGAAAAGTATAAGCAGGCAACAGATGAAAATATTAAGAAAAGTTTATTCAAAGAATTTGAAAAAGACGTAAATAACCATATCAAAGCCATTTCAGAAAAATATATCATTACGGGCGAAACTGCACCTTTAGCTTTAATGTTTGTAGCTTCGGAAGGTGTATTTAGAGAAATATGTGAAATTTCTGAAGATTTCATAAAAAAAGCAAGGGAGAAAAATGTGATTATTACCAGTCCGAACACTATGTGGGCTTTTTTAAGGACTTATAAATTATTAATTCAAAATAGAGAAATGTATGAACAAACTCATGTTATTCAAAAAGAAGTTTCTGTATTAGCACAAGTCATAAATACATTTAAATCTAAATTTGAAGAGTTAGAAAAAAGACACGGAAAAAATTCTGAGACTATTGAGGAAATAAAGACCTCAGTTAGCAAGATAACTAAAACATCAAATAAAATACAAAACTTAGATCTTGATGAAAAATCAAATCTTGAAAATAAGAAAGTAGGATAATTTATGCATTACGTAGTATGGGATTGTGAAACAGATAGTGCTCAAACTGATTGGGCAACAATGTTAGAGGTAGGTGCTGTTTTATTAGATAGCAACTTCAAACAAGTAGACCAATTTGAAGCAAGATGTAGAATGCCCAAAGATAGGGTGCCAAGCGCAACGGCTTTATGTATCAATAAATCAAATGTGGATTTACTGACAAAAGGTAATTATTCACATTATCAAATGATTGGCCTATTGGAGCAAACTTTTAGAAACTGGGCAAAAAAGTATGGCGCTCTTACTTTCTTGGGGTACTCGAGCATAAATTTCGACGATGAGGTAATAAGAAAAGAATTTTTTAAGTCATTGAGAAAACCTTATTTAACTAACACAGAAGGTAACGTCAGGCATGATGCCTTGAATATTGTAAGAGCAGCATTTGCAATTAATGACAATATTTTAAATACAGAGCTTAATGACAAAGGCAATAAAAGTATGAAGCTTGAGAGTTTATCAAGATTAAATGGAATAGAATCTATAGATGCCCATAGCGCATTGGCAGATACCATCATGACTGTGAAAGTATTAAATTTAATTAGAGATAAGCAACCTGATTTATGGCCTGAGTATTTTAAAACAAGCAATAAGATAATAATTGAAAATTTGATAAAACAAGAAAAGATTTTTACAATCCAAGAGTCGTTTTATGGAAAGCATAAATTATTTTGTGTTGCACCACTTCATCCAAAGGCATGCGAACATCCAGTTTATAAAGGTTGGTTCCAGGCTGTAGACTTACAGGCAGATATTGAACTTATTCAACAACTTAATTATGGAGATTTAAAAAGAGAGATGAAAAAGTCTCCAAAATTTTTAAGAACAATTCGTTCTAATAAAGCACCAATTATTATTGACCAAAAATATTCAATAAAGGTTGTGCCTTATAATAAGATTGATCCAAATCTTATAATGAAAAGAGCAGAACTAATGAAAACTAACGAAAAGTTTTCAACTGATATTCTGAATATTTTAAGAGAAAATGCAGAAGAAAAAATGGAAACTGCAACACAAGAAGACCCCGCTCCTGAAGAAACATTGTATTCAGGTGGTTTTGATAAGCTAAATAAAGATGCATTTTTGTTTGAAGAATTTCATAGCGCATCATGGAAAGATAAATTGGGAATTTTATCCAAATTTAAAGATGAAAGGTTAATTGGGTTTGGACAACAGTTAATTTATAACGAAGCACCAGAGGTACTTCCAAAAGAACTCCATAAAAAAATTAAAAGAAAAATAGCTGAGAGAATTTTAAGCAACAATAATGAGAAATGGACAACAATTGAAGATTTTCATGAAGATTGGAGAAATATTTATGAAAATGATGACAAGATGTTTGCCTTTAAAAATAAAGATGAAAAATTGAAGTTTTTAGATGGCATCAAAGAGTATGTAGATAATTTAGAACAAATATACTTGGAGGCATAATTGACTAAGAAAAAGGGAAATGGAAAAAGTAAAAAAGACAAAAAGAAAAAATCAGCTGAAATAATTGATTTTATAAATAGATCAAAAGATAAGAATAAAATTCAGACAGAACAAACAGAAATTAAAAGAATGGATAATTTAGCTAAAGAATTAATTGAAAACTATTTTAAAGCTTCCAGAAAAAGTTTTATAGATTTAGGATATTGCGCTTATCTTTTATTATACAGACTTCTTCAACGAATGATATTTCAGTTGAGTTATCCTCTTTATCGACATTATTTAGAGTGCACAACTAAAGAAATATTAAATAATCATAAGAGTTGGGTTCATGAGTTTAAAGAATGGGATGAAGCACCAACAGAACGTAAATTAACAGGAGAAAAAAAAAGTGATCAAGAAAATGATACTTTGCACTAATGCCAAAAATTAAAGATCCATATCCAATAACGGATGTATATTTATTAGAAATGAATGCTGTAGATGCAGCAGCTGTTACCGTGGGTGATTTATGTGAAAATTTAAGTAATGATTTTAAAACTGGATCAGATGCATTTAAAATTGATGAAGTCATTAAAGAATTAAGCAATAGTAAAGCTTCAAAAAACAATTCAATTACATTTAGTAATGGAGCAGATGGCGGTTATTCAGTTTATGTTGGTGTTGACTCTAAAAATAAAATAAGAAAAATTTTTGCAGATGCAAACTATGCGGAGTATGCACATTATAAAGATGATATACAAAGTTATATTTCGTATTACTGGGACTTAGAGGAATTTAATAATCAGTTTTTTAATGATAAGAAAGATAAATCAGCCTGTAAAAGAATAAAATTATTTGATTTAAAAACAAATTCAGGATTAATTTCAGTGGGTGATTATGGTGGACCATTAAGATTATTATTAGGTGATGGTGAGTATTTTGAAAAAGGAGAAATTGAAGATCATATTGATAAAAAATATTTTAAAAAAAATGGAGTGTTTCAAAATAATACACCGTTTTTTTTAGTAAAATTCAACTATGGATTAATTACCAAAGCAAAACAATCCAGTTTTTCATCCTCTGTAATTCATGAAACAAACGAACCACAACAATCTAATATCAATTTCTCTTATACTGAATTGTTCAGTAATCTATTAGATGAGAATTGCTATCCAACAAAATATATATTTGAAGATTATTTACTTAAAATAGATGAAGATAGTTATGATTTAGATATAAGTTTGGATTCTGATTTCAATTTAAAGATTGATAAAAATAAAAAACTTTCAGGAGAATATTTATCAAAAAGGCTTCCAAAAGCCCTCCAAATTTTAAGAAAACAAACGAAGATTCTTTTCAAAGAAAATTTTAAAGAGGTATTTCAAATAAGAAAAAAACAGTTTGAAGACTTTATAATCGGTATAATTAAAGATATTGAACCACAGGAACTTGAACTTCCAAAATTCAATAGAAAAAATAAAAAGAAAACACTAAGTGATAAAAAATTAGAGATCAATTTTACTAAAGGAATTGCTAAACTTTTTGATGGATATCAATTTAAAAGCAACGTTGGTTTTAAATTAACAGAAATTATCTTTCCGGTTAAAAAAAGTACATACCCAGTTTATTATCATTGTTATGCTAGAGAAGATGAAGGAGAAGAATATACAAGAGTGTTAATAAATATTGAGGGTATTAATGGTTGTTATTTGAATAAAGATAAAGAGGGAAAATTAATTGTAAACTCTAATTACAAAGAAAGTTTGTTTTTAAGAAATGCAATAGATCAAAAATTAAAATCTATAACAATTGATAAAATCGATTTAAGAAATTCAAAAAGTTTAAAAGAAATTGAAAGATTGAAAGAAATAGAAAGTTTAACTCTTACAAATATTAAATATTTAAATAACTGGACATCTCTCTCTAAATTAAAAAATCTTAAACATTTACATCTCAATCAATGCATTATCGATTATAAAGGAGCAAAGTCTTTTTTTGAAAATTTATATAAGTTGCCTAAATTAGAAAAATTTTCTGTTGATATAGATAGTTGGTTAAGAGAACCATTTGGAGATTTCCCAAAAAATTTACACCCAAAAAAACTAAAAGAGTTTTCAGTTATTGTGCCTAATGACATTAAAGAAGAAAAACCATCAGAAGATTACGAGGATCATCAAGGTTATGCTGGTAAAGATGAAGAACAGTTTTATATGAGGAGAATAGTTCAAATCCATAACTTTCCTAATTTTGATAAAATTAAAACTCTAGAAAAAATAAATTATTACAATTTTTTCCATACTACTCGAAAGGAAGGAAACGTTATAAATATTTTAAGTAGTGATTATTTTGAGCCAACTAAATTTAAACATCTAAAAAAACTGAAAGATATTTGGATTTATGGATATAACTTTAAAAAAGCAGAAGAATTAAAAGGAACAAAATTTCTCGAGATAGCAAAAAAAATTACAAACTATAATAAGATAAAAATTAATGGTATTTCTTATAAGACTTTTAAAAATTTATGAAACAACAAATAAAATGTCCACACTGTAATAAGGTTTTTCCGATAGAGGAAAGTATTAAGCATGAGGCTGAAGAATTTAGAAAAAAATTACAAAAAGAAGAAGAACAGAAATCTAAAGAAAGACAAAAAATAATAGAAGATAAATTTAATCAAAGATTAGCAAAAGAACAACAAGCACATGAAAAACAAATAGAAAAAGTAAAATCAGAGGCCGAAAAGAAACAAAAGGCTGAAGTAGAAAAACAATCAGCTGCAGAAGTTGAAAGAATTAAAAAACAAGCAAATGAATATTACAAAAAGCAAAGACAAGAGTTAGAAGCTAAAGCAAAACAAGATCAAGAAAAAGAAAGATTAAAAAAAGAAGCTGAATTGGCTGAGATAAAAAGAGCTCATCAAATCGATATTGATCGTATGAGAAAAAAAGCAGAGGAAGCAGCTAGAGCTGCTAGTCAATCGCCTGTTGAAAGAAAAGGTGAAGTGAGAGAAGAGTTGCTAGAAGAATATTTGAGCAATGAATTTCCGAAAGATAAATTTAAAGAAGTTAAAAAAGGACAAAGAGGCGCTGATGTTATTCAGACAGTAATGGTTAATGGTGAAGCAATGGGAAATATTCTTCACGAGTCTAAAGATGTACTAAATTTTGATGAAAAATGGGTAGCAAAATTATTAGATGATATGACCAAAGTAGATGCAACAGTTGGTTTTATTTTTACAAAAGTAATGCCAAAAAAATCAAAAGGTTTTGTTGAAGAAAGAGAGGGTGGTAGGGTTATTATTTGCTCAGAACATCCTATTTTAAGACAATTAGTTTCGACTACAAGAAAACTCATCCAATCAGAAAGAAAGGCAAACGATAAATCTGAGGATCAAATTTCATCAAAATTAAAAGATTTATTAAAATATTTAAACAGTAATGAATTTAGAATTCAGACAAGAAAAATTCTAAATGGCATTAAAAAAGATGGTGATCAAATAGATAAAGACGAAAGATCTTTTGAAAATCAAATAAAAAATAGAAAGAAAAATTTAGACGAAAGTAAAAAGAATATTAATGGCATTATAACCTCTTTAGTATCAAATGCAGGTTTATCAGAAGAAATACTTGATATTGATAACAAAGAATTCTTGATTGAAGAATAAGACTAAATTTCACTAAATTTATTGTCAATAAACAAAAAAAAATTCTATTTATTAGTTGATAAAATAAATTGTAATAATTAAATAATTTAAGAAACAATAAAAAGGATAAAATTATGGCACTTGTAGATTTTAAAGACGAAGATTTTGAAAATAAAATAAAAAATGAAGACGCTTCTGTAATTCAATTTTCGGCAGTTTGGTGCGGCCCATGTAAGGCTTTAAAACCTGTCATGGATAAATTGTCGGAAGAGTATAAAGATAAAGCTAATTTTTATTATGGAGACATTGAAGACGGAGCCATTAATACTGGTTCTGCTGCAGGAATTCGTGGTGTCCCTACTGTCATTGTTTATAAAAAAGGTGTTGAAGTATCACGTAAAGTTGGTGGTGTCCCAGAAGGAACAATGAAAGAGTTTTTAGACGAAAATATTTAATTTAAACTTAGAACTTCTGCTGCTAAATATAGACTTCCAGTAATTATTATAAGATCTCCCTCTTCAAGAGGGATAGATCTTATAGCTTTCTCAATACTATCTTGATATTTTACATTAGATAGACTGTTAAATTTATTCTTTAAATCAATACCATTGATTGCATTTAATTGATTAGGAATATCGATTACAGTATATGAACTTATATCTTTAAAGTAACTTATATATTTTTCATGCTCTTTATTGGCCATCATACCAATAATCACATGTTTTTTACAATTTAAGCTTTTAAGATATTCATTTAGTACCTCAGACCCATGTTCATTATGGGATCCATCTACAATAAGTTTATTATTCTTAACCAAATTTTTTAGCTTTCCTGATTTTATTTCCTGAAGTCTTGCAATACTTCTAATCTTAGTAATACCATTTTTTATATGACTATCATTAATACCAAGGTCCAAGGTTCTCAATGTAGCTATGGCTGTTGATATATTTTCCAATTGAAACTCACCAAGAATATTTGGTGCAGATAGTTTTAGTCCACCAAATTTATCTTCGTAATACCAAAACCCATTCTCACCATTAGAGAAACTAAAATCTTCATTAAAAAAGTATTTATTTGATTGATTTGTAGAGATAGTTTTTTTTATACATTCCGTAGTTTCTTTATTTCTTTGTTTAGCAACAATGATATTAGAATTTAAAAAAGATGATGTTTTTTCAAAGATAATTCGTTCTATTGTACGATCATTTTCTGGCAACCAATCATTATGGTCACTACTTATCGCACAGCAAACACTTGCGAGATTTTTCTTAAAAACATTAGTTGCATCAAATCTGTGGAATAATCCACTTTCCACTAAATTAATATTATTTGGATACTGTGCTGCTTTATATAGGAAACAAGCAGTAAGTATTTCAAAGATGGTTGCAGTTTCACCGTTATTAATTTTTTCAACTTCTTCAAATAATTCAGCAAGTTCATCATCATTTAATTCCTGGCTATTAAATACAAAACGTTCATTAATTTTTAAAATGTGGGGACTGGTATAAACATTACATTTTATGTTTGCTTCCTTGAGAATAGAATGCATTACAGCGATGGTACTAAATTTACCATTAGTGCCAACAACAGAAATCGTTTTCATTTTGTCTTGAGGGTTTCCAAGTTTTTGACAAAGAGATTTAATACGATCTAGACTAAGATCAATTTCGCGTTTATGCAGTTTTTGAAAGCGACTGAGTATCTTCTGAAGTTTCATTTTCTTCAGAACTTATATCAGAATTCTTTTTTAATAATATTGATAATAAAATTCCTAATTTTTCTTTTAAATCTTTTCTATCTACAATTAAATCAACGAAACCTGTTTTCTGAACGTACTCTGATCTCTGAAATCCCTCTGGTAGCTGTTCTTTAACAGTGCCTTGTATGACGCGGGCGCCAGCGAAAGCTATTAGAGCACCTGGCTCTGCAATATGAAGATCTCCCAACATAGAATACGATGCGGAAATTCCTCCAGCTGTAGGATCTGTAATTAAAACTAGGTAGGGTAAATTATTTTTTTTTAATTCATTAATTGCAAGTGTAGTTCTAGTCATTTGTGAGAGAGAAATTAAACTCTCCATCATACGCATCCCTCCACCAGAACTCACACAAAGAAAGGCAGTCTGATTTTCTATTGCATGTTGAATGCCATATAAAAAAGCTTCACCTTCAGCAGCTGCCATCGAGGCCCCTAAAAAATCAAAATCTGAAGCGACAGCTGTAATTTTTATACCGTCGATCGAACCTGATGCCACCATCATTCCACAATCCATACCAGTTTTTTTTCTAGCACTTTTTAATCTATCTTTATAAGACTTAGAATCTGTCCAATTTAGTGGATCATCATTAGGGATAGGTGTTTTAAATATCTCGTAATTATCTTTGCCGAATAGATAATCAAATCTTTGTTTAGGTTTTATTCTGTGATGTCTGTTACAATCAGGGCAAACCCACATGTTGTTTTCAAAATCAGTTTTTAGTCTTGGTCCCTTACAGCAAGACATCCAATCACTATTAGCAATATCTTCTTTAGTAGCTCGTTTGTGAAAAGCTTTCTTAATGTTTTCACCAGCTTTAATTATTTTATTTATCCAGTTCAAATTATAATTCCTTTACAAAACTGCTTATAAATTTACCTAAATTTTGTGGTAAATTTTTGTCCCCCAAATTATCTTGAATATATTTCACAAATGCAGATCCCACAATAACTCCAGATGGCCCGGTGTTAGCCATTTTTCTTGCATCTGCAGGAGTTTTAATTCCAAAACCAGTACAAACAGGAATATTTGAAATTGCTTTAATTTTATCAATAAAGTTTTTTACAGTACTTTCATCAGCAGATTTTTGACCAGTCGTTCCAGTAACTGTAACTTGATATAGAAATCCTGATGAGATTTTTATTATATCTTTAAGCCTTTGCTCATCTGTAGTGGGTGCCACAAGTTTAATTAAAGACAATTCATTTTTATTTAAATTTTCTCTTAAAATATTTTCTTCTTTCAATTCGTGAGGTGCATCAACTACTAGCACTGCATCTGCGCCAGCTTTTTTAATATCATCTACAAAGGCTGGAATAGGGTATTTATATAAATTTGCAATATAGCCCATTAAAACTATGCCTACATCAGAATTATAATCTCTAATTTTTTTTACAAGTTTAATTGTATCTTTTAAGGTAAAATTATTTTCTAAAACATGATCATGGGCTTTTTTAATAATCGGTCCCTCAGCGGATGCCTCTGATGTGCAGTAACCAATTTCTAGAATAGAAACACCATTATCTATTGCTTGTTTGATCAATTCAAAACTTGTATCTGGATCAGGATAGCAGCCAACAAAATAGCTAACCAATTTTGTTTTTGGTGAAGATGATTGAAAAATATTTTCTAATCTCTTACTCAAAGTCTTTTCCTATGTGTTTTTCAATAGTATCTAAATCTTTTTCACCTCTGCCACATAAGGATAGACAAATTAGGTAATCTTTTGGTTTATCTTTTGCAATTTTAAGCAAGTAAGCAGCACCTGCCATAGGTTCTAATGCTGAAGATATTCCTTCATATTTTGCAATTGTTTTATATGCATTAAGGATTTCTTCATCTGTTGCAGATGTATAAGTTACAGCTTTTTGATCATGTAAATAACTATGTAAAGGTCCAACACCAAAATATTGAATACCTGCACCTAAACTATTTCCACCTAGAGATTTTGCACCATCATTAGACTGCAATAAATATGTCTTCATACCTTGCATAATTCCTGGTGTTCCATGTGATAGGGCGGCAGTTTCAGCAGCTTCTACTCCAACTTTTTCTACATTTTTGTCATCTAAAAATTCATAAATTGCTCCAGCAAAATTAGATCCACCTCCTACACAACCAATTATCATATCTGGGATTTTTTTTTCTTGTTCCATTGATTGTTCTCTTATTTCTCTACCAATTATACTCTGTGCGAAAGCAACTATTTTTGGAAAAGGATGAGCTGATACAACTGAACCACAAATATAAGCACTGTCCGGATCAGTTGTCCAAGTTTTAATAGCTTCAGTAATTGCTTCTTTTAAAGTGCCTGGTACAGCTTTTAATTTAGCACCGTAGTGTTTTGCTTTGATAATATTTTGATTAACTCTTTGAACATCCACATCTCCCATAATTCCAACCAAAGGTAATCCAAATTTAGCAGCAACAGCAGCTGTAGCAGAAAAATGTTGGCCAGCTCCACTCTCACATAACAAATACTTTTTACCCATTCGCTTTGCTAATAAAACTTGAAATAGAGAGTTATTAATTTTGTGACTTCCAGTATGATTTAAATGTTCTTGTTTAAATAATATTTTTGCACCACCAATATGTTTTGTTAGGTTTTCAGCATAATAAAGCGGCGAGGGTCTACCAATATAATGTTTACAATGGTAGGCATATTCATCTAAAAAATCTTGATCTTTTATAGCTTCTTCAAATCCTTGGCTTAATTCATGAAGAGCAGGCATTAAAGTTTCTCCAACTGCAATACCTCCCATAGCATTTTCACCTTCTCCATAATAACCAAGTTCGTCTGGACCCGTTTTTAAAGAATTCTTGCTCATATTATTTTTTTTAAGAATTTAGATTATGTACTGAATTTAGAAACTTATCAATTTTATTTGTATCTTTGATACCCTCTGTCTCAAGTCCTCCACTCATATCTATACAAAAGTTTTTATCTTTTAAATTTGGCACATCTTCTATTTTTATATTACCTGCAATCATTAAAGATAGTTTTGTGTTTACCTTATCTAGATAGTTGTGATCAAAAGATACAGAATTATGATAGCCTTTTGAGTCAAATAGTATTACATCTGAAACATCTTCAAAATCTTTGTATTTTAAAACATCTTTTTCTTCTTCAACCGTCACAACAGATATAATTTTTTTATTATATTTTTCTTTAATTGTTCTAATTTTTTGGGGCTCACAATCATAGAGCTGATAATAGTCAAAAGGCAGGTCTTTAACTTTTTCTAATGTGTCATCATCAGGTTTAACTAAAACAGCCACATATGACGTTCCTTTTTTATCAATTTTTAACAATTCTTTTAATTGATCATCAGAGACAAATCTTCTTGATTTTGGCCAATTACAAATAAAACCAATCATCTTAGGAGGGTACTTGTGATTAGTGATATACTTTAGAGTTTGCGAGTCTTTAACTCCACAAATTTTACAATTTTGTATCATTTTTCTAAATGATCAATGAGGTTTTGAATATTCTTTTTTATATTACCTTTTGTGATAGGTCGCCCAATCACAAGCCAGTTACTTCCATTTTTATATGCTTGTTTTGGAGTTAATGTTCTTTTCTGGTCATTGCTATTTGTGTTAAATCTTATTCCTGGTGTTATGATTTCTTTTTTGAAAACTTTTTTTACAATTTTAACTTCTTGAGCAGAACAAACTAGGGCATCTAATTTTGCTTTTTGTGCAAGTTTTGCTTGTTGTAAAACTAAATTTTTAACATCTTTATTAAAACCAATTTCTTTTAAAGATTTATTATCTAATGAAGTTAAAATAGTTACTCCAATAAGTTTTATTTTTCCTGCAACCTTTTTTGTTGCTTTCAGTGCTTCTAAACCAGAACTTATGTGCATTGTCAGATAGTTTATATTTAAATCTTTTAAAGCTTTTACAGCTGACACACATGTATTTGGAATATCATGTAGTTTAGCATCTATGAAAATAGTTTGATTTTTAATTTTGCCTATAAAATTTCTTCCATTCTTTGAATTTAAAAATTCTAATCCAAATTTATAGCCAATCTTTAATTTTGAAGTTTGTGTTTTTTTGATTATTTCTTTAGCTTTTAATGTGCTTGTTGTGTCACAAGCGATAAAAATTTTTTTAATCATCATTTAATTTTTTAAATACTTCTTTAGACATTTTCCACAAAATATTCTTTTTTTCTGGTACTTCGACTAGGTCTCCAGTTTTAGGATTTCTTCTAATTGATTTTTTTTGTAATTTAACTTTTAGGCTTCCCCATCCTCTAATCTCTACACTTTCACTTCTTTTAAGACTTTTTTTGATCTCATTAAAGATTATATCGGCAAGTTTATCTAAATCTTTTTTATAGAAGTTTGGATAATTTCTTTTAAATTGGTCTAGAAGTTTAGATTTTACAGTAGACAAATTTCTAAATTAATTATTTTTTCTTTTCTTTCTTTTTCAAATCCTCTGATAATGATGAAAATGGAAGCTGTTTTCCTGAACCTTCGGCAGCACCATATTTTTCCAAAGCTTCCTTTTTTTCTATTTCCTCAAGCAATCTCATACTTAAAGTAACTTTTCTTTTTTCAAGGTTTAATTCTGCTATTGCAACATCCACTTTTTCACCACCAGTAAATCTTGAAGGTCTAGCATCATTCGGATTAATTGCTATAGCCGATTTTTTAATCATAAAATCCATTTCGCAGCCTTCAGGCCTAACAATTAGACCTTTTTGGTCTGCAGATATAATTTTAACTGTAATAATTTGATTTAAAGATTTATCTTTAAAATAGTCAAAAGGATCCGCCATTGTTTGTCTATGGCCAACTCTTATTTTTTGTTCATCTTTTTTAATTTCTAGAATTTTTATTTTGATTTTATCACCTTTATTGAATTTTTTTAACTCTTCTTCGCCATTGTTTAAATAAGTTAGATCATTGCAATGTAAAAAAGCTTCAATATCCATATCAGAAATCTTTACAAATAAAGAATATTCATTTTTATTTTGAATAACACCATCTGTGATTGTTCCTACAGGAAACCTATTTTCTAATTCTTCATAAGGATTTTTCAAAGTCAACCTATGTGAAATAGAGATTCTTCTTTTTTCTTTATCTATCTCTGTAATTACACAATCAATATTCTCTCCAACTTTAAGAATTTTTTTAGTTGATAAATTTTTTTTTGACCAACTTAGTTCACTTGAATGAAGCAAAGTCGTTAAACCAGGTTCTAATTCACAGAAAGCTCCAAAATCAGTAATCTTAACAACCTTAACTTTATACAATTTATTAAGCTGATAATTTTCTATATTTTCAAAAGGATCAGGTGATAATTGTTTTACCGAACAACCTACTTGAAGTTTTTCTTTATCTACTGATATAACTTTTAGATCGTGTTTTTCACCTACATTAAATACTTCATTAGGGTGGTTCACTCTAGAATATGATATCTCTTGTAAGTGTACCAAAACATCAAGTTCACCATTTACATTAAAGAAACATCCAAAAGAACTGTAGCCCTTAACTTCAGCTCCTCTTATAATGTCACCTACTTTATATCTCTCTATGATTTTTGCTTTATCCTCTTTTTTAAATGAAGAAATAACTTCTCTTCTAGAAACACATGCATTTCCTCTTATTTTGTCTAGTTTTATCAAGGCAAATTTTTGCGGTTCATTCATTAAATGAGAAATATCTTTTAATGGTTTATCGCTTATTTGTGAACCTGGTAGAAACATTAAAGATCCCGTATCAATGTGTTCGACAATGCAACCACCTTTGCATTTTGATGTAATCTTACCCATTATTGTTTCTTTTTTTTCGTATGCTTCAACTAGCTGATCCCAACCCTTAATTTTTTTTGCTTTGCTTGCAGAAACAATAACTTCACCGTTTTTATCCTCAATCCTTTCCAGTAGAACATTTAACTTATCTCCCACCTTAAGCTCGTCTAGTTTAATGCCCATAGATTTTAATTCATTATTATCAACTAATGGTTCACTTTTTAATCCATCAACAAACAAAAAGACAAACTTTTCAGTAATTTTATTAATTGTACCTTCAATAATTTTTCCTTCTTCAATTTTATTTTTAGAAAATTGACTATTTAAAAGTTCAGCGAATTCTTTTGATTGACCTGAGGATACGTCTTTATAAATTTCCATTTTTTATTAGTTTTCTGTCTATAATTTTTTTTATTTTTAAAAAACTGGCTCTTTTAGTTAAATTTGTAGTATTAATCAAGAAGGAATCTCTAGTTTTTACCAAAGGTGAAATTTTTCTATTATAGTCATTTTCATCCCTTTTTTTTATACTTTTGAGCACTTCTTTAAAAGAAACATCTTTTTTTAATGCTTTGAGCTCTTTATATCTTCTTGTAGCTCTTACTTTTAAAGAAGCAGTGATAAATAATTTAATATCAGCATCTGGAACTATATTATAAGTAATATCTCTACCATCTAAACAACTTCCATTAAATTTTTTAGGTGGGTTATAAGCAAAATTTACTTGAAAAGTGTGAACAAGTTTTCTTATAGATTTTTTTTTTGCAACAATAGATGCTTGTAATCCAATTTCATCATTAAGTAATGTTTTGTTACTCAATTGACTTATCTTAAGGTTATAAATTTTTTTTTTTAAAAATTTTAGGTTAAATTTATTCGGATATTTGATTTTGTAATAAGCGATTAAACGATAAATTTTTCCAGTATCTAACTGAGCTAGATTATAGTTTTTTGATATCAATTTAGCCATTGTCCCAGCACCAGCAGCGGCAGGTGAGTCAATTGCTATTTTAATCCTATTTGTCAATTTAATTTTCCACCAAGTTGTTTTATCAAATTTAAAAAATTAGGAAACGATGTATTAATTGACGATGGATCATTGATTTTCCATTTTCCACCAAGCACTAGTGCTGCAATTACTGAGACCATAAAAATTCTATGATCTTTCATAAAATTTTTAACGATTATAGTTTTTTCTATTCGTAAATTTGGATTTCCCCAAATCTTAATACCATTTTTATTTATTTTTTTTACTTTAACACCAATTTGATCTAAGATATTTATACTAATATCAAGTCTTCTCGACTCTTTTTTATTAAGTTCAGATAAATTTTTAAAAGTACTTATTCCCTTAGAGATTGCTGCAACTAAAAAAATTAACATAAATTCATCTATTGCTGAGCTATTCATTTTTGGGTTAAGATTTATACTTCTTAGATTTTTGTTTGATTGAACAAATATATCTGAAACTTTTTCACCGTTAATTTTTCGGGTATTTAAAAATTTAATATTAGCACCCATAGCATTCAAAATATTTACAATTCCAGTTCTTGTTTCATTAGTATTTATGTTCTTGAGCACTAAATTTGAATTTTCTCCTAGTAAAGTTAATACAATAAAAAAAGCTCCTGAGGAAATATCACTTGGTATAGTATAATTAAAAGACTTAAAGTTTTTCATTCCGCTTATTTCAATAAGATCATGTGATTTTTTTTTAATATATTTTATAGGATATTTTAGAGAATGTTTGAGCATCAGTTCAGTGTGATTTCTAGAAATTTTCGATTTTATTTTAGTTAACCCTTTTGTTTTGAGGGCAGCTAAAATTACAGCAGATTTACACTGTGCGGATCCTAAATTTTCTTGATAATAAATTGGTTTTAAATTTTCTGATTTATTAATTGTTAAAGGTAATTTTCCATTATTTTTCTTGAATGATACACCAATTTTTTCAAGTGGAAAAATAATTCTTGTCATATCTCTTTTTGACAAAGATTTATCTCCAACAATTTTAATTGGATACTTAGTATCCGTGATATTTGCAATCATTAAGCGGGCGCATGTTCCTGAATTACCAGCATTCAAAATTATATTTTTTTTGTATTTATATCCAAATAAACCTTTGCCAAAAATTTCACATTTTTTTTTATTCAAATTTATTTTAATCCCAAATTTTCTTACAGACTCTATTGTATTAATTACATCTTCTGAGAGCAGTAAATTTTTTGCTACACATTTTCCATTTGCTAGAGAAGATAATAATACAAACCGTATACTTATTGATTTATCTCCTGGTAAAAAGATCTTTTTATTTTTATAACTTTTAATTTTATTGTTAATAGTTACAGTATTTTTCACAAATATTTTTTATTTGAATTTAAAATTATCACCAAAATAATATTTTGTTGCATTTTCATTTTGGATTAGTTGATTAGGTGTGCCTTCGGCAACGATTTTAGAATTAGAAAGTATAATTGCTTTATCACATACAGTTAATAAATCTCTCGCTTGGTGATCGGTAATAATTATTGTTAAATTAAACTCTGTTTGTAATTTTACTATAATTGTTTGTAACATTTGAATAGTCTGTGGGTCTAACGCAGCCAATGGTTCATCCATCAATAGTAGTTCAGGCTCACCCAACAAGCTCATGCTAATTACCAATCTTCTTTTCATACCACCACTTAAAAATTTCGCTTCAACTTTTCTAACAGCATCAAGCTCAAATTTTGATATTAAATTTTCAATTCTAAATTTTCTTTTTTTTTTATCTTTAATTAAAATTTCTCCAATTGCGTTTAAGTTATCCTCAGTGTTTAAATCTGAAAAAAATCCTCCAGTCTGAGGAACTAATGAAATTTTGAACTTTTTTGTTCTATTATAGATGGGATGGGATGATATATCTTGCCCATTAATTAATATTTTTCCAAAATTTGGCTTTATTTGGCCTGTAATAATATTTATTAGAGATGATTTACCAGCCCCGTTTGGTCCTAGTAATCCTATAACTTGACCTTTTGCAATATCTAAATTGATATTATCTAAAATTAAATGATTTTTTTTAAACGACAGAGAAATCTTTTTTAAAGAAATAAATGGTTTTGCGTTTTTTATTTTTGTTATTCTAAATTTTTTAATTACTGACATTGATTTCAGGTTTTATTTTTATTTTTTTATTGTCTTTCATATAAATTTTTATAT
>NZ_JBNGZG010000010.1:0-37682 GCF_052049815.1 Candidatus Pelagibacter sp.
TAACATCTTTTAAATGTATTGGTTATTAGAGTTAAATTTCCAAAATTTTGATCATTAAAGGAAATTCTTTTCTCTTTAAAAACATAAATATATTGTCTTAAAGTTTCATAAATAATGAGATTAAATCTGTTATGTTCTGTCAAAAAAGACAATTTGACTAAATATTTTTCTGCTTGGTCAAAATTATCTTTCTTAATACTATCTACAACCAACAAAACATAGCTTTCGAAAAAATCAGTATTCTCTTTTCTTAAATTCTGTTTAATTAGATTTATTGCACCAGTGATTTTATTTTCTTGTACTAAAGAAAAAATGTATCTTTTAAGATAAGGGTCATGCTTATCAATGAGTATTTTTGAAGACCTAAAAAAATCTAAAGAATTTGAATTATCTTTATTCTCATATGCAACTATCCCTGAGAAATAATTGGATAAATATCTGGAGTCAAATTTTTCAAAACTAGCACTTTTAGTATTAGTAGGTGTCTGATAAACTAAACCAATAAGAACAACTAATTTTATATATTTTAAAATCTTAAATTTTAAATGATTAAAAACAAATCTGATCATAGCCTGGTATATACTGATGAATTCATAAATACAATTGAGCAAGATTTTGTATTTAGTAACAAGCCAATAAATAGATTTAAAGTTAAGTTAGAAACTACAAAAAACCAGAATGCTGAAAAAAAGACGCTTCTGGAGGTATTAAAAAAAAATATAAATTCAATTGAAAATTGTAATTTAAAATCTAATTCTAACCATCTTATTTTAGGTGATGGGAAACCTGATAGTCCAATTATGCTTATAGGTGAAGCGCCATCGGCTATTGAAGACGAAGCTGGCAAAACCTTTCAGGGTGAAGTGGGTACTTTGCTTGATAAAATGTTAATGGCTATAGAAATTAAAAGAGACTCAATATATTTGAGTTATGCAATAAACTTCAGACCTCCAGAAGACAGGAAGCCTACTTCTCAAGAAATTAAAAGATATTCAATTTTCTTAAAAAAACACATCTCTATAATTGACCCCAAATTAATAATTGTAATGGGCAGTTCTGCGATGGAGGCTTTAACTGGTTCAGGTAACAAGATTTCAAAAGAACGTGGAAATTGGAAAGAAATTATACTTGATAATAAAACTTATCCAATGATGATAAGCTTTAACCCATCTTACCTAATAAGATTTCCCGAGAATAAAAAATACTCTTGGGAAGATTTAAAAAAAATAAGAGACAAAATTAAAGAATTAAAAATTAAATTGTGATGCAAGTTATTGCTGGTGTTGACGAAGTTGGCAGAGGAAGTTTAATGGGACCAGTTTTTGCTGCTGCAGTAATACTAGATAAAAAAATAAATAAAAAATTATTAAAAGATTCAAAAACTCTAAATAAAAATGAACGTGAGAAAATTGCAAAATATATTAAACAAAACTCTACGTGGAGCCTTGGAAAAGCTTCGGTAAAAGAGATCGAAAAATTAAACATTTTAAATGCAACTCTTCTCGCAATGAAAAGAGCAATATTGAAACTTAAGAAAAAACCTAAACTAATTCTTGTGGACGGTAACAAAACTCCAGAAATTAAAAATTATAATTTAAAATCAGTAGTTAAGGGCGATAAAAAAATACCTAGTATCTCTGCGGCTTCAATTATTGCCAAAGTATCTAGAGATAGACTAATTAAAAATTTATCAAAGAAGTTTAATAAATATTATTGGGAAACAAACTGTGGCTATGGCACTAAAAAACATTTAGTTGCCATAAAAAAACATGGAATAACTATTCATCATCGAAAAACTTTTGCACCAATCTCTAAATTAAAATAAGTTTCACGTAGAAACACAATATATTGTTGTCATAAAAATTTAGACACAATTAAGCTTAAATTAATTCAATCCCAGGTTGACCACGGAATCTTTTTGGAGTCTACTTTCACTTATACAAAATGAATTTTGAAGCAAAAAGTAAAATTGTAAATGGTGATAGTTTAAAGGAATTAAAAAAAATTCCTGACGAAACTTTTGATTTAGTTTTTGCTGACCCTCCTTACAATTTGCAACTTAAAAATGAATTAAGCAGACCTGATCAATCGAAAGTTAGTGCAGTTAATGACAAATGGGACCAATTTGAAAATTTCAGAAAATATGATGAATTTACATTTGAATGGTTGAGTGAATGCAAAAGAGTTCTAAAAAAAAATGGAGCTATTTGGGTAATCGGGAGTTATCACAATATTTTTAGAGTTGGATATACAATTCAAAACCTCGGATTTTGGATACTTAATGATGTAATTTGGAACAAAAATAATCCAATGCCAAACTTTAGAGGCACAAGATTTACAAATGCTCATGAAACATTAATTTGGGCATCAAAATCAGAAAAATCAAAATACACATTTAATTATCAGTCTCTTAAATGTTTAAATGATGATCTTCAAATGAGATCAAATTGGAACCTGCCAATTTGTAGTGGTACAGAAAGATTAAAAAAAAATGGCAAGAAAATACATTCAACTCAAAAGCCAGAAGCATTGCTTCATAGAATATTATTAGCCACTACAAACAAAAATGATTTAGTTTTAGATCCTTTTTTAGGATCAGGCACAACAGCTGCTGTTGCCAAAAAATTAGGTAGAAAATATTATGGGATAGAAAAAGAAAAAACTTATTTCAAAGCTGTTGAGCAAAGACTTAAGGATATAAAACCAATAGAAGATGATTTCTTAGATACATTAAAAAATAACAGATCAAAACCAAGAATTCCATTTGGTTCATTAGTTGAACTTGGAATAATTAAACCGGGTACGACAATATTTGATAATAAAAAGAAAATTAATGCAAAAATTATGGCTGATGGAAGTATCAAACATCAGCAAACTGAAGGATCAATCCATAAAGTAGCAGCAACTATTTTAGGGGCTGAAAGCTGTAATGGGTGGACTTATTGGCATTATAATATGAATGGTAATATTGTACCCATAGATCATTTAAGACAAAGATTAATTCCTAAAAATTAATTATCATAAATTTTACCTAAGTAATTTTCTAAAAATTTTTCATTTTTTACTAGTCTTTTCATAATTAAGTTTCTTGTTAAAACAAATAGCGGATTTGATAGATGGAAAGCAAATTGGTTAAATTTTGAACGCTTATTTACCATTTTTGTTTTTTGTAGCCTTCTAGGAAAATATTTTTCTGTTTCATTTATTGAAAAGTTTTGAAAAAGTTCATGAGACCCTTCAATAGATTGAGAAGCGCCTTGAGCAAAAGATGGAGGGAAAGCAAAAAAAGCATCTCCTACAGTAAAAATATTTTTGTTATTTAGATGTAAAATTTCATCAGTAATAAATACTGGAAAACATTTTAAATTATCTAATTTATGAATTATCTGATTGTATGTTGGAGGAATTTCAGAAACTATTTCGTCAACAAAATCTGAGGAATTGAATTGTTGATAGTTTTTTAATCGATCTTTGTTTAAGTTTTTTCTTAAAATACCAATAAAGTTTAAATCTTCATTTTCTGATGTTGGATAAATTACGTAGTGAAAATTAGCGCCAAGGAATAAAGAGATATTTTGAAAATTTATTTTTTCGATTTTATCTCTATTTATAGTTCCTCTTATAGCTACTGAATTATTAAATTTTAAAGAGTTTTTTGAATTTGAAATTAATGAAGAACTTTTTGAAAATACACCATCAGCAATAATTAAATAATCAAATTTTCCTGAATATTCATTTGAAAATGAAAGCTCTATTTGGTCTTCTTGCAAATCAATTTTTGAAATATTATGACCATAAAAAATATCATCTTTTGAAATTTTACTAATTAAAAACTTAATTAATGATGATCTTTTTATTGTTGTATATTTATTATTAGCAGAATTAAATTTTGAAATATTTAGATCACAAATCTTATCAGGATTATCTATTGAGTAAAAATCTAGATTATCAGGAAAAAATTTTTGACTATTATCTAATTGATCAAATCCAATATAATTTAATAATTTAACACTATTATTAGATAGCTGTACCCCATAACCATCATCCAAATTTATTTCTTCATTTTTTTCAAATAATAAGACCTTAAAGTCAGAGTTTTGTTTAAAAATATTTGCTAAATACAATCCAGATATTCCAGCTCCAATAATTGCAATTTTCTTCATATTGTTTCCAATTCTTTCAATATTCTTTTTGTAAAAGATGGAAGAACAATTTCTTGAACTTTTTTTGGATCAATCCAGTAATGAACAGGAGAATTTTGTTTTTTCTCTGTTTTTTTAATTTGAATAGCCATATCCATATTTGATAATTTAATGTTTAAATGTTTTTTAAATTTTTTATCATATCGCACTTCCTTCATTGGAAATATCTTTAAATTTCTCAAAAAATTGAATGTATTATTTTTTATTAAAAAATATTTATTATTTTTTTTATGAACATTAACTACGAAAAATTTTTTTTTATTTTTTTTTAGGATTTTTTTCAAAGTAAAATCTTTTTTTATCAACGCTTTACAATTATGGTTTATAGGGCACATATCACATACAGGGTTAAAAGGTTTGCAAATTGTTGCTCCTAATTCCATCAGTGCTTGTGCGTAATCACTTGAACGTCTTGTTGTTCCAAATATTGATTTTGTCTTATTTAAGTACTCTTTGGTGATTTGATTTTCTTTTTTTAATAAAAGATATCTTTTAAGTACTCTCTCTATGTTTCCATCTAAAGGAATATAAGGCTTATTAAAACCAATAGATAAAATTGCGCTTGCAGTATAATTACCAATACCTGGTAAAGAGAGAAGATCTTCGAAATTGTTTGGAATTTTTTTATTATGTTTTTTTACAATAACTTGTGCTGTTTTTTTAAGATTCCTAGCTCTTGAATAGTAACCTAATCCCTCCCACAATTTAAATAATTTTGAATTATCAACTTTTGATAATTTTTCAATCGTTGGTAATATTTTGATAAATCTATTAAAATATGGGATCACAGTTGCAACTTGTGTTTGTTGCAACATAAATTCACTTATAAGTGTGTAATATTCTTTTTTTGATTTGGAACACTTTTTTCGCCACGGCAAATCTCTTTTATTTAAATTGTACCATTTCAGAATTTTTTTTGATATCATCGTCTTTATCATATGCAATACAATAAAAACTTTAAGCAGAGAAATTCCTCCATTCAAGGTTTAAGATCTTTTAGAGACACTTTGCCAAAAAAAATTAAAAAAATAATTGATAAAAAAGGTCATATTTATTCTGAAACATTAAATAATTGGAAATACATAGTTGGAGATGAGTTGTTTAAATATTGCTATCCAAAATCATTTAAAAGTTCAAATAGGTTTGGAGTTAGCACATTAGTCATCATGGTAAAAAGAGGTCATGAGGTAGATCTTGAATACTCAAAACAGGAAATAATGGATAAGATGAATAATTTTTTTGGATACTCTGTTGTCGAAAAACTAAAATTCACAAGTTTTAATGATGAAACTGAAATTTCAAATGTAGAAACCCAAACAATAAATGTGACAAATAATAAATTTAAAGAAAAAATTAAAGATGTTAAGAATGACAAATTAAAAAAATCTTTAGCAGAATTAACCAGAGTATTTAGAGAAAAATGAAAAAAATTATCCAATCAATATTCTTCATAGCGATAACATTTATAATCAATAGCGTTTCTGCAAGTGAAATAAACAGAATTAAAGTAGGCAATGAAGATGCTAAGATAACAATAATAGCATATGAGTCACTAACTTGTAGTCATTGTGCAAACTTTCATAAAAATGTTTACCCACAATTAAAGAAAGAATTTATTGATACCGGTTTAGTCAAAATTGAATTCAGACATTTTCCTTTGGATATTATAGCCTTCAACGCTTCAAAAATTGCGCAATGTAGAAATGATGGAAACTCAGAAATTTTAGAAACTTTATATGCCAATCAACAAAAATGGGTAAAAGGAAATAATGCTAGTGAGGCAAACGATAACTTAAAGAAATTTATTGAAGAACAAGGAATAAACATAGACTTTAAAAGATGTATTACAGATAAACGAATTGAAGACTTTGTTCTTAATGACCGAATCGAAGGATCTAAAGAATTTAAAGTAAATGCTACTCCCACGATTATTATCAACAACGAAAAGTTTGAAAAATCTCTAAATTATAAAAATTTAAAAAAATCATTAGAAAAAATGATATAAGTTAGCTCATGGAGTTTAAAAAAATCCAATTAAATGGATTTAAATCATTTGCTGATAAGACAAACTTTTTAATCGAGGAAGGTTTGACTGGAATAGTTGGGCCAAATGGATGTGGAAAATCAAACATTGTGGAGTCGTTAAGATGGGCAATGGGAGAAACTTCTGCAAAAAGTATGCGTGGCTCTGGAATGGAAGATGTAATTTTTTCAGGAACATCAAATAAGCCATCAAAAAATATTGCTGAAGTTTCAATCACAGTAAATAATGAAAAAAATGAAGGTCCAATTCAATATAGAGAGCTGAGTGAGATTCACATAAGAAGAAAAATTGAAAAAGATAAAGGATCAAAATTTTATATTAATGATAAAGAAGTAAGAGCAAGGGATGCTCAAATGTTTTTTGCAGACCTTTCTACTGGAGCACACTCACCTTCTATGATTAGCCAAGGAAGAATTGGAGCTCTGGTAACAGCAAAACCCACTGATAGAAGAGCAATACTTGAGGAGGCAGCCGGCATTTCAGGACTGCATGTAAGAAGGCATGAAGCTGAATTAAGACTTGGTGCAGCTGAAAATAATTTGAAAAGAGCTGATGAATTGAGAAGACAACAGGAAAAACAATTAGCAAACTTGCAAAAGCAAGCAGAAGAAGCAACAAAATATAAATTAATTTCTGAGGAAATAAAAAAAATTGAAGCAGGCTTATATTATTTAAAACTTTTAGATATAGAAAAAGAAATAAGAGTTGAGAATGAAATCAACACTGAAGCTGAAAGTGAAGTTGATGGATTTAATAAAAAAATTAATGAATTAGAAATTCAGATAAAGACTGAAACTGATAAGGTAAATCCACTAAGAGAAAAAAATATTGAAAATTTGTCAAAGATACAAAGACTTAATTTAGAACTTCAAAGTTTAGATGAAGAAAATTTAAGAATTCAGGAAGAAATAGGTTCAATTAAAAAATCTCTTCAAATAATTGATGAAGATATAATAAGAGAAAAAGGAATTGTTGTAGATGCAAATTCTAATGAAAAAAGACTTAAAGAAGAAAAAAATGAATTAATAGAAATAGACTCAAAATATTTCGAAACAGAAAAACTGTCTAATGAGGAATTAGAAAAAGCAAAAACTGAATTAGATGAGGAACAAAAGCAAGCAAATGAAATAATTAAAACATTTGCAGATGGAAATATAAATATAAATGTAAACCAGGTTAAAAGTGTTGAAGAAAATATTGATAAAATTAAATCTTTGATAAATGAAAATGAACTCAATCAAGCACTAACCTTATTAGATAGATGCAAAATTGAACTTAATGATTTTTTAAAAAATCTAGGTGATGAAGAAAGCAAAAAAAGACTATCTGTACTAAATGACAAAAATGAACAAATAAAAATTCTTCAAGGTAAGTACACTGATAGTTTTAGTAAAAATCAATCTATCAAGAAAGAGTCTTTAAAAAGAAATGAAAGAATTAAGACAATTGAAACTGAAATAGAAAGCTGGATTAACTTATTAACTAATTCTAATAAAATGATTAATGAGCTAACTGAAAGAAAAAGTAAATTATCAAATCAATTAAATGAATTAGATAATCAACCTGAAATTCAAGCAGAAAAAAAAGGTCAGATAAATGAAAGTTTAAGAATTTCAGAAAAAGAAAAGCAAGATAATGAAAAAATTATCAGTGATACTGATGAAAAAATTGAAAATTTAA
This sequence comes from Candidatus Pelagibacter sp., assembly GCF_052049815.1. Taxonomy (GTDB): domain Bacteria; phylum Pseudomonadota; class Alphaproteobacteria; order Pelagibacterales; family Pelagibacteraceae; genus Pelagibacter. Next base: position 7,927 of record NZ_JBNGZG010000010.1, read on the forward strand.
GATCTGAACTTAATAAGATTCAAGAAGACTCAATTCAAATTAGGGAGAGAAAGGCAAGTTCTGGTGCAACAATTGAAGGATTAAAAAAAAGAAAAAATGATCTTTTAGATAGAGTTAATTCTGAGTTAAGTTTGAGTGAAGATAATATTCTAGAAAATTCAAACTTATTTGGTGTTGAAGAATTGCCTGATCCTGTAGTGCAAGAAGATTTGCTTGATAAAAAGAAGCAAGAAAGAGAAAAATTTGGATCTGTTAATTTAAAAGCTGACGAGGAAACAAGTAAATATGAAACAGAAATTAAAAAAATGGAACAAGATAGAGCTGATCTTGTTACAGCAATAATCAAACTTAAAGAAAGTATTAATGAACTTAATCAAAAAGGAAGAGAAAGATTGTTGGAGGCTTTTGAAAAAGTAAATAGAAAATTTAATGAAGTTTATACAAAACTTTTTAATGGAGGTAATGCAAAACTTGAATTGGTTGATAGCGATGATCCTCTTGAAGCAGGTTTAGAAATGTTAGTTAGTCCTCCAGGTAAAAGACTACAGTCGATTACACTTTTGTCTGGTGGAGAACAAGCCTTAACAGCTCTTTCATTAATATTTGCAGTCTTTCTTACAAATCCATCTCCAATATGTGTTTTAGATGAAGTTGATGCGCCCTTGGATGATGCGAACGTCACTAGATTTTGTGGTTTGTTAGAGGAGCTAATTAATATTACGAATACAAAATTTATTATTGTAACGCACCATGCTCTTACAATGTCTAAAATGAATAGACTATATGGTGTGACAATGCCAGAAAAAGGGATTAGCCAACTTGTTGCCGTTGATCTACAAAAAGCTGAAAGTATGGTTGCTTAGATAAAATGGCTGAGGACCCTCTCAAAACTCGCCTTGAAATTGCAAAATCAAAGTTTTTAAACAAAAATAAGTCCGAAAAAGACGGAAAAACATCGCCCATTGGTACTGCATTTAAATTGAGTACCGAACTTGTATCTGCAGTAGCTGTTGGGACAATTATTGGGTTTATTTTAGACAAGACCTTTGGTACTAAGCCCTGGTTAATAATAATATTTTTTTTTGTGGGTGTCATTGCAGGCATAACTAATGTAATAAGATCCGCAAAAAACATGCAAAAATAAAGTTTTAGACAATGGCAGCAAATCCAATGTCTCAATTCGAAGTTTATAGAATTGGGCCCGAAATTAAAATAGGAAGTTTTGATATCTCGTTTACAAACGCAAGTTTGTTTATGATAATCAGCACGTTAGCAATTTTAGTTGTCTTTAACCTTGGTTCAAAAAAAAATTCACTGATACCTAATAAAATACAGTTACTAGCTGAGCTAAGTTATACATTTGTATCTAAAATGATTAGCGATACAGCCGGATCTAAAGGAAAACCATATTTTGCTTTTATTTTTTCACTATTTATGTTTGTCTTGTTCTGCAACATGTTTGGGATGATCCCTTACACTTTTACAGTAACAAGTCATATCATTGTTACATTTTTATTGGCAGCTTTTATATTTATTGGGGTTACGGTTATTGGATTTATTAAACATGGTCTTGGTTATTTAAAGTTATTTGTACCAAGTGGTGTACCAGCTGTACTCTTACCTTTGATTGTTGTTATTGAAATTATTTCTTATTTAAGTCGACCAATAAGCTTATCTGTTAGATTATTTGCTAACATGATGGCTGGTCATACTATGATGAAAGTTTTCGGTGGCTTTGTAATAAGTCTCGGAGTTGTTGGTGGATGGCTTCCACTAAGTTTTTCGGTTGCATTAACTGGTTTGGAGATCTTAGTTGCTTTTCTTCAAGCATATGTTTTTGCAATCTTAACCTGCATCTATTTAAATGATGCATTAAATTTACACCATTAAAACAAGGAGGATATAATGGAATTAGAAGCAGCAAAAATGATCGGAGCAGGACTTGCGGCAATAGCTTTAGCAGGTGCTGGTGTAGGTATTGGTATAATTTTTGGAAATTATTTATCAGGTGCAATGAGAAATCCATCTGCAGCTCAAAAACAGTTTCCTAACCTACTTTTAGGTTTCGCATTAGCGGAAGCAACAGGATTATTTGGATTAGTAGTTGCGTTAATCATCTTATTTGCATTTTAAATTTGATGGTAAAAAAAATATTTCTTAACTTAATATTTTTAAGCTTCCTAACTGTGGAAGCTTACACAGCTGAGAGTGGAGGTATGCCTCAGCTGAATCCAGAATTTTGGGTTTCACAAATTTTTTGGTTAATACTTACATTTGGAACACTCTTGATTGTGTTGTCAAAATTGATACTTCCAAAAATAAGTGCAAACTTAGAATCTCGAAAATCACAAATTCTGGAAAATATTGAGGCTGCTGAAAAGCAAAGAAAAGAAAGTGAACTTAAGATTAAAGAATTTGATGATCTAGTAGCTAAAAGTAAAATAGAGGCAAAAAATATTTTGGCCCAAGCTAGAGAAAAAGTTCAAAAAGATATTACATCTAAAAGAGAAACTTTAGATAAGCAGTTAGACGAAGAAATAAAAAAAGCTGAAGATGAAATAAGTGCTTTAAGAAAAAACGCACCTGAAAAAATAAACAAAATTGCAATAGATACTTCATCAGAATTAGTTAAAAAATTAATTGGTGCTGATGTAAACGCAAGTAGTATCTCTGCAATTGTTGATGATTTATCTAAAAGGAATGGAGATAAATATTATGGCAATTGATGCAACGTTTTGGGTAGCAGTATCATTCGTTATCTTTTTTGCAGGATTATTTTATTTAAAAGTTCCTCAAAAAATTAATGAAGTGCTAAATAATTTAATATCAGAAATTAGAAACGAAATTGATGAAAGTGAAAAACTTAGAACAGAAGCTAAAACTCTTTTAGATAACGCACAAAAAAAACTTGATACAGCACAAAATGTTAGCAATGAAATTATTGAGCAAGCAAAAAAAGAAAGTGATAAATTAATCATTGATTTAAATGATAAATTTCACAGATCTTCAGAAATTAAAAAGAACTTGGCTGAAAATAAAATAGATCAGATGAAAAAAGCTGCACTAAAAGAAATAAGAGACGCATCTGTCAAAATAGCTGTCGACTCTGTTAAGAAAATCATCACTACATCAGTTGACTCTTCAAAATTAGATACTTTGTTTCAAAAAAACCTAGATGAAACTAAAGAAGAATTAAAAAAAATTAATTCATAATCGCTTACAATTTAAAAAAAAAACTATAGATTGCTGATATGAACTCAGTAGTAATTGGATCTGGATTTGGTGGAATTGCAACAGCCCTCAGACTAAAGGCTAAAAATCATAATGTTATTTTAATTGAAAAACATGAAGATTTAGGCGGTAGAGCTCGTGTATTCAAAAAAAATGGATTTACATATGATGCTGGACCAACTGTAATTACAGCACCTTATTTAATAAATGAATTATTTGAAATCTTTAATAAGAAACCTGAAGATTATATAAAAATTACTCCTCTTAAAACTTGGTATCAATTCATTTTTGAAGATGACACAAAGTTTAATTATTCAGGAAATGAAGAGGATATGAAAAATCAAATTAAAAAATTAAATCCTCAAGATGTTGGTGGTTATGAAAAATTAGTAGAATTCACTAAAAAAATTTTTAACAAAGGCTTTCTTGAATTGGCCGATGTTCCTTTTGAAAAGCCAATCTTTATGATGAAGCAATTACCTGCTTTATTAAATCTTAAAAGCTATAAATCAGTTTACTCGCTGGTCTCGTCATATATCAAAAATGAAAAGTTAAGACGAATGCTTAGTATGCACCCTCTTTTGGTTGGCGGCAATCCATTTACAACAACTTCTATATATGGACTGATACTCTACTTAGAAAAAAAATGGGGAATTCATTATTCTATTGGGGGTACTGGAAATATCATTAAAGGTTTTGAAAAACTAATGAATGAGGTTGGAATAAAAATTATTAAAGGTCATGAAGTAAGTGAGATAAAATCTCAGGGAAAAAATATCCAAGGTGTAATTTTAGATGATGGAACAAATATTGATTGTCAAAATGTAATTTGTAATGCTGATCCACCTGCAGTTTATGAGAAACTTTTGAATAAAAAAAATTTCACAAATTTTTTTAAATGGAAAAAAAACAGGATGGAATATTCCATGGGTCTATTTGTTTATTATTTTGGAACAAAAAAAATATATGACAATGTTGAACATCATACGATTAAATTTGGAAATAAATACAAAGAACATCTTGATGATATATTTAATCGAAAGAAGTTAAATAATGACATCAGCTATTACTTACATAGACCTACAGCAACAGATAAATCTATGGCTCCAGAGGGCCATGATTGTTTTTACGTATTAGTGCCAGTTCCAAATAATCAATCAAATATTGATTGGAATATTGAAGGTGAAAAAATGAAAAACTTGGTAATTGAAAAAATGGAAAAACAATTAATGCCTAATTTAAAAAACAACATTGTTGAAGATTTTTATTTAACACCTGATTATTTTGAAAAAGAACTAAATACAAAATATGGTTCAGGTTTTTCAATTCAGCCAAAATTTACTCAATCAGCCTACTTCAGATTTCATAATAAATCTGAAATTTTCAATGGATTATATTTTGTGGGTGCTGGAACGCATCCTGGAGCGGGCGTCCCTGGTGTATTATCATCTGCTAAGGTTCTTGATAAAATTTTATAATGAATAAAAATTATTTATCTATTTATGCCAAATCATTTAATTGGGCAGGTTTCTTTTTACCAAAAAACACTTATTTAGATTGCTCAAAATTATATGATTTTTGCAGAACGGCTGACAATATTGCAGATGATCAAAATTCTTTAGAATTAAAAAATAAAATTTTTTATGAATTCAAGGAAGCTTTTAATAAAAAAGATCAAAACAATTCCATAATTAAAAATATGTGGGGTTTAATTGAAAAATTTAACATTTCTCCAAAAATAATTGATGATCTTTTTGATGGAATTCATTCAGATATTAAAGAAGAAGTTAAATTAAATTCAAAAAAAGAATTGTTAATCTATTCTTATAGAGTTGCTGGAACTGTGGGATTAATGATGGCAAAAATTCTTAAAGTAGAGGATAAAAATTCTTTAAGATCAGCAATTAACTTAGGTATAGCTATGCAGTTAACAAATATATCAAGAGATGTAATAGAAGATGAAATTAACAATAGAAGTTATATTAATGCTAATTTAGAAACAATTAAATCAACAATTTTTTTCGCTGATAAATTTTATGATAATTCTTTCTACGCAATGAAAAAAATTCCATTATCTCTTAGGTTTTCAATAATTGTTGCAAGACGTATTTATCGAAAAATAGGCCACAAAATAATAAAGATTAAAACCTTTGAGGAATATAAAAATTCAGGAAAAATTTTTGTTAATAATTATGAAAAAATTCTAGAAACACTCCTATCTATTTTTGATCTGATTAAATTAACAACATTGAATAATGATATAATTGATCATAATCATGATTTAATTGAAGAAGAGATAAATATTAATGAAAGAATTTGATTACGTAATAAAAGGTGCTGGTTGTGCAGGTTTATCTTTAGCCTATGAATTAAATCAAAATCAAAAACTTGAGAAAAAAACACTAGCAATTGTAGAGCCTAGACAAATTTACGATAGAGACAAAACTTGGTCATTTTGGAAAACTATCAATCATAATTTTGATGACTGTGTAATAAAAAATTGGTCCAATTTTACAGTAAACATTGAAGGAAAAATGCATCATCTAAAATGTGATGATACCCCTTATCAAACTGTAAATAGTGGAATTTTTTATAAGAAAATAATTTCTAATTTAAAATCAAACTCAAATATTTCATTCTTTAAAGATATAAATGAAATTAATACCGAACGAAGTTTAATATTTAATAGCGTGCCTAATAAAGGTGAATTCAAAGATAGATTGTGGCAACATTTTTTTGGTGTTGAAATAGAAACACCTAAAGATATTTTTGATGATAAAATTTTTAATCTCATGGATTTTGATTGTGATCAGCGCAATAGTGTTCACTTCTACTACACTTTGCCTTTTTCCAAAAATAAAGCCCTAATAGAAACTACATGGTTATCTAGTTTAAATAATGAAAACATAATGGATTACGAAAATCAAATTAAAGAATATCTAGAAAAAAAATTGAAAATTAAAGATTACAAAATTATATTTAAAGAGAAAGGTGCTATTCCTTTATTTAAACAAATAAATTCTACTAAAAATAATGAAATCAATATAGGAACTGCTGGCGGCATGACTAGATTAAGCACAGGATATACTTTTCTTAATATTCAAGAGCATTCAAAATATATTCGAGAAAATCTTGAAAAAATAAAAAATAAAAAAAAATATACTATTGGAAAGAAATATCATTTATTAGATGAAATTTTTATTCGCGTATTAAAAGATAATCCAAAATTAATGCCAGAGATATTTTTTAAAATGTTTGAAGTAGAATCGAAAAAAGTAATAAATTTTTTATCAAACAAGAGTAATCTTCTAGAGGATATATCTGTTATTTTAAAAATGCCAAAAGTGATATTTATTAAAGCTTTGTTTAAATAAAATGAATAATAAAATTAGTAAAATTAATTTAAATCATTCTTTATTATTTTTTTTAATAATCAATTTATTAACTTTTGTATGCTTCTACCTACAAGTAAAAAACATATCCCCTATTATTTGTTTATCCTTTATCCTAACATTGGGCATTTCACATGGAGCATTAGATAATTATAAAGGGAAAAAATTATTTAAAATATTTAATATAGATAAATTTATATTTTTTTATCCATCATATATATCTATTGGAATAGCAATAATTGTATTATGGTTAATTTTTCCTTTAACAACATTTTTGATTTTTTTATTAATTGCTTCTTATCATTTTGGTAAAGAGGATACACAATTCCTCATAACTAAAGAGAATTCATTTATACAATTATTATATTTAATTAAAGGAATACTCATTATACTTGCTCCTCTTCACTTCCATTTCAATGAAACAATAAATATTTTTAAATTTCTTTTTATTGAAAATGAAGTTTTTTTTTCTTTACTGGGGATTCTTGAGCAATATAGAATTATCGTTACTGGTATCATTATAAGTAGTTTATCAAGTGTTTATTTTTTTATTAAAAACTATAATTTTAATAGAACTTCAATTATTTTAGATTATTTTTCAATTTTACTTCTTAATTTTTATTTCGAACCTTTAACTGCTTTTACTGTCTACTTTTGTTTCCTTCATTCAATAAGACATATCATTTCATTAGCTAATGAATTAGACTCAACTAACATAAAAAAAGGATTAAATTTATTTTGGAGAAAATGTTTACCTTTGACTATTATAACTATTCTTTTTTTTGGTTTGGCTTTCTATTGGTTAATTAATCAGTATTCGCTAGATAGTGTTATTTTTAAACTAATATTTATTGGTTTGGCGTCTTTAACCTTTCCGCATATATTGCTCGAATATTTTTTAGAAAAAAATGAAAGAAAAACAAATTAAAATTTTATTATCTGCGCCAAGAGGATTTTGTGCTGGAGTTGAAAGAGCTATTGAAATTGTAGAAAAATCTTTAAAAAAATTTGGTAGTCCAGTTTACGTGAGACATGAAATAGTTCACAACAAATACGTAGTTGATGACTTAAGAAAAAAAGGAGCTATCTTTGTAGAGGAACTAGACGAAGTTGAAGATAAATCTAGACCAGTAATATTTTCTGCACATGGAGTTCCTAAAAGTGTCCCAGCTCAAGCAGATAATTATAATATAAATTACATTGATGCTACTTGCCCACTTGTTTCAAAAGTACATAGAGAAGCTGAAAACCTTAATAAAGCTGGATTTCATATAATACTTATTGGTCATAAAAATCATCCAGAAGTAATTGGTACTATGGGACAGCTCCCTGTGGGATCAATCGATTTAATACAGGATAAAGAAGAGGCTCAAAATTATGATTTAGAAGATGGAAGAAAGTTAGCTTATGTCACTCAAACAACTCTCTCAGTCGATGATACTAAAGATATTATAGAAATATTAAAAAAAAGATATCCTGATATCAAAGAACCTTCAAAAGATGACATATGTTATGCAACAACTAATAGACAAATGGCAGTTAAAAATATTGCAAAAAAATGTGATATGTTTTTTGTTATAGGAAGTAGAAATTCATCTAACTCTGTAAGACTTGTTGAGGTTGCTAAAAATTCAGGGTGTGAAAAAGCTTATCTTGTTCACTCCGAAAGTAAAGTGCCTTATGATGATATTAATAAATGTTCTACTATTGGAATATCTTCAGGTGCATCTGCGCCAGACATATTGGTTGATGATTTTATTAATCAATTAAAACAAAAATTTTCAGTTGTCACAGAAGAAATTGAAATAATTAAAGAAAATGTAATATTCAAAGTTCCAAACAAACTTAACTAAATGGCAGTTTATACAAAAATCAGTGATAAAGATATCGTTCTAATTAATAAAAAATTCAAATTAGGAAAAAAAATAAAGTTTCAAGGAATTAAAAAAGGTATTGAGAATACAAATTATCTTCTCAGAACTGACAAAGGGAAATTTATTCTTACAATTTTTGAAAAAAGAGTGAATAACTCAGATCTACCTTTTTTCATGAAGTTAATGGATTTACTAAGCTTAAGAAAAATAATTTGCCCAAAACCTTTAAAGGATAATTATGGGAAATACTTGTTTAAAATTAAAAATAAAAGAGCATGCATTGTCTCTTTTCTATCAGGTAAAGACAAAAATAATCTAACTTATAAAAATTGCTTTGAGGTAGGAAAAAATATAGCAAAAATGCATAAGGCAACTAAGAACTTTAAAATTAAAAGAGCTAATTCAATGGGAATAAATAAATTACACCCTTTGCTCAATAGTATAAATTTTAAAAAATCTAAGTTAATTTTAAGTTACAAAGAATTTCTTTTTAATAATTTAAAAGAAATTAAAAAAAATTGGCCTAAAAAATTAACTAGTGGAATAATTCACGCTGATTTATTTGTAGATAATATATTTTTTAAAAATAACAAATTTTCAGGCTTTATTGATTTTTATTTCTCTGCAAACGATTATTACGCATATGAACTTGCAATTTGTATAAATGCATTATGTTTTGATAAAAATAAATCAAAGTTCATTCTTAATAAGCAAAAAGTAAATAACCTTATAAAAGGTTATGAAAAAATAAGAAAAATATCAATTAATGAGAAGAATAAATTAAACATTCTTTGTAAAGGAGCTGCGATAAGATATCTACTAACTAGAGCCTATGATTACATCAACACTCCTAAAACAGCATTAATTAAAATTAAGGATCCAAAAGAATACTATCAAAAATTAATGATACACAACCAAATAAATTCATTCAAAGAATATATTCATTAATGATTAAAATATATACAGATGGTTCTTGTTTAAATAATCCAGGCAATGGTGGTTGGGCAGCAATAATAATAAAAAACGATGAGATAACTGAAATTAGTGGTAATGAAAAAAATACCACAAATAATAGAATGGAATTACTTGCTCCAATTTCTGCATTAAATAAAATTAGAGATGAGTTAGATATTGAGATTTACACAGACTCTAAATATGTGAAACAAGGTATTACCGAATGGATTAATAATTGGAAAACTAATGGTTGGAAAACATCAAAAAAAGAAGATGTTAAAAATAAAGATTTATGGACACAATTAGATATTCTAAATAATTCTCTCAATATCCAATGGAAATGGGTAAAAGCCCATGCTGGTGATGAATTTAATGAAAAAGTCGATTTATTAGCTAAAAAAGCTGCTGAAAAACTAGAATAAATTTAAAAAGTTTTCTGCTGCGGAAATTTCACAAGCTCCAGTGTCCTCTTCTTCTTGAAGTTTTGTAACTTTCCCATTTTCAACAAGCATAGTATATCTATTCGATCGTATTCCTAATCCTCTTGCACTTTTATCAACATCAGCACCGATTGACTTAGTAAAAGTTAAAAAAGGGTCGCCCGCCATAACAATCTTATCTCCTACATTATGCTCTTTGCCCCAAGCACTCATAACAAAAGGATCATTTACCGACATGCAAATTACATGGTCAATACCTTTGCTTTTAAAAGCATCGATATTTTTTACATATCCAGGAAGATGTTTTGCAGAACAAACTGAAGTGTATGCACCAGGTAAGCCAAAAATGATTACTTTTTTTCCTTTTGTATACTCTTCAATACTTTTTTTTATTGGCTCTCCACCCTCTAAAACAAATATTTCTTCACTCGGTAAATTTTCATTTTCTTTTAATTTCATTGAATTTTCTCCTTAATGTGCTGCTTAACTATATTAATATCATTATCAAGTAAATCAAAATTTTCTTTTTCATTTGAAATATACTTAAGCTCATCCGGTAAATCTGGTTTAATGTTTATTGCATTAAATATAGCATCTGGAAATTTACAAGGATGAGCTGTAGATAAAACAATATTTGTTCCTTCAAGTTCTACATCATCAAAACCTCCATAACCTATCGCAGTATGAGGGTCTAGAATCTCTTTATGACTTTCATAAACTTTTTTTATTAATGAAATTACTTTTTTTTCATCTGCACTTGAGGATAAAAAGTCTTTTCTTATTTTATCTAGTTTAGATTGGTCTAAATCATATTTCTTTTCACTTTTAATTTTTTGCATAACTGAACTTGTTTCATGATCGTCTTCATTATTTAAGTCAAAAATCAATCTTTCAAAGTTACTTGCAATTTGAATATCCATACTAGGTGAGTTAGTTTCTTGTACCTTTTCTGAATAATATTGCCCCGAACTTATCGCTCTGTGCAAAATATCATTTTGGTTTGTTGCTACAATCAATTTGCCAATTTGTAATCCCATTTTTTTTGCAAGATAGCCTGCATAAACATCACCAAAATTTCCTGTGGGTACTGAAAAGTTAATAGGTCCTTTATCATTTTTTACCAAATAGAAGGAATAAAAATAATATACAGATTGTGCGATAATTCTTGCCCAATTAATGGAATTAACACCTGACATCCTGATTGATTTTGCATAATTATGATCTGCAAACATTGATTTTACTAAATTTTGACAATCATCAAAATTTCCATTGATTGCAATATTATGTACATTTTTATCTTTAACAGTTGTCATTAATTTTCTTTGAACTGGAGAAACACGATTATGAGGGTGTAGTACGAATATATTAATATTTTTCTTTCCTTTAATCGCTTCTATGGCAGCAGCGCCTGTGTCACCAGAAGTAGCAACTACAATATTTATTTTATCGTCCTCTTTTGATAAATAATATTCATAAAAATTTCCAAGAAGCTGCATTGCGACATCTTTAAATGCTAAAGTAGGACCATGGAATAATTCCAAAACCTTTCTATCACCAACATTAATCAATTTAACGACATTTTTTTCTCTAAAAGTTGAATATGATTTAGAGATCAAATCTTCTAGATCTTTTCCAGAAATAAAATCATATACAAATGGTGCAATAATTTTATTGGCTAATTCAATGTAATTAAAATTTGAAAATTCATTTAACTCTTTTTCAGTAAATTTTTTAAGGTTTTTTGGAATAAATAGCCCCCCATCATCGGCTAATCCTTTTAAGAAAACATCCTTAAATTCAAACTCTTTTGATTTATCTCTAGTGCTTATGTATTTCATCTAATAATTTTTTTTTCTAAAATACAGATATATCAAAAATATTGAAATCGCTAAAGAAAACCAAGTTAATGCATATTTTTTATGATTATTTGAAATATTGGCAGTAATTTTTTTTGGTTTAGGTATTTCGTAATTCCCTCCTAGATAAATTAAATATTCTGAAAATTCCTTACCAGTATATTTAAAAATATCTTCTCTATTTAAAGTGAACCAATAATTATTATTAATATCATTTTCAGGTTTAAAAATATTGGCTCTTGGCTGTAATCTTAGAGTTCCCGTAAAATTAGATTGGTCAAAAGAATACAATTCATCATTATCCTTCAATTCAAATGGTATCCAGCCTCTATTAATTAAATAATTTTCATTTTCTACTACAATTGGATTAATTACCTCAAAACCTGGTTTTCCTTCATCATTTAAATTGTATAAATAAATTTGCTTATCATAATCAATCTTTCCAGTTGCAATAATTCTAACAAAATTTTTTCTATCAACTTGGTTGATATTAACTGGATCTTTTTTAAGTGATTGTTCTATTTCTGAAATTAAATTTAATTTCCAATTTAATCTAACTAGTTGCCATGAACCAAGACCTATAAAAACAAGGATAAAAAAATAAACAAATATAGAAAATAATAACTTGGACTTCAATTTAGAAACTATTAACTGCCCCAAATATAAATAGCAGCAAATAAGAATAACCAAACGACATCAACAAAATGCCAATACCATGCAGCTGCCTCAAAACCAAAATGATGGTCTTTGTTAAAATGACCTAATTTTCCTCTCCACAAACATACAGCTAGAAAGATCGTTCCCACAATTACATGGAAACCATGAAATCCAGTCGCCATATAAAATACAGATCCATAAATGTGATCTGAAAAAGTAAAAGTCGCATGATGATATTCATAAGCTTGTAATAAAGTAAAACAGAAACCTAGGATTACAGTTAACCACAACCCTTGAATAAATCCTTTTCTATCTCCTTCTAATAAAGCATGGTGAGACCAAGTTACAGTAGTTCCAGATAAAAGAAGTACCAACGTATTAATTAATGGAATGTCCCAAGGATCAAAAGTTTCAATATCTTTAGGTGGCCAAACATTTCCCACAAACTCATTTGGAAATAAACTTATGTCAAAGTATGCCCAGAACCATGCAACAAAAAACATTACCTCTGAAGCGATAAATAAAGTCATTCCATATCTATGATGAATTTGAACTACAGGAGTGTGGTGTCCTTGATGCTCTGCCTCTATAACTACATCTCTAAACCACATATAAGCTCCATAGATTAACAGAGCAAAACCCAAATACATTCCCCACGATACTTCATTATGAAGATAATAAACTGTTCCTAATGCTAATACTAAACACGAAAATGAAACATAAATTGGCCAAGGACTTGGATCAACTAAGTGGTAATCATGTTTTTTTTCTGCTGACATAATCTGTATTTATGACTGTTTATAATAATCTGTCGAGAAAAAAGTATATGACATAGTTACATCTTCAAGCTTGCTTGTGGATGGATCGTTTACAAGCTCTGGATCAAGATAAAAGGTCATCACATATGTTGCTTTTTCTCCAGGTTTTAGTTCCTGCTTTTCAAAACAAAAACATCCTAATTTACTGTAATATTTTCCAAAACTTGATGGAGATACATTAAAACTTGCTACACCATAAGTAGTTTCATCTCCGTAATTTTCTACTTCAAATTCAATTTTATTTACTTGCCCTACTTTGACATCCATTACATTTGACTTGGCTTTAAAGTCCCATGGTAAGTTGTTTACATTTGTATCAAATCTGACACTGACAACTTTATCTAATACTATTTTTGGAGCCTCTTTAGAAACTTGAGTAGTTCCACCAAAACCTGTTACCCTACAGAAAAGGTCATATAATGGAACAGCTGCATAAGACAATCCTAGCATCAAAACAAATACTCCTGCTAATAAAATTGGTGTTAAATTCTTTTTGTTTGTCATTATATAGCTCTATTAAAAACTCCAGTATTGTACAGAGTAAAGAAGAATAAAAATATCATAAAAGCAATTATAACTAATGCTGTAATGACATTTTTTCTTTTAGTTTTTTTATCTGGTTCGATCATACAATTTTATCTATTAAAAATAATACAAATACTAAAAATAAATATAAGATTGAGTATCCAAATATAGATTTAGCTTTTTTTGCATCAAACTTGTTTTTCTTAGTTTTGAATAACTCGTAACATAAATAGTTATAATAAAATGTCAAAATTAATGAAGGTATTAAGAAAGTAAGTCCTACAAAATTAATTATAAATGGAAAAATAATTACTGGAACCATTAATAAAGAATAAACAAATATATTTATTTTTGTGCTTTCTATTCCATCTGTTAATGGCAACATTGGAATTTTAGCTTTTTTATAATCATCTGACTTATAAAGGCTTAAAGCCCAAAAATGTGATGGCGTCCAAAAAAATATTATTAAAAAAAATGTTAATGGTTCTAGAGAAAGCGAGTTTGTTGCTATTGTCCATCCAATAACAGGTGGAAGTGCGCCAGCAGCACCACCAATAACTATATTCTGAGGTGTTTTTCTTTTAAGCCAAATTGTATAAACAAAAACATAAAACAAGATAGTAAACAAAAGTAAACTTGCTGATAATCTGTTAGAAAAAAAGTCTAAAGCAATTACTGATATAAAAGATAAAGTTATTCCAAAGATTAAAGCCTGATTTCTATTTACTTTCCCTGTAGGAATTGGTCTAAGACAAGTTCTTGTCATCAGTGCATCAAGGTCTGACTCGTACCACATGTTTAATGCACCAGCTGCTCCTGCTCCTATAGAGACAAGTAATATTCCGATGATTGCATCTTTAGTAGATATACCAATAGGTGCTGTAAGTAAGCCAACTGCACAAGTAAAGATTACAAGAGACATTACTCTTGGTTTCATTAATTTAAATAACTCAGAGAAGTTAAATAAATCTTCTTGTGATAAGTTTCTCTTCTTTGTACCTAAGTTAGACATCAAATTTCATTTTCAAAAATCTAGCTATGAGATTTTGAAGTACTCGCATCATCCTCAAACTTTGGTAACTCTTCAAAAGTATGGAAGTTTGGCGGTGATGGTACAGTCCATTCTAAAGTAGTTGCACCTTCGCCCCACGGATTTTGTGCAGCTTTTTTCTTTTTAACAAAAGCATAAATTAAGTTAACAAAGAAAACTGCCAATCCAGCAACAGCCACATATGAACCAATAGATGAAATATAATTCCAGCCAGCAAATGCATCTGGATAATCAGCATATCTTCTTGGCATACCCGCAAGTCCTAAGAAATGCTGTGGGAAGAATATCAAGTTTACACCTATAAATGTTAGCCAGAAATGAATTTTTCCTAATGCTTCTGAATAATCATATCCAGACATTTTTCCAAACCAATAATAGAAACCTGCGAATATCGCAAATACAGCTCCTAAAGAAAGTACATAATGGAAGTGAGCAACTACATAGTATGTATCATGCATTGCTGTATCTACACCTGCGTTTGCTAAAACTACACCAGTAACTCCACCAACTGTAAACATGAAGATAAATCCTAATGCCCACATCATTGGAGTTTGGAAAGAAATAGAACCACCCCACATCGTAGCTATCCATGAAAAGATTTTAATTCCTGTTGGTACAGCAATAATCATTGTTGCTGCTAAAAAATATGCTTTTGTATCTGTACTTAAACCTACTGTATACATATGGTGAGCCCAAACAACAAAACCTACAACTCCAATTGCTACCATTGCATAAGCCATACCCAAATAACCAAATACAGGTTTTCTAGAAAATGTTGAAACGATGTGACTGATCATTCCAAAACCTGGTAAAATCAAAATGTAAACTTCTGGGTGTCCAAAGAACCAGAATAAATGTTGGAACAATACAGGATCTCCTCCGGTTTGTGCTTCAAAGAAAGCTGTTCCAAAATTTCTATCAGTTAATAGCATTGTAATTGCACCTGCTAAAACTGGTAATGATAATAAAAGTAAGAATGCTGTTACTAATACTGACCATGCAAATAATGGCATTTTATGTAAAGTCATTCCTGGCGTTCTCATATTTAAAATAGTTGTAATAAAATTCACTGCTCCTAAAATCGACGAAGCACCTGCAATGTGTAAACTTAGAATAGCCAAATCCATTGCTGGACCCGGTTGACCAGTTTTAGATGATAATGGTGGATAAATAGTCCAACCACCTCCAACACCTTGCGCACCTGGAGGGCCATCAGCAAAAATAGAAAGTATTAATAAAATAAATGAAACAGGTAATAACCAAAATGAAATATTATTCATTCTTGGGAACGCCATATCAGGAGCACCAATCATAATTGGAACAAACCAGTTTCCAAATCCACCAATCATTGCTGGCATTACCATGAAGAAAATCATGATTAGTCCATGACCAGTAACCAAAACATTATAAAGATGATAATTTCCACCTAAGATACCATCACCTGGATGCATCAATTCCATACGCATTAAAACTGAAAAAGCTGTACCAATAACCCCTGCAATAATAGCAAAGATTAAATACATTGTTCCAATGTCTTTATGGTTTGTTGAATAAGCCCATCTCTTCCAACCTGTTGGAGTATGGTGATCGTTGTGTGATGCTGTTTGTGTATACATTATTATTTACTCGCTATTTTTTTATTTATTTCATTTTCAATTGGTTCTTTTGCAAATTTTACTCGAGCATCCATTAACCACTCTTGATACTCTTCTTCACTTACAACTTTTACAGTTATCGGCATGAACGCATGTTTAATTCCACAAAGTTCTGAACATTGGCCATAATAAGTTCCAGTTTTTTCAGCTTTAAACCAAGTCTCATTTATTCTTCCTGGAACTGCATCTCTCTTCACTCCAAAAGATGGAAGTGCCCATGCATGTAAAACATCATTTGCAGTAATTAAAACTTTAACTACTTTATTTACTGGAACAACTACTTCATTATCTACTGCTAATAATCTTGGTTGGTTAGCTTTTAAATCTTTATCTTCAACCATATATGAGTCGAAAATTATATTTTCATCTGGATATTCATATCCCCAATACCATTGGTAACCTATTGCTTTAATTGTTAAATCTGCTTTTGGAATAGCGTCTTGTTTATATAAAATTTTGAACGATGGAACCGCGATTACGATCAATATTAAACATGGAATTAAAGTCCATAAAACTTCAACAGCAACATTGTGAGTTCTTTTTGAAGGATTTGGATTAGCTGATGCTCTAAACTTTACACATACATACAACATCAAAAATAAAACAAATGCACTAATTGCTACAATGATTGGAAGTAGTAGGTTGTCGTGAAAACTTATTATATCTCTCATCGACTCTGAAGCTGCTTCTTGGAAACCAAGTTGCCAATCTTTAGGTTGATTAGCCATTGCCTCAAAAGAGATAAAAAATGTTGTTAACGTTAATAGAATTTTTTTCATTTATAAGTAGGTATATAAAGCCTCTTTCTAAAAATTACACATTTGTTTTCGCGACAATTTATCAATTAATGGCGTAATTTATGATCGAAATAGCTGATATTACTGCAGTCTCAGACCTTAAAATATTCTCATTTATTTTAATTGCTTGAACATCTTTAAAAGAAAGAATCTTGCCTCTTTCATTCTCTGAAAAATCTCCCTCTGGCCCAACAACTATACATACAGGTTTGTTAGTTAATTTTTCTAGATCTACTTTTTTGTTGTCACTATTTAGATCTGTTAAAATCAAATTCATCTCACTTGATTTTAAAAAATCTTCTAAATTAGTTGCATCTTCTAATGTTGGGATATTAATTCTGTTTGATTGCTCGGTAGCTTCAATAATGACTTTTTCCAGTCTTTCTTTATTAAGTTTTCGAACAACAGTTCTTTCAAAAATAATTGGAACAAATTTTGTTATTCCAAGTTCAGTTGCTTTTTGTATCATGAAATTAAAGTAATTAGATTTAATCGGTGAAAAAGCTAACCATAATTCTTTTTGATTTTCTTTTTGTCTTATTTGATTTGTAATCTCAAACTCAACAATGCTTTTTGTTATGTTTAAAATTTTAGCTTCCCATTCACCGCTACTATTAAATAAAGAAAAAATTTCATTCTCTTTTATCCTCATTACTTTTGAAATGTAATGAGATTGTGATTTATCAAGTTTTGAAACTAAATTAAGTGATAAACTTTCTTTAAAAAATAATCTAATATTACTCATTAAAGTTAAGTTTAATTATGAAAAATATTAAAGCAATAATTTTTGATGCTTACGGAACGTTGTTTGATGTGAACTCTGCAGCTGAAAAATGCAAAGATAAAATTGGTGATAAGTGGGAAGCTTTTGCAAATTATTGGAGAACAACTCAGTTAGAATATACATGGCTTAGAAGCTTAATGAAAAGACACAAAGATTTTTGGCAAGTTACTGAGGATAGTTTGGATAAGTCTATGAAAGTTTTTAATATAGACAATTCAATGAGAAATGAATTATTAGACCTTTATAAAATTCTATCTCCTTATCCAGAAGTACCAGAAATTTTAAAATCTTTAAAAGAAAAAAAATATAAACTTTCAATACTTTCAAATGGAACTCCTTCTCTACTTAATGAGCTTGTAAAAAGTAATAATTTAGAAAATTTATTTGATGATGTTTTTTCAATTGAGGAAGTTGGAATTTATAAACCAGATTCAAAAGTTTACCATTTACCAATTAAAAAATATAAAATTAAAAACAATGAAGTTGCTTTTTTAAGTGCAAACACTTGGGATGTTTCGGGTGGTGGTAATTATGGTTTTAATTCAATTTGGGTAAATAGAAATAATAGTATTTTTGATAATCTTGACTACAGACCTCAATATGAAGTTAAAAGTTTAAAAGAATTAATAACTATAATTTAATTACCAAGATGAGTTGGGTCCTTTAAGAAATTCTAATTCTTCTTGAGTTGACACTCTTCCAAGAACCTCATTTCTGTGAGGGTATCTATTAAATCTTTTAATTGCTATTGTGTGATCTTCCCAAAATTTTTTTATGTCACTTAAGCCTGGGTGGTCTTTTAAATATTTTTCCAAAAGAGAATATGCCATTTCATGATCTTTGATTCTCTCACTATGTATTAATGGTAAAATCATAAAAAATTTTTCACTTTGGTTCATCTCATCTAAAAAGTTTAACTTTATAGCGTTATAAACAACTTCACGTGTCTTGGAGTCTTGATCAAATGCTTTTTTGTTGTTTCTAAACATATTTCGAGAAAATTGATCAAAAAGAATAACCAGTGCTAAAGAACCTTTTGCACTTGTTTTCCAGTCATCAAATACGTTATTGCTTGCTTTTTCATAATCAATTAAAAATTTTTGTTTAATTAGTTGGTCAAACTTTTCATCTTTTTTAAATCTTTTTTCAGGGGGTGTTTCCTCAAACCAAAAATTAAGAATAGTTTGGATTCTTAAATTCATATCCTTTTTTCATCAAAGTTTTTATTTAATTTTAAATTTATAACCTTTGAGTTTTTTTCATTCCAGTTAGATAAGGATTTTAAAATTGGTATTAGTGAGGACCCAAATAAGGTTAAAGAATATTCAACTTTGGGAGGCATTATTTGTTTTACATTTCTATTAATTAAACCATCAATTTCTAATTCTTTAAGTTGTTTAGATAACATTTGTTGCGTAATACTATTAAGAGTTTTTTTGATAGCTCCAAATCTAGCTTTCTTCTGATTGTATAAAATAAATAAAATTCTTATTTTCCATTTACCTCCAAAAAAATAGGTTGCTCTTTCAGCTGGGCAATCTGTTAATTTATTCATGTTAGAAATTTAAATGTCACTAATTATATTTCAAGTATGATTTTACATACTGGTATGAAAATATTGAGTACTTGCTAAATATATTAAAAATATTAAATACATTGCTCAACGATAGGAGATATTATGAATAAAGGACAAAGAGCAGGAAATGGTGCTATAGCCGTAGAAGTTGAACAAGGAAAATCTTATTTTTGGTGTAGTTGCGGAAAAAGCTCAAAACAACCATTTTGTGATGGTTCACACAAAGGATCTGAATTTAATCCAATAGCTTACAAAGCCGAGGAAAGTAAAAAATTATTTTTTTGCGCTTGCAAACAAACTGATAACCAGCCATTTTGTGATGGTTCACATAATAAAAAATAAATATGAAAACAATTGAAGTAAGTAAAATTATCGATCCAATTCCAGCTTCAGATGGTGCAGGAGTAAAGTTAAAAAGAAGTATTGGTGTTGAACCAAATTATTTTGATCCATTTTTAATGTTAGATGAATTTGGTTCAGAAAATAGCGAAGACTATATTGCTGGTTTTCCACCCCACCCTCATAGAGGTATTGAAACTGTAACTTATATGCTTGCTGGAGATTTTGAACATAAAGACAGTACTGGTGGTGAAGGTAGAATGACAGCAGGCGATGTTCAGTGGATGAAAACTGGAAGCGGAATAATTCATTCTGAAATGCCCGCTATGAAAGAAGGTAAACTTCATGGTTTTCAGTTATGGATCAACATGCCAGCAAAACTAAAAATGAGCAAACCTGAATACATTTATATTGATGCAGATAAAATGAGCGTTCACAAAGATGACGAAAAACAAGTAAAGGTAATAGCAGGAAAATTTGAAAATGCCGAAGGCCCTGTAAAAGGTCATAATGTTGAGCCTGTTTATTTTGATGTTGAATTAAAAAAAGATAAAGATTTTAAATTTAATATTCCTTCAACTCACAATACTTTTATTTATTTGGTAAATGGAGAAATTGAAATTGGAGAAGGAAATCATGATAACGTTAAAGACAGCACTTTAATTCTACTTTCAAAAGGTGAAGAGCTTAAAGTGAAAGCAAAATCAGATGCTAAATTCCTAGTTATTTCTGGAAAACCAATAAATGAAGAAATAGCAAGAGGTGGCCCTTTTGTAATGAATACTAAAGCAGAGATCTTGCAAGCTGTTCAAGATTATCATAATGGTACTTTTGTAAAATAAATATGAAATCAGTAGTAATATCAAAACCGGGTGGACCAGAAGTTTTAGAAGTAAAAAATCTAAGTTTAGATGAACCTAAAAATGATGAAGTAACAATTCAAAATCATGCAATAGGGTTAAACTATATTGATACATATCATCGATCAGGTTTGTACCCAGTACCTCTACCTTCAGGAATAGGATTAGAAGCTGCTGGAGAAATTACAAAAGTTGGTTCTGACGTAAAAGATTTTAAAGTTGGAGATAAAGTGGCTTATTGTGCAGCGCCTCTTGGTGCCTATGCAAGTCATAGGAATTATCCAACAAAAAATTTAGTTAAAGTTCCAAATGATGTCGATTTAGAAACGGCTGCAACTTTAATGACAAAAGGAATTACAACATTTTATTTATTACATAAAACATATCCTGCACAATCAGGAGAAACAGTTTTATTTCATGCAGCAGCAGGTGGTGTAGGTCAAATTTTTGGTCAATGGGCAAAAAGTTTAGGATGTAATGTTATTGGAACTGTTGGATCAGATGAAAAAATTGAGATAGCAAAAAATAATAGCTATGATCATGTCATTAACTACAACAAAGATAATTTTGCTGAAAAAGTTAAAGAAATCACAAACGGAAAAGGCTTATCAGTTGTTTATGATGGAGTTGGAAAATCAACGTTTGATGGTTCTATTGAATGTTTAAAATTAAGAGGAATGATGGTTTCATTCGGTAATGCATCTGGTCCTCTAGATCCTGTAAATGTTGCAAAATCAATTCAACCGAAAGGTTTGTATTTAACAAGACCGAGCATCATGCAGTATACAACTACAAGAGAAGAACTTGATGAAGCAGCTAATAAAGTTTTTGAAATGGTAACTAGTGGAAAAGTAAAAACTAAAATTTCAAAAAAATATTCTCTAAAAGATATTTCACAAGCTCACAAGGATTTAGAGTCTAGGATTTTAACTGGTCCAGCAGTAATTGTCCCTTAATCAACTTCCACATCCATATCTGCCATATGCAGTCTCAGTGCATTTGTTGAAATATGAATTTCTCTTATAAAAAAAAGTATTGAGATAATCATAGACAAACAACATGATCCAAAAATTATTCTGGCGAGAAACAATCTATCAAGGTAGAGACCAAACACTGTTAGCATATTAAATAAAAATCCAAACGCTGCAAAAAGTATTGTCCATCTTAATAATGTAATTCTACGACTTAAATTGATGAATTGTTTTTTCCATTCATGAGGAATGTGTTTTTCATAAACATGCTCATCATGAAGTTGTCTAATTAGTATACTTAAAGAGTGAAATCTGTTGCTATAGACACTCATTAACAAAGGAATTGCAGGGAACATTAAAGCTGTAACTGTGTAATCTATATTCATACGAATCAGTTTGATTATGAATCTATGCTTTGCTATTTACAACTAAAATAACATGAAACAATTAAATCTTTTTATAGAATTAACACGTTTAAGGAGACCAATTGGTTATATGTTGTTATTTTGGCCATGTTCCTGGGGTTTGACTATGGCATATGATTTTAATCAAAACTTATCAAAATATTTTTTTTATCTAATTCTTTTTTTTCTTGGTGCGGTTTTGATGAGATCAGCTGGATGTATTATTAACGACATTGCTGATAAAGATTTTGATAAAAAAGTTGCTAGAACAAAAGATAGACCCATAGCCTCTGGAAAAATTTCTGTAAAACTAGGATTATTTTACGCAATATCTCTTTGCTTGTTTGCTTTTTTTGTACTGATAAATTTTAATAAATTTACAATAATAATGGCATTATTTTCAATGCCACTTGCATTTTTATATCCTTTCATGAAGAGATTTACTTACTGGCCACAATTATTTTTAGGTATTACCTTTAATTATGGTCTTATACTGGGTTGGACTTCAATTGATAATAATTTATCAATCGCTCCCTTGGTTCTGTATTTTGGAGCCATATTTTGGACACTTGGATACGACACTATATACGGATATCAAGATTTAGTTGATGATGAAATTATTGGAGTAAAATCAACCTCAATAAAATTTAAAAATCATCCAAAAAAATTTTTATTTTTTTGTTATTTGATAATGATTTTATCATTATTGATTAATGGTATAATTATGAATTTTAATTTATTTTATTTTTTAATGCTAATATTTCCTTTTGCTCATTTATTTTTTTTCCAAATAAAAAATTTTAATCAAAATAAAATTGAAAATTGTTTTTCAATTTTCAAAAGCAACAACAATTTCGGTCTATTAATTTTATTTATTCTAATTACTGGTAAAATTATCTAATGAAAACAAGTGATATCTTAAAAAGACTCTATAAAGATTATTCAAAAAATTTCTTAGGTAAGATTTTTTTTGCTGGCTTATTTTCAATTTTTGTAGCTGCAAGTACATCGGGTATAGCTTGGTTATTGGATCCTGCAATAAAAAAAATTTTTATAGAAAAAGATAATGATCTTATTTTGATAATTCCTTTTTTTATCATTGTTGCTTTTGCTACTAAAGGAGTTTCATTATATTTAGCGAAAACAACGATGATAAATGTTGGAGAAGAGATTAAAAAGCTTCTGCAATTTGATATGATTTCATCTCTTATTAAAGCTGATACAAAAATAATTGATCAAAAACATTCTGGTAAATTTATTTCAAATTTAACTTTCGATGTGACTCATATAACTAATATGCTCAGTGACGCTATATTAGCACTTTTTAAAGATAGTTTGACTTTAATAGGTTTGTTAATTGTAATGTTTTATCAAAATTGGAAATTGTCATTAATTGCAATAATAATGATTCCATTAGCAAGCACTGCAGCAAAAAGTTTAGGAAAAAGAATGGGTAAAGTAGCAACCCAGGCCCAAGAAAGATCTGGGTTTTTAAACGCTTATTTGATTGAAATATTTAAAAACCATAAACTTATAAAAATATTTCAAAAAGAAGATTATGAAATTTTGAGATCTAAAAATCATTTAGAAAGTTTAAAAAATAAAAATGCAAAAATAAGAACTGTTTATGTGCGTGTTTCTCCAGTCATGGAAACTTTTACCGGAATTATGATTGCTGTTTTAATTTTCTACTCTGGTAAATTAATAATAAACAACGAATTAGATATAAATAATTTTTTTTCTTTTTTAGCTGCAATGATGTTGGCTTATCAACCAGTGAGATCTTTAGCGATGATAAATATGGCAATAAACCAGGGGCTTTCCGCTGCAAGAAGAATTTTACCAATTATAGACAGTGAAAATGAAATTACAGATGAAAAAGATTCATCTGATTTAAATTTGAAAAATGGAGATATAGAATTTAAAAATGTATCTTTCCAATACAATAAAGAAGACGATATAGTTTTAAAAGATATCAATTTAAAAATAGCTGGTGGCAAAATGTCTGCACTTGTTGGACATAGTGGGTCAGGAAAATCTACAATTTTAAATTTAATACCAAGATTCTATAATATTAAAAATGGTGAAATAATTATTGATAGTCAATCAATCAATGAAGTTAAAATTAAATCGTTGAGGCAAAAAATTTCACTTGTAAGTCAAGACACTACTCTTTTTGATGATACTATAAAAAATAATATTGCTTATGCTAATTTGGATGCCACAAATACTGAGATAGAAGAAGCAGCAAAACTATCTTTCTGTGAGGAATTCATTAATGAGTTACCAAACAAATATGAAACAATAATTGGAGAAAATGGTATTAGGCTATCAGGTGGTGAGAAGCAGAGAATTTCTATCGCGAGAGCAATGTTAAAAAAAAGTTCAATTATTTTACTTGATGAGGCTACCTCTTCATTAGATTCTGAAACAGAAGAAAAAATTCAAAATGCTTTAGATATATTGACAAAAAATAGAACTACAATTGTTATTGCTCATAGATTATCTACAATTCTCAATTCAAATAAAATATTTGTTGTTGATAAAGGAAAAATTATTTCTTCAGGAAATCATGAAGAATTACTAAAAAACTCTGTCCAATATAAAAACTTTTATGAAAAGCAGATTAGAAAAGAATAATGTTCATTTTATATCAATTTTTGATTCTAATATTATTAATAATTTCACCATTAATCATATTATATAGAATTATAAAATCTAAGGAAAATCCTAAAAGATTTTTAGAAAAATTCTGTCTATCTAAATCTAATAGAAAAAATAAAAATTTAATTTGGTTCAATGTAGCAAGTGTTGGTGAATTGATGAGTATAATTCCTTTAATATATGAATTAGAAAAAAATAGAGAAATAAAAAATATTTTAGTTACATCATCAACTTTAAGTTCATCTAAAATTTTTCAAAAATTTAAATTTAAAAAAACTTTTCATCAATTTTTTCCCATTGATTTTTTTTTCTTTTCAAAAATATTCATTAAATATTGGAAACCAAAAATTGCTATCTTTATAGACTCCGAGATATGGCCAAGCATGTTTAATGAAATAAATAAAAATTCTATTCCATTATTATTATTAAATGCAAGAATTACAAAAAAATCATTTTCGAGGTGGAATATATTTAAATCTTTTTCAAAAAAAGTTTTTGACAAAATTTCTTATGCTTATCCCCAAAATAAAGAAACATTAAGTCATCTAAAAAAACTTCATGTCAAACAAATCAAAAATTTAGGTAATTTAAAATTTTCAAATTTGAGTAAAAATATAAAATTCTCTTTAAAAAAAATAACAAATAAAGAAATAAGAAATAGGATAATTTTTTGTGCATCAAGTACTCATCCTAGTGAAGAAGTTGCTATAGCAAGAGTTCATATGAGCTTAAAAAAGAAATATAAAAATTTATTAACAATTATAATTCCAAGACACATTGAAAGAACAAATGAAATTTATGACAAATTAAATTCTATGAAATTGAATATTTTGATTAAATCAACTAATAAAAAATTAAATAATAAAACAGATATTTTTATTGTGGATGCTTATGGAGAAACTAAGTATTTTTATAATCTATCTAAACTTGTATTTATGGGTGGTTCTTTGATTAATCATGGGGGCCAAAATCCCATTGAACCTGCTAGATTTAATAAAAAAGTCATTCATGGTCCTTATGTGGATAATTTTAAAGATATATATGAATTTTTTGCAAAACAAAAAGTAACTTATAAAGTAAAAAATATTACCCAGTTAGTTCAAAAAGCAGAAAAAATTTTAAAAAATAAATCTAGTTTTAAGTTAAATTTAGATGAAATGGGTAGAAATATTTTAAGAAAAACTTCTAATGAAATAAATAAGAAATTTTATAATGAAATTCAAAAAACCAAAATTTTGGGATTATAAAAAACCAAACTTACTCGCTTATATTTTATTTCCTTTATCAAAAATAATTGACTCAAAAAAAATAATTAAAAAAGAGATTTCTGAATTAAAAAATATAAAAAAAATATGTATTGGAAATATTTATATTGGTGGGACTGGCAAAACTTCATTAGCAATAGAAATTAAAAATATATTAACCTCAATGAATTATAAATGTTGTTTTATAAAAAAAAGTTATGAGGATCAAATTGATGAACAAAAACTGTTATCAAAAAATGGAGACTCCATATCGAATAAATCTAGAATAGATGCTGTTAAGGAAGCAATCAAACAAAATTATCAAGTTGCAATATTTGATGATGGTTTGCAAGATTCTGATATAAAATACGATATATCTTTTATTTGTTTTAACAAAAAAAATTTTGTAGGAAATGGATTTGTAATACCGGCTGGTCCACTAAGACAATCTTTAAGATCATTAAAAGATTATAAGTATTATTTCTTAAATGGTAACGACGAAAGTATAAATGAAAACTCCAAAATATTAAAAAATTTAAATGAATTTTGTGAAATTTTTGACTCTAAATATTCAATCACAAATAAGGAAGATTTTGATTTAGATGATAATTTCATTGCTTTTTCAGGTATTGGTAACCACTCTACTTTTATAGAAACACTAAGAAAAAATAACTTTAATGTTTTAAAAGACATAGAGTTTCCAGATCATTATCAGTATTCTGAGAATGATATAAAAAAAATGATTCAATTATCATCTAAATTAAATGCTAAACTTTTAACAACAGAAAAAGATTATTTTAGAATTAATAAAATTTTTGATTTTCAAATAAAATACGTAAAAACAAAACTGAATATCACTGAAATTAATAATTTAAAAAAACTTTTAATGTTTGAGTTAGAAAAAAATGTTTAAAAAAATTATCTATTTTTTTGAATTTATTATAATTCAATTTTTTTTTATTATCTTTAAGCTATTTGGTTTAAAAATATCAAATTATATTGCTAAAAATATTTTTAAAATTATTGGTCCACAATTTAGATCCAAAAAAATAATAAATCAGAATCTAAAGCTAGCATTTCCAAATAAGTCAGAAAATGAATTAAATCAAATAACCTGTAATATGTGGGAATATTACGGTAAAATATTCTCTGAATATCCTTTTATAAAAAAATTTAGAGAGGAAAATTTTGATAAAAACTTTAAAATTATTGGAAAAGAAGTACTAGACGAAATAAAGAAAAGTAATAAACCAGTAATATTTATTTCCGGACACTTTGATAATTTTGAGTTAATGGCTTTAAGTCTTGAAAAATATGGAATAAATTTATCTGCAATTTATAGACCACTAAACAATATTTATCTTAATCGTATTATGGAAAATATAAGAAAGAAATTTATTTGTAAAAATCAAATTAAAAAAGGGATCCAAAACTTAAAACCTTTAATCAGACTATTTAAAAACGGTTATTCAGTAGCATTAATGATAGATCAAAGGGTTAGTGAAGGAATTAAAGTTAATTTTTTTAACAAAGAAGCTTATACAACAACAATTCCTGCTCAATTTGTTAAAAAATTTAACTCCCAAATAGTCCCTATATTTATTGAGAGAACAAATCAAAATAAATTTGAGATGATTGTTGAAAAACCTTTTACATTTAATGATGAAGACACTATTGAAAAAATAACACTAGTGTTAAATCAATGGTTGGAGACTAAAATCTTAAAGAAACCTTCTCAATGGATTTGGTCACATAATCGTTGGAAATAAAAATTTTTATAAATTTTCTCTTTTGACAGAAGCTTCAACATAAGAATAATAAGCCTCTTGTAAATCCACATTCCAATAATTTAATTCATCTAATTCAATTTTTTTACCAGAAATAGCACAAATAACATGATCACCTGGCTCAATTATTTCAAAATTATTGGGTAAATATTTTAATTTTGCTAATTTTTTTTTCATTTTTAGTTTATACATTTATATATGAAAGTTGGTGTCATTGGAAGTGGTGGTCGTGAGCATGCAATTTGTTATTACTTGAGCAAATCTAAAATAGTAGATAAAATTTTTTGTATTCCTGGAAATGCTGGAACAGAAGAAATAGCTGAAAATGTACATCTAGATATTAATGATCATAAGAAAATTAAAGATTTAATTGATGAAAAAAATATAGATTTGATTGTAGTTGGACCAGAAAAACCTTTGGTTGAAGGAATAGTTGATTATCTAGAACAATTAAATATTAAGGTTTTTGGACCAAATAAGATTGCATCCCAACTAGAAGGTTCAAAATCTTTTACGAAAGAAATTTGCAAAAAATATAAAATTCCTACAGCTGATTATGGAATTTTTCAAAAATTTGAAGATGCTATAAACTTTGCGCAAAGTTCAAGTTTCCCTTTGGTCGTCAAAGCTGATGGATTAGCTTCAGGAAAAGGTGTTTACATTTGCGATGATTTTACTGAAGCTAAAAATGCACTAAAAGAAATCTTTGAAGGTAAATTTGGTGAAGCTAAAAATGTCTTACTTGAGGAATTCTTGGATGGTGAAGAGATGAGTTTTTTTATCATATCAGATGGTAAAACTTTTAAAGATTTTGATACTGCTCAAGATCACAAAAGAGTATTGGAAAATGACAAAGGTAAAAATACTGGTGGTATGGGGGCTTACTCTCCTTCAAGATTAATAAATCAAAATCTAAGAAATAAAATAATTGAAAAAATAATAAATCCAACTCTAATGGCTTTAACCGATCTTGATTGCTCCTATAAAGGTTTTTTGTATGCAGGATTGATGATAAAAAATGATGAGCCTTTTTTGATAGAATATAATGTTAGAATGGGCGACCCAGAATGTCAGACTATATTGCCAAAACTTAAGAATGATTTAGGTGAAGTATTTCTTGCTTGTACAAATAAAAATTTAGATAAAATAGATCTTAATTGGCATGAAGAGAAGAGTTTAAGTATTGTTTTGTGCTCAAAAGGTTACCCTGATCGTTTCAAAAATAATGTTGAGATATCAAATTTAGATAAATTAATTATTGATAAAAAGAATATTTTATTTCACGCAGGCACTAAAAAAGAATCAAATAAGATTTTATCGAATGGAGGTAGGGTTTTAAACTTTATTGCACTTGATGACACTTTTGAAAAAGCAAGATCAAAAGTTATTAAAAATATCAAAACACTTAATTGGGAAAATGGATTTTATAGAAAAGATATTGGTTACAAAGTAATTAAATAAACATGAGGATCATAGGGGGTGAGTATAAAAGAAAAAAACTTTTTGAACCAAAAGATAAATTAACAAGACCTCTTAAAGATCTTACAAAAGAATCAATCTTTAATTTGATTCAACACTCAAATAAATTTGAAATAAATTTTTTAAACTCAAAAATCTTAGATTTATTTTCAGGAGTAGGATCATTTGGATTAGAGGCAATATCAAGAGGCTCGAGGAATGTGACTTTTGTAGAAAATTATTCAGGAGTATTAGATATGTTAAAAAAGAATATATCTTCTATAAACGCTCAAAATCATTGTAAAATTATTGAGAATGATGTTTTTTTATCATTAGAAAACCTAAATTTAAATGATGCTTATGATATAATTTTTTTAGACCCTCCCTACAAAGAAAAAAAATTATTATCTATATTTGAT
>NZ_JBNGZG010000011.1:0-36211 GCF_052049815.1 Candidatus Pelagibacter sp.
TTGATATAATTTTTTATAATTTAAGGCTAATAAGTCTTGTATTGGATATCTTAAATCTTCATATTTTATTAAATCATTACATAAATTTATCGATTGTTTATAATTATCTTTATAATAACAATTGAATGCTTTTCCAAAAGTGATGTCTTTATTTGTTTCTGAGTCATAATCCTCTAATAATTTTTCTAACTTTTTAGATTGCTTGGTAACAACATAAACTTTAATTATATTACCTACTATTGACAATCTTCCTGGTGTTAATTTTAAACTTTCTAAAAATCTAATTTCAGCTGATTCATAGTCTTTATTTTCAAAAAAATTGATACCCTCAATAAACTTTTGTTTTGCTTTATTTACATCATTATTTGTATTGTTTTTCATAAATTTAACATTATCACATTATCTAATAAGTTTTCTTAATTTTCTAATATTGATTAAAAATTTACTAGAACTATATTAAATTTTTATGTCTAAAAGATACAGTGGTAAATCATTCAAAGACTCTAGTGTCAAAAAAAAACCTAAACTAACATTTAAAGAAAAAAGAAAACTGAAAAAAAATAAAAAAAAAACCAATGTTTATATCTGATAAAATTTGTTTTGTTGAATTTGGGAAGACAGGGTGCTCTTTTATTAGAGAAATTTTTTCAAAAAAAATAAAAGATGGAGTTTTAACTAAAATCCATGATCCTATAACTGATGAATTATTATTATCAGATAAAATTAAAGTTGGTTCAATAAGAAATCCTTATGATTGGTATATTTCTCTTTGGTCTTTTGGTTGTTTAATGCAGAACCGTGATCCATTATTTTCAAATTTAACTAAAAGAAAACTTAATCCAAAAAGGATAATTAATATCAAAGGAAACTATAAAGAAAAAGTTCATTTCTTATTCGATCAGTTTAGAAAAGATATTAATTTAAATAAAGAATTATATTCTGATCCATATAATACTGACAATTTTAAAAATTGGATCAAACTTTTGTTTGATAACAAAAAAAAGAATTATATTGGTGAGCATTACTCAATTTCTAATACGAGTAAGTTTATTGGCTATATGACTTTTCATTATTTAATAAGATTTACAAACAAAAATTTCCATTATGAATTATTTAATAAAAGTTTGATAAGTTATGATGATATAAAGAGATTTTACGTAAAGAATAATTATATCGATAATTTTATAGTATTTGAAAAATTAAACGAATCGTTAGTTAGTTTATTTAATTTAATTGACTTAAATGTTTCTGAAGAAGATTTGATTAAAGAAAAACCAGTAAATAAATCCAAAAGACTACCAAATATTGATGAATATTTTGATGCAGAAACAAAAGAGTTTGTAGAAAAGTACGATGCTTTAATTTTTGAAATGCATAATTATTAATTAAATAAATCAATAAAACAGTGCTTTTTTTTCTATTTTAAATCAATTTTTTTTATGTATAACGACCGTGTTTTATGAGTAACGACATTAGAAACATCACAATTATAGCTCACGTCGATCACGGAAAAACTACATTAATAGATAATTTAATGAAACAAAGTGGTTCATTTAGAGAAAATGAGATAGTTGATGAAAGATTAATGGACTCTGGTGAATTAGAAAAAGAAAGAGGAATTACCATTCTCGCAAAACCAGCTTCTATTAACTGGAAAGATTCTAGAATTAATATAATTGATACTCCAGGTCACAGAGATTTTGCTGCTGAAGTTGAGAGAGTATTGAGTATGGCTGACGGCGCATTGCTTTTAATTGATTCAGCTGAAGGTGTAATGCCTCAAACAAAGTTTGTATTATCAAAAGCTTTGAAACAAGGTTTAAAGCCAATAGTGGTAATTAATAAACTTGATAAACCTGATCAAAGAGCAAATGAAGTTTTAGATGAAACATTTGATTTATTTGTAAGCTTAGATGCAAATGAAGAACAATTAGATTTTCCAGTACTATACGCGAGTGGAAGATCTGGTTGGGCATCAAAGGAAGTTGATGGACCAAGAGAAAACTTAAAACCACTTTTAGATATGATAATAGAACATGTTCAGCCTGCTAAGTTAGATAAAACAAAACCATTTGCAATGCTATCTACTCTTCTTTATGCAGACAGTTTTTTAGGCAGAAGTTTAGTTGGAAGAATTGCTCAAGGTACAGCAAAGGCAAATCAAGCGATTAAGGCTTTAAATTTAAAAGGTGAAAAAGTTGATGAAGGCAGATTAACTAAAATTTTTAGATATGAAGGAACAAAAAAAGTACCAATAGAGGTTGGTGAAGCGGGAGATATTGTTGTAGTTGCAGGTTTAGAAAAAACAAATGTGGCTGATACAATTTGTGATTTAGAGGTAAATGAACCAATAGCTGCAACACCTATAGATCCTCCAACAATGTCTATAACCATAACTGTTAATACATCTCCATTAGCGGGAACTGAAGGCTCAAAATTAACAAGTACACAAATCAGAGACAGGTTAATTCAAGAAGCACAAAATAATGTTGGAATCACCTTTGAAGAAAATGATGGAAATGACTCTTTTATTGTAAGTGGTAGAGGAGAGTTGATGTTAGAGATTTTACTTACTCAAATGAGAAGAGAAGGTTTTGAGATGACTGTAAGTCCACCAAAGGTACTTTATAAAAAAGATGAAAATGGAAATAAATTAGAACCAATAGAAGAGATTACTATGGATTTAGATGAAGAACATTCTTCAAAAGTAATAGACTCTATGAATAGAAGAAAAGGTAAGTTAATCGAACTTAAGGACACAGGTAAAGATAAGAAAAGATTAATTTTTCATGCACCAACAAGAGGGTTGATGGGATACACAAGTAGATTTTTAACTCTTACAAAAGGTAATGGTGTAATTAACAGAATTTTTCATGAATATGGTCCATATGAGGGAGACATGGAAGGTAGAAAAAATGGAGCGTTAATTTCCATGGAACAAGGTAAAGCAGTTGCTTTTGCAATTTTTAACTTACAAGCTAGAGGTGAGATGTTTGTAACACACAACGATCCTGTCTATACTGGCATGATTGTTGGTATGCAACCTAAACCTGGTGATATGATAATAAATGTCATGAAAGGAAAAAAATTAACTAACATGAGAACTCAAGGCACAGATGAAAATGTTGTTCTTACTCCTGTTAGAAAAATGTCAATTGCAGAACAGCTAAGCATGTTGAACAGTGATGAAGCATTGGAAATTACACCTGAATCTTGTAGGTTAAGAAAAGCTATTCTGGATCCTCATGAAAGGAAAAGAAGTGAAAAAGCTTCAGCAGCTTAATTAAAAATTTTATCTACAATAAATAATCCTAAAGCAACACAAGGTCCAATTCCAAAAGCATAAATTAGAGTTCCAACTCCTACTGTTCCGCCTAAATACCAACCTACTCCAACAGCTGTAATTTCGATACAACCTCTGACTAAAGCAATGGGTAGATTTGTTTTTTTGGTTAATCCTGTCATTAAACCATCTCTTGGACCTGGGCCTAAATTTGCAGTTAGATAAAAACCACTTCCAAGACCGACTAAAAATACACCTAAGATTGCCATAAAATATTGAGAGATAAGATTACTTGGAGAACCTATTAAATGAATCGTTATATCTAACATTATAGCAATAATGATTATGTTCATAATTGTGCCTAGACCAGGTTTTTGTTTTAAGAAAAACCATAATGATAGGACCCCAACACTAATAAAAAATGTAGCTATACCAATAGAAAAACCTGTAATAATTGATACACCTTCTGCCAAAACTGTCCAAGGCGAATTTCCTGTAGTTGAAACTACTAACAATGCCTCACCAAAACCAAATAACATCAAACCGAAACATAAATATGAAAAAGTTGAAGCTTTAGGTTTAAAATTAAATGTTTCTCTCGAACTCCAATCAACTACTGGAATTTTTTTAATAGATAAAAACATTTTTGCTTGATACTTTAAATTTTTTTTTTATTAAAGCTTAATCTTATCATGAAAAAAATAACCTTTATTTTATTGTTTTTTTTAATCTCAACTAATTCATTTTCTCACATGGGTCACTATAAGAACTTTAATAATATTAAAATGGAAATTTTAAGAAATGGGGAAGTAATTGGATATAATTTTTATTTTTTTAAAAGAGATGGAAATAATACCACTGTAACAAATCAAATTAAATTTACTGTAAAGTTATTTGGTGCAACAGTTTTTGAAGTGGAAGGTTATGGCGAGGAAAAATATAATAAAGATCAACTCATCTCTTATGAATCTAAAACTAGACAAAACAAAAAAAATAAATTTGTTGATCTAAAGTATAATAAGCAAAATAATCAATTTGAAGTGAAAGGTTCTTCTTATACTGGTCTAGCTAATAATGATAATATAATTGGAAATTGGTGGAGTCATAAAATACTTCAAGCAAGCTCTCAGATCAGTCCAATATCAGGAAGTATTAAAGAACAAGTTGTAACATTCCTTGGTAAGGAGACAATAACACTTTATGGTAAATCATATGAAGTTGAGCATTTTAAACTTCAATCAAAAGACATGAGTATACCTGAAGATAAGAGATTAGATTTTGATATCTGGTATGATAAAGAAAATTCAATTATTAGAAAAGTAACTTATTCAAGAATGGGTGAATGGGAGTATAGAGTAAAAGAATTTAATTAGATTTTTTTATTTTCTCAAAAAGATCATTAGCACTAATCCAGCCCGACTCTAATCTAGAACCAACAAACCAGTCTCCACATAATCCAATTTTTATTTTTTTATCCCAATAGCTTTTAATTTTAAGTGGTTTTGGATTGTAAGAATACTTCCATCCATGATTTAAAATATTATTTAATTTTTCTTTATTAGTATTTGTTAATTCAAAAAATCTATTTATTAAAATATTTGAGTTTATTGAATTCATCTTTTTATTTTTATTTATTTTTTTGTTTGCCCATTTGCTTGTGCTCTGTAAGGTCCAATGATTAAATCTGCTTTTAAATCTATTTTTACTGTTCTCTAATGCAGCCCAGCCCAATATAGGATCATCAAAAAAATAACTGCTAATTTTTTCAATATTTTTTTTTAATGTAAACATTACGGTTATATTTGCATTCATTTTTACTTTCTTTTTAAGAATACTTTTATCTTTTAAATATTTGATAGTTAGTTTTTTTACCTGAGGGTGAGGACAAGTTAAGATTAAATTTTTACAATTTATTTTTTTGTTATTTATAAATTCTAACTCCCAATAAAAATCTTTTCTTTTTATTTTTTTTAGTTCACTCTCAAAATTGCAATTAATATCTTTAATTAAATACTTGCTGATATCATTATTGCCATTTGTTCCTATTATCTTTTGATGTTTTTTATTTTCTTTTATTTTATTATTTAAAAAAAGATGGTTTCCACCCCACTTTTTTAAAACTCTTAATTTAATTAATTTATTAATGAATTTTTTAAATTTAAGTGTTTTCGGAGAGATGTATTGCACTCCATGATCATAGCCAATTTTCTTATCAAATCTTTTAAATGAAGATCTTCCACCTGGTCCTCTTGCCTTATCATAAATAGCAACTTGATTTTTTTTTTTTAATAAGTTTGCAATTGTGGAGCCAGATATACCTGAGCCAATTATACAATAATCAATCATTTACCAGCAACAACCATTCCCTCTATCATCATTGTTGGAGAATTTGTTGCATATTCAAACTCTAAATCATTAGCAAGTGTAAGATTTTTAAACATATCTTTCAAATTGCCTGCAATTGTAATTTCGTTTACTGGCTCTTTTAAAATTCCATTTTCAACTAAATAACCTGCAGCACCAACAGAGTAATCGCCAGTAATTAAATTTGTACCATGACCAATAGTTTCAGTAATATAAATAGCTTTAGATGAAGAATTTAAAAGATCATCATAACTTTTATTTCCTCTGTCAAAATATAAATTTGTAGAACCTCCTGCTCTACCATTAGATTTGATATTTAATTTTTTGCCATTGTATGTATCAACTAAATAACTTTTTAAAATTCCTTTATCTACTAAACATAGTTCATTTGAATGAACACCTTCTCCATCAAAAAGCTGAGATCCTAAACCTTTTTTGATATCAGGCTTATCAATTATTTTAATTTCTTTTGAAAAAATCTCTGAACCAATTTTATCCTTCAAAAACGATGTACCTCTTGCAATTGAAGATGAAGAGATTGCTCCTGCAAATGCACTTAATATTCCTTTTGCTATTCTTTTATCAAAAATTAGATTTAACTTTTCACTACCGATTTTTTTTGGGCTAAGTTTTTTTATTGTTCTGTCTGTTGCTAATTTTGCTAGTTCTTCTGGTTTCTTAATTTCATCTAAGTGGCACTTACTTGTATATTCATAATCCCTTTCCATTCCCCCATTATCTTTAGCAACAACCACGCAAGATGAAGAGAATGAAGAAGATTTATGTCCACCACTAAATCCGTCACTGTTAATAAAGATAAAATTAGATTTATTCTGTGAAAATCCAGACTCTGTATTTATTACTTTTTTTTCCTCAAAAACCTTTTCCTCTAATTCTTTAAGATATTGAATTTTTTTATCATTCTCAAAACTTGTATCATCATAAAGTTCTAAATCTAAATTATCTTTAGAATAAAGATCTTTATCCGGTAGAGAATTAAACTCATCCTCAGGTGTTAATTTTGTAGTTTCTACACACCTTTCAATAAGTGTTTTGAGATTTTCATTTAATAAATTTGAAGATGCTATTGAAGATTTTTTTTTATTTATATAAGTTGTAATACTTGCAACTAAACTATCTGAACGATTAGACTCATCTAAAATTTTATTTCTAAAGCTTACTGTTTCATCGATAGAATTTGAAACCAAAACTTCACAATCTGTTGCACCAAATTTTTTTGCTAAATCCAAACATTGAGAAGCTTTATCCTCTAAAAAATTTTGATCTTTAACCATAATTAAAGTTGTGTTCCACCAACAGTCATTTGATCAATTAATATTGAAGGTTGAGCTACACCTACAGGGACTCCTTGTCCTGCTTTTCCACAAGTTCCTATACCTGGATCTAACATCATATCATTACCAACCATTGAAACTTTTCTTAAAATTGATGGCCCATCACCAATCAAAGTTGCACCTTTAATTGGTGAACCAATTTTCCCATCAACAATTTCATATGCTTCAGTACAATTAAATACAAATTTTCCAGAAGTGATATCAACTTGACCTCCACCAAAACTGACTGCAAATATTCCTTTCTTTACAGAAGATATCATTTCATCCTGAGTATTCTTACCACTCAACATCATGGTATTTCTCATTCTTGGAAGAACAACATGTTTGTAACTTTCTCTTCTACCGCTTCCTGTAGATTTGGTGTTCATCAGTCTAGCATTCAAACGATCTTGCATATAATTTTTTAATATTCCGTTTTCAATTAAAACAGTTTTTTCTGTTGGTGTTCCTTCATCATCTATTGTCAAACTGCCTCTCCTATTATCAATTGTTCCATCATCTACAATTGTAACTCCTTCGCTTGCAACTTTTTCTCCCATTAAATTATGAAAGGCAGATGTTTTTTTTCTATTAAAATCTCCTTCTAATCCATGACCAATTGCTTCGTGAATAAGGATTGCAGGCCATCCTGGTCCCAAAACAACAGGCATTTCTCCAGCAGGTGCAGGCTTACTTTCTAAATTTACCGAGGCAATTCTTAAAGCTTCATCACAAACATTTTTCCAATTATTATCTTTTAAATAAGTATCATATGACTGTCTGCCACCAATGCCATATACGCCAGATTCTTTTCTTCCATTTTTCTCCAACATAACAGAAACATTGAACCTTATTAAAGGTCTAACATCATTTAGGGTTTCACCACCTGCTCTTATGATTTCTATTGATTTTTGTTCACCACTAAAACTTGCTGTTACTTGTTTGGTGTTAGGATTTTTTGATCTTATATAGTTATTAACATTATTTAAAATTTCTATTTTTGAATTTAAATCTTTTTGCTCTATGGGATTAATATCTTCATAAAATTTCTTGTTAGTTTTTGGTATTGAATGGTTATAGGTTCCCTTAATTGATTTAAGGGTGGCTTTTAAATTATCAGAAGATTTTTTTAGAGAATCTTTAGATATTTCATTAGAATGAGAATAAGCAACTACCTCTCCTGAAATTGCCCTAAAACCAAATCCTAGATCTGTTGCATAACTAGAACTTTTTATTTTATTATCGTCTAACAAAATTGACTCTGCTTTTGAATCCTCTAAATAAAGTTCACCATCATCACATGAGTTCAAAGTTTCTGATACAATTTCATCAGCAATATTTTTTGAAATATCTGTGTTTTTGAAGAAGTTTGACATATCTGGTATGTAGTTAATTACATTAATAATTCAACTAATAGATTTAACTCACTTGTAAGTTTTAATAAGAATATTATCTTAAAACTATGAAGGTATATTTCAATAATTCCTGTAAAATCTGTAAAGCTGAAATTGATCTCTATAAAAAAGAAGAATGTAGTGAAATTGATTGGGTGGATATCACAAATAACAAAGTTGCATCTAAAGAAACTAATAAATCTGATAAAGATCTTTTAAGAAGACTGCATGTAAAAGAAGGTAATAAGATAATTGGTGGTGCAGAAGCTTTTTTAATACTGTGGAGTAAAATGCCAAAGTATAGATTTTTATATAAATTTTTTAAACTTCCAATAATTTTTCCAATTTTTAATCTACTTTATGAATTTGTTGCTTTCTTTTTGTATTTAAAAAATAAAAAACAATTAAAAAATTATTGAAAAAAAAATATCAATACTTCACTTAAAAACCACATAGAAATAAAAAACATTATGAAGAAAACAATGTACATATAAGTAACTACTTTATTCCTTTTTCTTCTTAGCCTTACAAAATCTTTATCATCTAGATCAGAGATATCTCTTTCTCCAATTACGTGATAATCGTAACTCCATCTCCAAAGAGAGTCACCTAATCTATCATCTAATTTATTAAAATAATCGATCCAGGCAAAAATATATTTAATGATAAAAAATAAAATTAATAATGTAATAAAACTTGCAAACATTAATTTTAATTTTCAGATTTTGATCTCATTCTACCAATTAATTGTGTTAAAGAATCTACCATCATGTCAGAGGCTTTAAAAATTTCATTATTTTTGTATTCATGGGAAAGATTTTTTTCTGGATTAGTTTTGTCTTCAATTACTATCCCCTCATCTGGAGAATTGTTTTTTATATAAATAAGTAATAACCATTCATCATCTGAAGACTCGTCCCATCTGATAAATATCTCACCAGTTTCAAACCTTCTATCTATACAACGTAAAATTGACATATGTCTGGTAATGTGTCGCTTATTCAATTGAAAAACCAAACTACTTGCACTCCTATAAAAGCTTTCAAGTGCAAACTCAACTTTTTGTCTTGCTAATGTAAATTCTTTTTCTTTTTGTAATAA
Source organism: Candidatus Pelagibacter sp. (assembly GCF_052049815.1). Classification (GTDB taxonomy): domain Bacteria; phylum Pseudomonadota; class Alphaproteobacteria; order Pelagibacterales; family Pelagibacteraceae; genus Pelagibacter. The sequence continues at coordinate 9,477 of NZ_JBNGZG010000011.1, forward strand.
AGTTTCTCTATCTTCATCTCCAATTAATTTTACTCCTAAAGCCTCTACTCTTTCTCTAATTTTCTGATCTCTAATTATCCTGTATTTTTCTTTTAATTTATCTATTCTTTGTTGGAGTTCTGCATAATCTTCTCTCTCTTCTTTAAGTGAAATTCTCTCGAGATTTTCAAGCTCCTTAATCTCTCTAATTCTAAATTTTTCAATTTGCTTATCTAATTTTAATTTTTGTAAAAATTGTTTTTGTTTTTCTGCCTGCTCAATTCTTATTAGAGCTTGTTCTTTCCTTAAAAATGCTTTGATATCTCTTGCTCTTTCTTTTTCTAATTTTATTTCATCTTTAATTGCTTGTTTTTTAAGTTTTAATTCTAATGTTGCTTGCTCTTTTTTTCTTTTTTCATCTTCTTTTTTTAAATCTTCTTCTCTTTTTATCTCTTCTAATTGTATTCGTCTTTTCTCATCAGCCCTTAAAGTTTTATAATTTGTAATTGTTGATTCAATTTTATCAAAAAAAGATTGAATATACTTTTCAATATTTATTGAAAAATTGAAATTAAAATTTGGTTTTAATGCAAATTGAAGTCTAACAATTTTTGATACAAAAGTTTCTTTTGGTTTTATTTTAATTTTTCTTAAACTTTTCTTGAAATTTTTAGATTTATTTTTTCTGAAACTTTTGGGTTTCTTTTTTGAAATTTTTTTACTTCTTTTAATTTTCTTTACTTTTTTTATTAGAGGTTTTTTTTTGAAATTTCTTCCCTTTTTAGAGATTTTCCCTTTTTTACGTGATTTTTTATTTTTCTTTTTAGATTTTTTCATAAAGAGATTTGATATTTATCAAGTATTTATTGGTAAATATAGTCTCTTGTGGCTGGAGTTGAAGTATAATTTTTTGTTAATTGAAATTGATAAACAACCTGGTCACCCCATTTAAATGCCATTTCACAACCTGCAAGATAAAACTCCCACATTCTAAAAAACTTTTCATCAAACATTTTAATAATTTTCTCTTTGTTTTTTAAACAATTCAATTTCCAATTTTTTAGAGTGTAAGAATAGTGAAGTTTCAACACCTCAATATCAGAAACTACTAAACCTGCTTTTTCAACAGGTTTTGTAACCTCACTTAAACTAGGCGTATATCCTCCTGGGAATATATATTTTGTAATCCAAGGATGAGGATCTCTAGGTGGCATTACAGATCCAATTGTGTGAATTAAAGAAACTCCATCGTCTTTTAACAATCTTTCAACCTGTTTAAAAAATTTTTTATAAAATTTTCTTCCAACATGTTCAAACATTCCTACACTTACAATTCTATCAAACTTCTCATTTAATTCTCTATAATCGATTAATTTAAATTTTACTTGATTATCGAGATTTAATTCTTTTGCTTTTTGGGTAGCGTATTTGAGTTGGTTTTCAGATAATGTTATACCAGTGACTTCACAATCAGTTTTTCTTGCGATTTCGAGAGCCAAACCTCCCCAACCACATCCAATATCTAAAACTTTTTGATCTCTTTTAATATTTAATTTTTTAATTATATGTTGAATTTTATTATTTTGAGCAGTTTCTAAATCATCATTTTCGTTTTTAAAATATGCACAAGAATATTGTCTTTTAGGGTCTAAAAATAAATCATATAAATCATCAGAAATATCATAATGATGTGAGACATTCATTTTTGATTTTTTTATAAAATTAAAATTTGTTAAATAACGATATGATCCTCTCAATCTATTCGTTAAATAACTGATGTAATTAAATTCATTTCTTCCAATATTCATCAAAGCAATATCTAAAAATTCAGTTACATCTGAATTTTCAATTTGAAGAGTTCCATCTGTGTAAGCTTCACCAAAATATAAATCTGGATTAATTAATAATTTGTAATGTAATTTTTTATCTAATAACTTAATTGTAATTGGTTCTCTTTTTTTTGGTTCACCAATAATATATTTCTTTTTATCTACATCGATTAATATAAACCCATCTTTTTTAAAAATTTTATTTAGAAATCTTGCAAGCAACATTTTATGCAACTGATTTTAAAGTTAATTGAAAATCTAATTTTTTCAAATTTTGAATTAAATCTTTTTTGTCTCCTTCCTTAAGTAAAGATAACGGAGGTAAAATATTTTCTAATAATTTATCAGACTGACTTAGATAAGCATGAAGCCCCTTAATGGTATTATATTTATCAAACAATTTTCTTATATTATGTAATTTTTCATTAACTGTTTGTTCTTTTTTTGAAAGGAAATCATCATAAACCTTTCTTGATAAAGAAGCTGAAACATTTGCATTTGCAGTTATTATTCCTGCATAACCAAATTTAAGACCTTCTAATAAATTAAGCTCTGTTCCTGAAAAATAAGAAAAATTATCAATTTTAATTTTTTTGAATAAATTTCCTGTAGTGTCTTTGATGCCAACTATTTGATCAGGAAATTCTTTTTTAAGGTCTTTTACTAAATTTTCATTAAATTTGAAACCACAAAGAGCTTCGAAATTATACAAAATTATTTTTGATGTTGGAACTGATTCAATTATTTTTTCGTAAAACTTTTTTACCCCTAATTCATCATAAGAATAAAATGCGGGTGGCATTACTAAAAAATTATTAAAGTTTAAAGAACAAGAAGTTTTCATAAAATTGATTATTTCAATTAATGAATTCAATCCTGTTCCTATTATGAATTGGTCACTATATTTGCTTTTTGATAATTGATTAATCAGACTAATTTTTTCCGAGACAGAAATATATTGTGCCTGACCAGTGCTGCCAAACATCACAACTCCATGACATCCTTCATTAATAATCTTTTCAGAATGTTCAATTGTTTTTTCAATATTTAAACTTAAATCATCATTAAATACTGAAATAGTTGCAGCAAATATTCCTCTTAATTCTGTCATAGTAATTTATATATAATAATTATAATAAATATTTCATTAGTATGAAAACAGGAATTTTTCTCAGCTATAAAGGGATTGGGGCTAATTTGCTTCATTTAAGCTATTGCCATCAAATTGCAGAAAGGTTTGGTCCTGTTACAATTATAACCCTATGTTCTAAATTAGATAAAATTTTAAAGACAGATCCTAAAATTAAAGAAGTTATATATTTAGATAAGTATCACAAAAAATTTTTGGATATTTTAAATCTCTCAGCTTTTTTCAATAATTTAAAATTGGATAATATTTTTATTTTTTATCCAAGCGTAAGATATTTTCTTGCATGTAAAATTTCTGGTATAAAAAATATTTATCAATATCCCTTATTTAAGAAGAAAAACTTGCACTTAGTAAAAACAGCTAAGAGATTTACTGAAAAAATATTGAAAATAGAAAATTGTCCTACTGAAACAAAATTCAATGTGGATGAGAAAAAGCTTAAAAATTATAAAATTGAAAATAAAAAGATAATTATTCTTGGTATTGGTTCATCAGGACCTACAACAAAGTGGGGTTATAAAAATTATCTATCTCTTATAAAAAAATTTGAAAATTTAGGATCTAAATTTCATTATTTTTTATTATGTGGTCCAGATGAAAGTGATGCTGCTGATGAAATTATAAAAGAACTAAATATTCCCAATTGTAAATCTTTGGCCAATGAGAATATTTCAGAAGTAATTTATTATATTTCATCAAGTACTTTATTTATTGGCAATGACTCTTTTGGTCATCATATAGCTTCACAAAGAAAAATTCCAAGTTTTATAATTATGCTTGATACACCTGAGGCTTATACAAGCTATAGTAAATTTCAAAATAGAATTATTCCTCAAAATATCTCTATTGATAAAATTACTCATGATACAAGATTAGATCCCAATTTAATAAGTGTAGATGATGTATTTAAATCTGTTAAACAATTTATTTAATATCTCTTAATACAATTTCTTTAGCTTCATTAACAATCGATGATAACCTTGAGGTTTCAGGAGATACATCTGGGTGTATTTTTTTTTGAATTTTTATATAAGCTTTATTAACGTCTTCATTGGTAATTTTTTTATTCTTATCTAAGTTAAGAATTTTATAAGCTTCGGCAACAGACATGGTTGTATTATTTGTTGCATTTGCTTGACCAAAGTTAAATCTACCAGAGCTTCTCAAAGTTTGAATAAGTCTAAATAATGAAAATAATTGAAATAAAGATAAACCTTTTAACTTCATTAAACCCAAACTAATTAGTGTTAAAGGTAAAGATAATAAAAACTTTCCTCCAATAGCAAATAAGATAGCTAAAATTACTGATCCAAAAATAATTAGGATCCTGAGACTTTTTGATATTTTTTTTGGCGAAATATTAGTTAGAAATTTGAGAATAAAATAGAATAACGTCAAAATTACTACTGTATAAATTGCTATATTCATGTATCTCGTTTCAAAATGAAAATACCATATCTTAAAAAAAAACCAGAATTAAAATCATGTCATAATGTTACATGGGAAGATAATTATAGCTGGATACATCAAGAAAATATTTTGGAAGTTTTAAAAGATAAAAATAAACTTGATCCAGAAGTTAAAGAATATCTAGAAAATGAAAATATTTATGCAGACCATCATCTTAAAGATACAAAAGATTTACAAAAAACTTTATTTAATGAAATTAAAGGACGAATTAAATTAGATGATGAGTCTCTTCCATATAGAGATCATACGTATGAATATTGGACTAAAACTACTACAAAAGGAAATTACTCCATTAAATTGAGAAAAAAAATTGACTCTTCAATTGATGAAGAAATTTGGAATGGTGATCAGGAAAAAGAAAAATTAGGTGTTGAATATTTTGGTGTTGGTGATTTAGAAGTTAGCTTTAATGATAAATATCTGGGTTATTCATTAGATACAAAAGGATCAGAATACTATTCAATATTTATAAGAGATATTCAAAGTAAAAAAATAATTTCTCCAGAAATTAAAGATACTTCTGGAAGTATTACTTTTAGCTTAAATGACAAATATATTTTTTATTCAAAACTAGACGATAACCATAGAGCAAGAACTATATATCGACATAAACTTGGAACTAAAGTTGAAGAAGATGAGTTAATTTTCAATGAAAAAAGTGATGCTTTTACTGTAAGTATAAGTTTAAGTTCAGATGAGAAATATTTTTTTATCTCTACATCAGACCATAACACATCTGAGCAATATTATTTTAAGTCAGATGAAGAAAAACCAAAACCCAAACTTATCAAAGAGAGAAAAAAAGGCGTTTTATATTCTGTAAATTCCTGGGATAATAAATTTTATAATCATACAAATGAGAATGCAGAAGATTTTAAAGTTGAAATTTCAAATAGTCTAGAAAAGCAAAAGTGGACAGACTTTATTCCACCTAAAGAAGAGGTCTTAATTGGAGGATGTACTTTTTTAAATAATTGGATTTTAAGATCAGAAACATCAAATGCATTAGATAAAATCTTCGTAAAAAACATTAAAACAGGTTTAGAAGAAGAGCTGATTTTTTCAGAAGAAACTGTAACTGTTCCTGGAGTATCTTTAATGCAGAGAGATAAAAATACAGATACTGTATATTTGAGCTATTCTTCACCAAAAACACCTTCGAGAGTTTATAAATACAATCTTCAAACTAAAGAAAAATCTCTTGTCAAGGAACAAGAAATTCCATCAGGTCATAATCCTGATGATTATGTGGTTGAAAGGATTGATTACAAATCTCATGATGGAAGATTGGTTCCTCTAACAATTACAAGACATAAAAATACAAAATTAGATGGTTCGGCTAATTTACTATTATATGGATATGGATCTTATGGAAGTTCTATGAACCCAATATTTTCATCTACTAGACTTAGTTTGATTAATAGAAATATTATTTGGGCCACTGCGCATATTAGGGGAGGTATGGAAAAAGGTATGAAGTGGTGGAAAGAAGGTAAACTTTTAAATAAAAAAAATACGTTTGAAGATTATATCTACGCTGCAAAATATTTAATTGAAAAAAAATATACTTCTAAAAAAAAAATTATTGGAATGGGTGGTTCTGCTGGTGGTTTATTGATGGGAGCAGTTGTTAATAGTGCTCCTGAATTATTTTTAGGAATAATAATGGCTGTTCCTTTTGTAGATTCATTAACTACAAATCTAGATCATTCATTACCACTTACGATCGGTGAATTTGATGAATTTGGAAATGCTAAAGATATTAAAGAACATTTTGATTATATTTATTCTTACGCACCTTATAACAATATAAAAAAAATGGATTACCCACATATTTTAATTACAACAAGCTTAAGTGATAATAGAGTATTGTTCGATGAGCCTGCAAAATTTACTGCAAAATTAAGAGACTATAAAACTGATAATAATTTATTACTTTTAAAAACAGAAATGAATGCTGGTCATGGTGGTAAATCTGGTAGAGATGGAGCTATAGAAGAAATCGCAGTTGATTATGCATTTGCCTTAAAAATTTCAAATAAGATATAACACTATTGAAATAGAAAGTTTCGTACCTATATAAGTTCAGTAAGTCGCCTAATGGGGCTTACCAAATAAACTTGCTTAATAAAAGGAGGAAACTATGACAAGTAAGGATCTATCTATATTTAACTCACTAAGGCCATTTTCAATTGGATTCGACGATATGTTTGATCAATTTGAAAATATGTTAGGCAATGGAAGTTTGACAATGCAATCAAACTACCCGCCTTATAACATCAGAAGAACTGGAAAAGACAACTATGCTATAGAAGTTGCTTTAGCTGGTTTTAATAAAAATGATGTTGAAGTTGAGTTTGAGGATAATTTGTTAACTGTTAGAACAAAACAAGTTAATAAATCTGAAGATAAAACTGTGGATGGGGAAATAATTCATAAAGGAATATCTCAAAGACAATTTGCAAGATCGTTTACAATTGCTGATGATGTAAAAGTAAATGGTGCAGAGCTTAAAGATGGTCTTTTAACTATTTCTTGTGAAAGAATTGTACCTGAACATAAAAAGAAAAAACTTATAGAAATAAAGTAAATAACCTTACTTGCGGAGATTTAATCTCCGCAAGTTTGATCAAAAACATCCCTTCGAAATAAAACCGATTACAATCTCATTTCCATCAACCTCAAATTTTCGTTCGCAAGGTATCCCATACTTTCTAGTTTTATAAATCATTACTTTATTTCCACTTTCATTTAAGAAATCTTCATCTGAAATACCTAACTCTGATTTTAAATTTGAAACAGGCTTGCCAATAAATGTACTTAGCTTTTCATTTTCTTTTTTTACAATTTCGTCTGTTTTTTCTTTAACTGTTTGACATCCAATTAAAAAATTAAAGATTAAAAAAAATAAAATAAACTTGTTCATAACATATAAATATCATTAAAATTTATGCATAATATAAACTTGTGAGTTGAATTATGTGAATAAATTTTAGTTTTAATAAGTAATTTAATAAAGAATCACTTATTTATGAATTTTAGGAGGAAAAATGCTTGATAATTATTTTAATTATAAAAAACACAAAACTGATTTTAAAACAGAAGTAATTGCAGGAACTACTACATTCTTAACAATGGCCTATATTATGTTTTTAAATCCGTTTATCTTGTCAGGTGAATTTGCGGGACCAGAAAAAGGATTTTTTGATTTTGGTGCAGTTTATACAGCAACTATCTTAGCTACTGCTCTTGCTTGTTTCATTATGGCATTCTATGGAAAAACTTGGCCAATTGGTTTAGCGCCAGGAATGGGAATAAATGCTTTTGTTGCTTTTGGGGTATGTGCCGGAATGGGATACACTCCTCAAGAAGCATTAGGCGCTGTATTAGTGGCAGGAGTATTATTCTTAATCATTTCGCTTACACCAATAAGAGCATGGTTAATCAATTCTATACCAAGAAGTTTAAAATTAGGAATAGGTGCTGGAATTGGATTATTTTTAGCAATTATCGGATTACAAATAATGGAAGTTGTAGTTGATGATCCTGTAACTTTAGTAAAACTTGGAAATTTAGGTGATCCAATAGTTCTACTTGGTTGTGCAACATTTATTGCAATAATCGTTTTAGAAAAAATGAATGTTAAAGGAAATATTATTATTGGTATATTGGCTTTTAGTATCATTGCATGGGCATCAGGCCTTGCTAAGTTTAATGGTTTAGTGAGCTCGCCTCCACCAATGACATATTTGTTTGAGTTTGATTTATCAGCTGCAATGACTGCTGGTATGTCGACAGTTATATTTACTTTATTGTTTATCGATTTTTTTGATACAGCTGGAACTTTAACTTCTGTAGCAAATGTAGCTGGTAAAGTTGATAAACAAGGAAAAGTCCAAGATATTAATAAAGCAATGTTATCTGACAGTGTAGGTACTGTTGCTGGAGCAATGATGGGTACTACTACAGTAACTAGTTATGTTGAGTCGGGAGCTGGTGTAAAAGCTGGTGGAAAAACTGGTATGACCTCGCTAGTTATTGGTTTGTTATTTTTAGCATGTATATTTTTTGCTCCATTAGCAACAAGTTTACCAAAACAAATTGACGGTGCTGCTTTATTGTTTGTTTCAGTTTTATTTGTAAGAAATATTACAGATATAGAATGGAATGATATTGCAGAGTCTGCACCAGCAATTCTTGCGATGATAGCAATGCCTTTAACTTATAGTATCAGTAATGGTATAGCTTTAGCTTTTGTTTCTTATGCATTAATCAAATTATTTACAGGGAAGTTTTCTTCAACTTCTCCAGCAATTTGGGTAATTGCAATTTTAAGTTTGATAAGCTTTATCGTAGGCTAAATTTTTTCAGGGCTGGTTTTTTTACTAGCCCTGATTATTTTTTTTAATTATATCCTCAATATTTAATTCTTCATAATGTTCAGTGGGTTGAACAATCCAAGGATCTGAATCTAATTTTACTGGACAAAAATCAGGTTCAAAAGTCGAAGATTTTTTCTTCCATAAACAAGCTGTTTTTATTTCTTGAATATAATTTTTTGTAGGTTCGTAATTTTTCAACCATTCAATACTTTTGTTTAAAGTTAAACCTGTGTCAGATAAATCATCAATTAATAATACTTTTTTAAAATCATCTTCTTTAGCTAATGAGCTTATTTCCCTCGCAAACATTAGCTCTCCTTGTTTATCTTCCATGCCATCACCTGAATAACTTTGTATAACAATATAAGCTATTGGTAATTTTAATATTCGAGATAAAATATCTAATATAGGTGCTGCACCTCTCATAATGCCTACTAGAACAGTAGGTTTAAATTTTTTATGTATTTCTATCGCAAGTTTTTCTACTATTTTATTGTAATCTTCAAAAGAAATAATTAATTTTTCAGCCATAAAATTTAATATCATAATAATCTATTTTTAAAAGGAGAATTAATGAAAGGTTACGTTGTTTGCGTTTATGAAAAAATAAATGATCAAGAAATATTAAAAAAATATGCTGTGAAAGCCAAAGATGCAGTTGATAAATTCAAGGGTAAATTTTTGGTTAGAGGTGGAAATAAAGTAACAACTGAGGGAAAAGAATTTATAAGAACAGTTGTAATAGAATTTGAATCATTTGAGATGACAAAAAAATTTTTTTACTCAGAGGAATATCAAGCAGCACATGCAATCCTTGGAGATAGCGTGATTAGAAACCATCAAATTATCGAAGGTGCTTAATATTGTATTGGCTCAGGATCAATACTTCTCCATAGATACCAGGTAGCAACTGAGCAAAAAGGGGTAAATCTTTTGTTTAACAAATTTACAAACTTTTCTGGTGGAAGATATTTTTTGTTATAATTTTTTGAAATAGCTCTTAGCAAGCCTATGTCTTGAATCGGCCAAATATTAGGTCTATTAAAAGTGAATAACAATATCATTTCAGCTGACCATCTGCCTATTTGTCTTAATTGTGATAAATACTCTATTGCTTCTTCATCATTCATTTTTGCAATTAATTTTGGATTAAAAGATTTTTCAATCATTTGCTTGGATAAACTTTTTATACCCAATATTTTTTGTCTACTTAAACCACATTTTCGAAGTTGAGTATTAGTTAATTTAGATATCACTTTTGGATTTATTTTTCCTTTGCAAGTTTTTTTAAATTTTAAAAAAACTGAATTTGCTGCAGCAACACTAATCTGCTGACCGATAATACTTTTACAAAGTGAAAAAAATACATCTTTTCGAGATGTCAAAACTACCTCAGAAGGGGATTTATAAGATTTAATCAATTTTCCCATAACCCTATCTTTTTTTGAAAGATATTTTTTAGCTTCTGTCCAATACTTTGGTTTTTTAGTCATTTAAAGTTTTAGATGAAATAGTTTTTTTTTTGTAAATTTCTCTTCGAAAAATGATCAATGTAGAAATAATAACTAAAGCTGCACCAAATAAACTCTTAATTGTTGGTATTTCATTCCAAATTAAATATCCAAAAATTATAGCAAAAACTAAGGCTAAATATTTTAAAGGTGTAACAAGAGATACTTCAGAATATTTGTATGACTGACTTAACCATAAGTTAGCAACTCCACCAAAAATTCCAATCATTGCTAAAATCATGAAATCTTTTATTGAAGGCATAATCCAACCTAATGGCAAAGAAAATAAGCTCAAGAGTGTAATTGAAATAGAAAAATATAATGAAATTAACCAGACAGGTTCAGTAGTTGATAATTTTCTAATTGTAATAGCAACATAAGATAATCCAATACAAAAAATTATAGGAAAAATATAAAAAATATTTAAAGAGGAAATGCCAGGCTCAGTTATAATTAATATACCTATAAATCCTACAATCACAGCAAGCCACCTATAAACTCCCACTCTTTCATTGAGTAAAAAAATAGAAAAAATTGTTGTAAATATTGGAGCAGCAAAAGAAATACTGACCACAGTGGCTAGTGGTAAACTTCTTAAAGCAATAAAAATTGCAACTAACGCAATCAAACCAGAAAATGATCTTAGAAAATGTAATCCTGCTCTTTTCGTGTAATAAAAGTTATGCAATCTTTCTTTTGGAATGATTAAAAAATAAAATAACACACCGAAAAATCCTCTAAAGAATAAAACTTGACCTAAAGGATAATGCTCAGACCATTTCACAATTAAATCCATTATTGAAAATGCACAAATGGACATAAACATGTATAAAAATCCTAATTGATTTTTAGTGAGCATAATAATAACTTGTAATTCAATTTAAGGTTTAATCAATGGAAATAGCAGTTTTAGCACTTGGTTGTTTTTGGGGTCCTGAAAAAAAATTTAGTCAGATAGATGGGATAACTAAAACAGAAGTTGGATATTGTGGTGGAAATAATTCAACAACCAATTACAGAGAAGTTTGTAGTGGATCAACAGGTCATGCAGAAGTAGTAAAACTAGAATATGATCCAAATAAAATTGAATACAAAAATATATTAGAAATTTTTTTTGATATTCATGACCCCACAACTTTAAATTCGCAAGGACCTGACTTTGGTACACAATATAGAAGTGAGATATTTTACAACAATGACGAGCAAAAAAAAATTGCACAAGAAGTTTTAGAGAAAGTAAACAATCAATTAAATGGAAAAGTCGTAACAAAAATTTCAAAGGTTAGTAATTATTGTAAAGCAGAAGAGTATCATCAAAATTATTTAGATAAAAACTAATGCCTCTGGTTACAACAACCTACTTACAAGAAAATCAAAATAGATTAAAAATTATTGACTGCTCATGGCACATGCCAAATGTAAATAGAAATCCTGAAAACGAATATAAACTAGAACATATTCCTAATAGTATCTTTTTTGACTTAGATAAAAATTCAAGAACAGATATTGATTTGCCACATATGTTAGTGGATTCAAAAACATGGGAAAATATAATTTCAAATTTAGGAATTAATAATAATGATGAGATTGTTATTTATGATAATTCGGATGTGATAAGTTCATGCAGATGTTGGTACAACTTTATATATTATGGACATAATATTAATTTGGTTAATGTTTTAGATGGTGGATTAAAAAAATGGATATTAGAAAATAAAGAAATTACGTCAGAGTTAACTAAAATAACTAAAACTAATTATAAGGCTACATCCCGAACAGATTTAGTAAAAGATAAAAAACAAATTGATGATAACATTGCTCAAAATAAATTCTCTGTGATTGATGCTAGAAGCAAAGATAGGTTTGAAGGAAAAGTAAGTGAGCCTAGACCTGGATTAAGAAATGGTTCAATTCCTAACTCTCAATGTATACCATTTAACCAAGTATTAAATGAAGATAAAACCTTTAAGAACAAATCTGATTTAAAACAACTATTTAATTCTAATTTAAATGATTTAAAAAATAATAATGTAGTATTTTCTTGTGGTTCAGGCGTAACAGCTTGTGTTTTGGCTTTTGCATATTATCTAATAAATGATACATATGAGCCCAAAATATACGACGGCTCTTGGGCTGAATACGGAAGAATTTAATGAAAAGAAAAAATAAAATAATTTTAACAGTATTTACATTTTTTTTAATAATCGCAATCGTGATCATTGGCAGAACCATGATTGGTAATCATTTCAAAAAGAAATTCAGTAAAAGACCTCCTCCAGGAATTATTGTTACTGAGGTAACAAATAAACAATTTTATGAAAGCATTGATACATTTGGGACTGCTGTATCAAATAAAACTAAATCATTTAGAATTAAAAAAAATGAACTTCAAGGTGAATTAAAATTAAATAGTTTTATTAAAAAAGGAGAAACTATTGTTAAATTAAATGACAGAAATATTATTGCACCATTCGATGGTGTTTTGGGTTACACGGGTTTAACTGAAGACATTCTTGTTTCTGATAGTACAATTATTATTACCTTAGATGATAATTCTATAATTTATTCTGATATTAAAATTCCTGAAAATTATTCAGCCTTGATTAAAAAAGATTTACCAATTGAGGCAAGAGTATCTAGCTACAAAGATAAAGTTTTTAATGGAACTATAGATTTTGTTTCAAGTAGAATTAACGCTGATACTAGAAGCTTGTTATCAAGAGTTAGAATTGAAAATAGAGATTTAAGTTTAATGTCTGGTTCACTTTTGGAGGTAAATGTTAAAGTAAATTCAAGAGATGGCTTAAGTATTCCTGATACCAGTATAATAATGGAAGGTGAAAAATCTTATGTTTATAAAATTTCTAAAGAAAATGTTGCAGAAAAAACTGAAGTTAAAATCGGAGCTAGAAAAAGTGGTGATGTAGAAATTTTATCTGGATTAAATGTTGGGGATATAGTTGCAGCAGAAGGTCTTAAAAAAATAAGACCAATGGGTAAAATTAAACCTATTAATAAATAAATGTATATAACTGAATTAAGTATAAAGAGACCTACAGTATCATGGGTAATGTCTTTAATACTAATAATCTTTGGATTATTTGTATTTTGGAAACTGCCTGTAAGAGAATTACCTGACGGTATTCAGCCACCTGTTGTTCAAATACAAGTGGATTATAAGTCAGCAGCTTCAGATATAGTTGATCAAGAAGTGACTCAAGTTATTGAGGACGTTATTGGTGGAGCAGAAGGAATTAAAAATATCGACTCCAAATCAGAAAATGGAAGAAGTACAATTAATGTAGAATTTGATACCAGCATTGATCTTGATAATGCTGCAAACGATATCAGGGAAAGAGTTGCAAGAGTAGTAGACAATCTACCATCAGAGTCAGACCCACCTCAAATCCTTAAAAGAGCAGCAGGGTTTACCACTACAATGTGGCTTGCATTATCATCCAAAACTTGGACTGATCTAGAACTTGGGGATTATGCTGAAAGATTTTTAGTTGATACTTTTTCAAGTGTTAAAAACGTGGGTAGAATTAGAGTTGGTGGTTTGCGAGAATTAAGTATTAGAGTATGGGTTGATCCAATAAAATTAGCTGCGAATAATCTTACAATTCAAGAGTTTGAAAACGCATTAAGAAAAGAAAATATTAGATTGCCAGCTGGAACATTAGAAGCTGCAAATATAGACTTAACATTAAATTTGGATAAATCTTATAATGACATAGATACGATTAAACAACTACCAATCAAAAAAACACAAAATAAAATTGTTTTACTCTCGGATATTGCAAATGTGGAATTTGGACCTGTTTCTGAAAAAACATTATTTAAAGCTCAAACTAAAGATCAACTTAACTTAAAAACAGTTGGTATTGGTATTTATGCTAGAAGTGGTGCATCTACCGTTGAACTTTCTGATCAAATTAAAGAAAAAATTAAAGAAGTAAAAAAATCATTACCTAGAGACCTAAACTTAGAAATAGCATTTAATAGAGCTAACTATGTGGAAGCTGCTATTGAAGAGGTATATAAAACACTAATAATAGCTTTCATTTTAGTAGTAATAATAATTTATTTATTTTTAGGTAATTTAAAAGCTGTGATTGTGCCGGCAATTGCTTTACCAGTAAGTTTAGTTGCTTCATTCCTCGGTTTATATTTATTTGGTCTTTCAATTAATATCTTTGTATTATTAAGTTTTATACTCGCCATAGGAATTATTACTGATGACTCAGTTATCATGACTGATGCGATCTATAGAAGAATAGAGAATGGAGAAACCCCACTAGTAGCTGCCTACAAAGGATCTAAACAAATTTCATTTGCAATTATAGCAACAACTTTAATATTAATAGCTGTCTTTTTACCATTAATATTTATAGATGGAATTTCAGGCTCTCTATTTAGAGAAACAGCTATCGCATTATCATTTTCAATAGTCATATCTTCATTTGTAGCTTTAACTCTATCACCAATGTTAGCTAGTAAATTTTTAAATAAGCGAACTGATAAAAATGTTTTTTTGAAAAAATTTGAAAAAATTTTTCAAGCATGTGCAAATTTTTACAGAGATACTCTTGATATCTTATTGAATAAAACAAGAATAGTTTCTCTATTTATAATTTTTATTGTTTTTGTATCTATAGGATTATTTTCATTTGCTAAAAAAGAGCTTTTACCATTAGAAGATAGAGGCGCCTATTTAGTTATTGGATTTACTGATGAAGGTAGCTCTTTTGAATATACACAAGAAAAAGCACAAGAAGTTGAAAAAAGATTAATACCTCTCCTTCAAGCAGAAGATAGCCCATATTCAAGATTTATAATGAGAGTTCCAGGTTTTGGTAGTTCTGCAAATTCTTACAATAGCTTTATTATCATTGCTTTATTGGATGATTGGAAAAATAGAAGCAAAAATTCACAAACTGTAATGAGGCAAGCTATTGGAAAAATAGTAACTGTTCCTCAAGCAGTGGCATTTCCAATTTCACCTCAGTCTATACGTGTATCTAATTATAATAAACCAGTACAAATGGTTATCTATGGATCAACTTACGACGAACTAGAAAATATTCAAAATTTGGTGATAAGAAAATTAAGATCCAACAAAAATCTCTCAAGAATTGAATCTGATTACAATCGAAATAAACCTGAAGTAAAACTAATTATTAATAAAAATAAAGCAAAGGATCTCGGAATATCTACTCAATCAATTGGAAAAACTCTTGAAACATTATATGGCGGAAAAAGAGTTACAACGTTTAATCGACTAGGAAAAGAGTATCCGATAATCATTCAACAATACCTAGCAGATAGAAGAGACAAAGATGGTATATCAAAAATTTTTGTTAGATCAGAAACGAATGGTAAATTAATTTCACTTGCTAACTTAGTTAATTTTAAACAAGAAGGTGCCGCCAAAGAGCTAGCTCGATACAACAGACAACGAGCAGTGACAATTTCTGCTAATATTAATGAAAACTACACACTTACTGAAGCAATTAACTACTTTGAAAATGTTATGGCTGAAGTTGCACCTCAAAACCAAATCACATGGAAAGGTAAATCAGAGGAGGTGAAAGAGACTAGCAATGAATTATTTTTAATATTTGCTCTAGCACTTTTAACAGCATATTTAGTAATGGCTGCAACTTTTAATTCATTCATTCATCCATTTATTATTGTATTGACAGTTCCGTTAGCAATATTTGGTGGCTTAATATTTATTCTATTTTTAAATAGCTCAATAAATATTTTTTCACAAATCGCTCTAATTATACTTATAGGTATCTCAACAAAAAACAGCATCTTAATTGTTGATTATGCAAATCAAATAAGAACAACAGGAAAAAATATTGAAACAGCTGTCAAAGATGCTTGTAGTGTAAGATTTAGACCAATAATAATGACATCATTAAGTACTATGATTGCAATGATTCCATTGGTAATTGGAAATATAGGTCCCGGTGCAGGTGAAGGTTCTAGGTTAGCAGTAGGTTCTACAATACTTGGTGGTATGATTATTTCGACTTTCTTCACATTATATATAACACCAACAATGTATTTAGCTTTAGCTAAAAATACAAAAAGAATAGATGCTGTTGATTTAGAATTAAAAAATCAATTATCTAAAAAATAATATATTTATTTCTGCTTAACTTATTAGAGCATTTAATAAGTTGTTTTTGGTAAATTTTTGACTGTTTCTCCACTTTTTTTGCAAGACCAATTACTCTTTTATTTTTTTTGTAATGTTTGTAATTACCCCAACCTTCATGGTAAGCCAAATACTGTTTAAACGCATCTTTTTTTGAAATTTTTAATATTTGAGAAGATTTGGTTGTGTACCAACCAATAAAATCAACGCTGTCTTTAAACAAAATTCTTGAAGCTAATTTATTTCCTGTTTCATCTTTATACTGTTTCCAAGTACCCTTAACGGCTTGTGAGTATCCAAGTGAGCTAGAAGGTCTTTTATAGGGAATAACTTTAAAAATTTTTTGCCTCTCAGGTCTAGCAAGCCAATCAAAATCTGACTCCATCTTAATAATCGCTAATTGAATATGTATTGGTGTGCCCCATTTTTTTTCAGTTTTTTTTGCAAACTTATACCAAAGATATTTTTCATTAAAAATTCTACATCCATCTTTTGTGTTTGATGGTATAGATGAACAGCCAACAACGACAAAAAATAAAAGCGGGATAATAAATCTCAATTTTTTTAACATTAGATTTTTTTTCTATTTAAAATATGAAAAATATTTTTCATTAAATAAATAATCAAAACGCCTATTATATTTCCAAATAAATCTGAAAATTCAAATCCTCTATTAGGAATTATGAGATGTAATAATTCAAATATAATTGAAATTGAAAAAAGATATAAAAATAATTCTTTTATTTTATGATTAAATGAAAAAACTCCAAGTATAGTTAACAAAATAAAAGCATATACATGATTAGTTGAAACTATAATATCACTTGTGATTTGAGGTTGTTTATACATGTTGTCATAAAGTATCCATCCTAAAATACTTCCAGGGAATAAGTATAAACCTGCCAAGATAATATTTGCAAAATAGAACAGTAAACGAATGATAGAAATTATTTTATTTTTCATTACAAATCACTTACTCATCTATATATAATAAAATAATCATATGAGTAATTTAATTTTAGTAAGACATGGTCAAAGTATTTGGAATTTAGAAAATAGATTTACAGGATGGGTGGATGTAGACATTACTGATAAGGGTGAAGAAGAAGCAAAAAAAGCTGGGGATTTATTATTAATAAATAAGTTAAAAATTGACTATTATTTTACTTCTTTTCAACTACGGGCAAAACGAACTTTATCAATAATAAAAAAAATTTTAAACGATGATAAGCAAGTTCAAGAATTTTGGGAACTAAATGAAAGACATTATGGTGCATTAACAGGTTTGAATAAAGATGAAATGAAAGCAAAACTTGGAGAGCAAAAAGTTCATGAATTTCGAAGATCTTGGAACTTGAGGCCAGATAAACTCGATAAGGATAGTCCGTATCATCCTCTAAATTCAAATATTTATAAAGATGTACCTAAAAATTTCATTCCTGACACTGAATCCTTAGAAGATACCTATGATCGAGTAATAAAAATTTATAATAGTCATATCAAAGAATTAGTAAAAAAAAATAACATTTTAATTTCTGCACATGGCAATTCTATTAGAGCTCTGTGTAAATTTTTATTTAAACTAGATGAAAATCAAATTTCAAGATTAGAAATTCCTACTGGAAATCCTCTTTATATTAAATTTGATAATAATGAAAATATTTCTGAATGCAGATATTTAGATAACAATCGTGCTAAAGATCTTGTAGTTTTTTAAAAACATCTAGATTAGTTACGTGAAAAAATTTTTTTTTACTCTCATATCCGTATAATTGATTTTTCTGAATGAAATCATTCCAAATATTTCTAATTGAAAAAGTTTCTACATTAAAATTTTTAAATGATTTTTTATTTAAAATTTGACAACCTGTATAAATGAAATTGTTTATACTATTCTTTGAAATTAAATTTCCATGAAGACTAAAATCACCTTTTAAATTTTTATCAAAGCTTAGATTCTCATCTACTAGCATTAAAACATTATTTAATTTTTTTTTAAAATAAATACTTTCCATCTCTTCCAATTCAATAAGATAATCTTTACTCCATAAAGTATCTGGATTAAAAATAAAAAAATCTTCTGATGATGATGAATTCATCAAATTTAGGATGCCTCCACCTGTATCAAGAATTTGATCTCCATCCTCAATAATTGAAATCTTAGCTTTAAAGTAATTATTTTTTATATAATTTTTAATCTCATCTTGAAGATAAAATGTATTTAATAAAATATGATTTATATCCAAACCTTCGATTAAGTTTATGCATCTTTGAAGCAATGTTAAATCATTGATTTTTAAAAGTGGTTTAGGTGTAATATCTGTTAAAGGCTTTACTCGTTTTCCATATCCAGCACAAAGAATTAATGCAGTTTCTATTTTCATTTTATTTGTTTTGGAAAATAATCACTTAGTAATTTATTTAGCATTTTTAAATTAATATTTTGCTTAACCCTTAATTCAATTAATTTCCAAGTATATGGTATCATTTTAAGATAATTATACTTTTTATCTCTTACAGCTAATCTTGTAAATATTCCTATTATTTTTAAATTTCTTAGAACAGACAATATTTCAAAATCATTCTTTAAATAAAGAATATTTATTTTTTTGTTTTTTTTTAAAAAATAATCAAAAATTTTATTCTTTGTTTTTATAGATGTTTTGAATCTCACATCATCGATAATTGAAGCTAAATCATAAGCCTTATTACCGATCAATGCATCCTGGTTATCTATTATTGAAGTCTTATTTTTATTTAAAATAATATTTGAAATGTGAAAATCTCTATGAACAAATGTATTATTTTTCAATTTTAATTTGTTAATTAATTTTTTTATTTCATTTTTTATTTTTTTATTAAATAAGCCTTTTTTGTTTTTAGTTAAATTTGATGGAACATACCATTTGCAAAATAATTCACTCTCTTCAAATAAAATTTTTTTATTATATTCTGGCACCTTATAAATTTTACCATTAAGATTTTTAATTTTTCTATCTTTAATTTTTTGGATTTTTGATAACAAATCTATTGCTTGTTTGAAATATTTTAAATTTTTAGGATTATTTTTCAAAAAGTTGAGCATTGTTTTTTCACCTAAATCTTCTATTTCAATATAATTTAGCTCATAATTCTCATTTATTAGTTTTGGAGCTTTAATATTATTTTTATTTAAAATTTTATTAATACAATCATATACAAGTAAATTCTTTTCTTTTTCTTTATCCGCATAAACAATTATTGAATTTTTTTTACAAAATGATTTTCGATAAAATTGTCTAAAGGATGCGTCTCCTTTAATTTTTTTTAATCTATATTCTTTAAGAGACATTTTTAATTAAATTTTCATAACTTAACTCTCTACTTTGATAATCTTTAGAATAACTAAAACTTAACTTTATAAAATTATTCAGATTATCTAATAAAAGAGTTGGCCACTCTATTAATATTAAAGAATTTTCAGTATCTTCCAAAATACCCAGGTTATTAATTTCATTAAATTCTTTTAACCTATAGAGATCATAGTGTTTAATATTTATATCTTCAATTTGATATTCGTTAAGAATATTAAACGTTGGACTAGTTACTTCTGTTAAATCTAAATTATTTTTTTTCTGAAATTCATTAATAAGATATCTTACAAAAGTAGTCTTACCTACTCCCATTTCTCCTATTAAGAATACAATATCTCCATTCACAAAAATATTTGTAAATTCTTTTGCAATTTCTGCTGTAATTTTTTCTGAAGAAATATTTATTTTACCACTGCTAGTATTAGTAGCGATATGCATTTGGTTTAAACGGTCCTTCTACACCAACGCTTATATAATCAGCTTGATCTTTAGAAAGTTTAGTTAATTTTGCTCCAACTTTTTTTAAATGCAGCATTGCAACTTTTTCATCTAAGTGTTTTGGTAAAACGTAAACTTTATTTTCATAATTTTTATGATTATTCCAAAGTTCTATTTGCGCTATTACTTGATTTGTAAATGATGCACTCATTACAAAACTAGGATGGCCAGTTGCACAGCCTAAATTAACTAATCTACCTTCCGCTAAAAGAATAATTCTTTTCCCACTTGGTAATTCTATCTCATGAACTTGTGGTTTTACTTCTGTCCACTTATAATTTCTTAGTGCCTCAACTTGTATTTCATTATCAAAGTGACCAATATTGCATAAAATTGCTCTATCCTTCATTTCTCTCATATGGTCGGCTGTAACTATGTCCTTATTTCCTGTTGCAGTAACCACTATATCCGCTTTACTTATTGCTTCTTCCATTAAAACAACTTCATAACCTTCCATAGCTGCTTGTAATGCACAAATAGGATCTGCCTCTGTAACAAGAACTCTTGCACCACTTTGTCTTAATGATGCAGCACTTCCTTTTCCAACATCTCCAAAGCCTGCAACAATTGCAACTTTTCCAGACATCATAACATCTGTGGCTCTTCTAATTCCATCAACTAAACTTTCTCTACATCCATAAAGGTTATCAAATTTAGATTTAGTAACAGAATCATTAACATTAATTGCTGGAACCATTAGAGTTTTATCTTTTTCCATTTTGTTTAATGCTTTAATGCCGGTCGTTGTTTCTTCAGACACACCTTTTATATCTTTTAATAAATCTTTGTACTCTTTATGCATCATTGCTGTCAGATCACCACCATCGTCGAGTAACATATTAGGTTTCCAATCTTTTTTTCCTTCGATAGTTTGTTTAATACACCAAATATATTCTTCCTCTGTTTCACCTTTCCATGCATAAACCGGTATTCCAGCTTTAGCTATGGCTGCTGCCGCATGATCTTGTGTTGAAAAAATGTTGCATGAAGACCATCTCACTTCTGCACCTAGGTCTACAAGAGTTTCTATTAATACGGCTGTCTGAATAGTCATGTGTAAACAACCTATAATTTTTGCCCCTTTAAGAGGTTTTTTGCCTTTATATTCTTCTCTTAATGCCATTAATCCAGGCATTTCACTTTCAGCTATTTGAATTTCTTTTCTACCAAATTCTGCTTCTGTAATATCTCTTACTTTAAAATCATCCATGGCGTGGCTTCTAACAATAAAATAAAAAATAATCAACAAACATTAGGCTTTTATAAAATTTATTTCTATTGAAGCGCCTTTTTTATTAAGATTATTTGAAGCAGTAATTGTTGCATCGTGCAAATCTACAAGATTTTTAACAATGTTTAGCCCTAAACCTGAGTGCTTTCCAAATTTATCAGGTCTATTACTGTAAAACCTTTTAAAAATTTTATTTGTATCTTTTTCCTTAAAACCTCTTCCTTCATCAATCACTTTTATTGAAATGTTGTTTTGACCAATTTTGATTAATTCTACAAAAATATTGGTGTTATCATCACTAAAAGAAATAGAATTATCTAATAAATTTGCAATGATTTGCTCAATTCTATTTTCAATACCATTAATAAAATAATCCTTATTTCCATCATTTTTAAAGGAAATATTTATTCCTCTTTTTGCAGAATAGATATTATTAAAATCATCGACAACAGATTTTATAATTGGTTCAAGATTAATTTTTTTCATCTTCTCTTTACTTAAAGCAACTTCATCTTTTAGTATTTGAGAGTAATCAGTTATTAATCTTTCAATTCTTTCAACATCATGACTTAAAATATTAACTAGTTTTTCTCTTTGATCTCCATTATCTGTATCTTGTAAAATTTCTGAGGCACTTTTCAAAGATGCCAAAGGATTTCTAATTTCATGAACTAAATCCGTTGAAAAGTTTTCTGCATTAGAGATTCTCTTTTGAAGTTCTAAAGTCATATCATCTAATGATTTTGACAAAAGTCCTAATTCATCATTTCTTATTTTCAAACTTTCAATATTTGTTTTTTCTTTTCTTTTTGCTTTTATATTTTTTGTATAACTAACAAGGTTTTGAATTGGCTTTAAAAAATATCTATTCAAAACAAATGAAAAAATCAAAATTACAACTGCAACTACTATTGCAGTTCGTATGATAAATGTTTCTCTTTCTTGTATCGCAGCTCTAACATCATTAGCGTTTTCTGTAATTGCGACGTACCCGACATTTTTTCCATCTTTATTAATATTCTTAATTGTTGTTAACTTAAATTGCTCATAAGTTTCCTCAGAAAAAGTATATGGTTTTCCAAAATTTCTTGAATCTATGTAGATAAAAAGAACATCCTTTAAAGAAATTGAGTTTTTTTTATTTATATTAATATTTTTTTTTTCAACTATTTCTTTGGTTTTTTTTTCACTTAATACTTCAAATTCAATTATATTTAACCGTTGAGAAAATGCTCTTGGATCTAAATCTAGAGTATCTGTATCTCCTATAAGATTAAGTTCATTATCAAAAAATATAACTCTATCTAGATTTTGAAATAGAAAACGTGTTGATGTCAAAAATTTTTGAATATCCCTTTTATTCAAATTTACATCTAATCTTAAAATGTTGTCTATAGTATTGTTTATTACATTAATATGATTTGCAGATTTTTTCTTAATCAAATTCGGCTGAACATTTTTTAGATAAAGAACTGTTAATATTCCTATTACTAAAAAAAATAAAAAATTAATGAATAAAAATTTTTTTAAAATTGATAAATTTTTAATTACATTATTTAGCATCAACCAACATTCCACCTATAACCACTACCATATCTGGTTTCTATAGCTGAAAATTCAGGATCAACTTTTTTAAATTTTTTTCTGATACGTTTTACATGGCTATCGATGGTTCGATCCTCAATGTCAGTATCTTCTCTATAAGCAATATCCATAAGTTGCGCTCTTTCCTTGATAATTCCAGGTCTTTTAGCCAACTCTTTAACAATCAAAAATTCTGTTGTTGTAAGTTTATCAGGAAGTTGTTTACCATCCCATTCACATTCTAATTGTGAAGGATCTAATCTTAATTTGCCGTGTGATATAATACTTTTATTTTCTTCTAATGTGGTATTTGAATCTTTTTTTCTTAATTGGACTCTTATTCTTTCAATAAGAACCTTAATGGAAAAACCACCTGATTTTTTTATAAAATCGTCTGCTCCTAGTTTTAATCCTAATAATTCATCGATCTCATCATCTTTGGAAGTCAAAAAGATAACAGGTAACGAAGTTTTTTTTCTAAGTTTTTTTAAAAGTTCTTCACCATCCATTTTTGGCATTTTAATATCTACCACAGCTAAATCTGGTGGTGTTCTTGTTAACCCTATTAAAGCGCTCTCACCATCAATATAAGTTTGAACCTTAAAACCTTCTTTTTCTAAGGCTATACTTAAGCTTGTAAGTATATTTCTATCATCATCTATAAGAGCAATAGTTTGTTTTTGCATATAACCCTTTAAAAATACTAAATTGTTCTAATTTGGGCAAACAACAAAATTAATGTAATCCACCCCAATTATCCCCAACATTTACATCTACTGTTAGTGGTGTTGAGAATGAGTGAAATTCACTTTCAGATACACTTGACATTTCTTGTCTAATTAACTTGCAAACTTTATCTACGTCTTTCTTGGGTGACTCAAAAATTAATTCATCATGAATTTGCAAAAGTATTTTGCAATCTTTATATTTAGTCTCAGATAATTTCTCATTTAATCTTATCATAGCTAATCTCATTATCTCTGATGCAGATCCTTGGATAGGAGCATTTATTGCGGCTCTCTCTTGAAAATTTCTTATATTATAATTTTTATCATTTATGGCATTGAAATGAGATCTTCTTCCAAAAATATTGTTTACATAACCACTTTTTCTACAAAATTTAATAGTACTATCCATATAAATTTTTATTTCTGGAAACTTTAAAAAATATGCATTAAGAAATTCTTCAGCTTCATGGTTTGAAACATTAATTTGTTTTGCCAACCCGTATTGAGAAATTCCATAAATAATTCCAAAATTGATCGCTTTAGCTTTTCTTCTTTGATCTGAATTTACTTTTTTTATATCTACATTAAAAATCTGACTTGCTGTTAATGAATGAATATCAATATCGTTTTTAAAAGCTTTTTTTAATTCCCTTACATCCGCTAAGTCAGCTAAAATTCTCATTTCAACTTGATTATAGTCAGCAGAAATTAAAGTTTTATTTTCATCAGCAATAAAAGCTTTCCTGATGTCCCTTCCATCTTCTGTTTTTATAGGAATATTCTGTAAATTAGGATCACTTGAAGCTAAACGACCAGTGGTTGTTGCAGCTAGTAAAAATGAGGTATGAATTCTATTTGTTTTATTATTTAAATGTTCAGGCAAAGTATCTGAATAAGTATTTTTTAGTTTTGATATTTGTCTCCAATCAAGGACTAACTGTGGAAATTCATGTCCTTTAAATGCTAGATCTTCAAGGACTGATGCACTTGTTGCAAAACTACCTTTCTTTGTTTTTTTTAAATTTGCTATTTTCAAATCATTATAAATAATTTCTCCAAGTTGCTTGGGAGAAGCAATATTGAATTCTTTTTTTGAAATTTTAAATATATCTTTTTCTAGCTTAATAATTTTTTTTTCAAATTTTGTAGATAAAGTCTTTAAAAACTTACTATCTATTTTAATTCCTTCAATTTCCATAAAAGCTAAGATCTTAATGAGAGGTTTCTCAAAATTCTCATAAATATTAACTAATTTTTCAACCTTTAAACTCTTATTAAATTTTTTATAAAGTCTGTAAGTAATATCAGCATCTTCAGCTGCATAATCTTTAGCCTTTTCTATTTCAACCTCACTAAAATTAATTTCTTTTTTTCCAGTTCCTACTATTTCTTTAAATGAAATTGTTTTATGACCCAAATGTAATTCTGAAAGAGTATCCATGTTGTGTCTATTCTTTCCAGCATCTAGAACATATGACATCAGCATAGTATCTTCCATTGAATTAAGAACAATTCCTTGATGGTAGAAAATAATAAAATCAAATTTAATGTTTTGACCAATTTTTTTAATACTACTATCTTCCAAAATTGGCTTTAATTTTTTTAAGACATCATCTTTTTTAAAATATCTTTTTGATTTATGGCCAATTGGAATATAACTGGCCTTACCAATTTTTGTGCTAATTGATATACCCACTAGTTCAGCTTGATGTGGATCTAATGAATTTGTTTCAGTATCTACCGCAAATTCACCTGCTTCTTCAGCTTCACCAACAAGTTTATCTATTTCATCTAATTTTGTAATTAATTTATAATTTTTATTAGATATTGGTTTGTCATCTTTTTTTTGAATTAAATCAACTTTATCGTTTTTAAAACCAGCCTCTCCATAGGCAGATATTGCAGAGCTTAAGAGCCTGTTAAACTCCATTTCTCTTAAAAAAGAGTATAATTTTTCCTTATCAATATCTTGAAGCTTAAATTCTTCTAATTTTTGTTTTACTGGCGCTTTATTGTCTAGTGTAACTAATTTTTTACTAATTATCGCTTTATCTTTGTTTTCTATTAACGTCTCACGTCTTTTGTTTTGTTTTATTTCATGGGCATTTTTTAATAACTCTTCTAAATTTCCATATTTATTAATTAATTCTGCTGCTGTTTTTACTCCTATTCCAGGTACACCTGGAACGTTATCACTACTATCTCCAGCAAGTGATTGGACATCAATAACTTTACTAGCATCAACACCAAATTTATTTTTTACATCTTCCTCTGATACAAATTTATTTTTCATAGGATCGTAAATTCGAACTCCTTTTTTATAGAGCTGCATTAAATCTTTATCAGAAGATATAATTGTAACTTTTGAGCCTTTTTTTAATATTTGTTCTACATAAGTAGCTATTAAATCATCTGCTTCATAGTTAATTAGATCTACAGAAGGAAGATTAAAAGCTAAAACAGATTTTCTAATGTATTCAAATTGAGGGGCTAAATCATCAGGTGCTTCTGATCTATTAGCTTTATAATCACTATAAATTTCATTCCTAAATGTTTTTCTAGCAGAGTCAAAAATGACAGCAAAATGAGTGGGCTTTTGTAAGTTTTGATCTGATTTAGAATCTTCTAACAACTTAAATAACATGCTGCAAAAACCACTAACAGCTCCAGTAGGAAGACCATCACTTTTTCTAGTTAGTGGAGGCAAAGCATAATAAGCTCTAAAAATATATCCAGATCCATCAACTAAGTAATAATGCTCTTCAGATTTTTTTTTCATTAAATATTGGTATTAAAGATTCTTTTTAGAATTATTCTATATAATTCTAAATTTTTGGATATTAAAAAAAGT
>NZ_JBNGZG010000012.1:0-35599 GCF_052049815.1 Candidatus Pelagibacter sp.
GTATTAAAAAATATAAATTTTTTATTGGATAGTTATTAAAATTTATTTATATTTTATTTACTTAATCTAAATATAGTTTTAATAAGTTAAATTTTGATAGATCTGGTAGACTTTGTAGTTGTATCTACCACAGGTATTTAATTTTAAAGAGCTGAAATTTTCTTTGTAATTCTTGAAACGTTCCTAGAGGCGTTTTGTCTTTTAATGATACCTGTCTTAGCAATTTTCATTAACTCTGAATTCAACTTAGGTAAGAATTTTAAAGCTTCATCTTTCTTTTTTTCTACAATTAATACGTTCATTTTCTTCAGAGCATTTTTATATCTACTCTTACGTGCCCTATTAACAGTCGTCTGTTTAGCTATTCTTCTTATTCTTTTAATTGCAGATTTTGTATTTGCCATATTTTTGCAGGGGTATAGCCGCTTAAATTACTCTGGTCAATATAATATTTGTTATTTTTGACACAATTTACAAAGAAAAGTTGATCTATTTGATTGAACAATTTTAGTAATTACACCAGTACAATTTGGTCTCAAACAATTAAGTTTTTGTCTTCCATAAACCTTAAATTCTTTTTGAAAATTTCCAATATCTCCTAAAGTATTTTTAAAATCTCTTATTGTTGATCCGCCCTTTTTGATAGCATTTAATAAAACTTTTTTTGAATTTTTTATTAAAAGTTTAAACTGAGTTTTTTTTAGTTTTTTTACTGAATTTTTAGGATTAATTTTTGATAAATACAAAATTTCATTTGCATAGATGTTACCAATACCTGATACAAATTTTTGGTCCAATAAAAAACTTTTAATATCTTTTTTTTTATCTTTAAAATAATTGACCATATAATCTAAATTAAAGTTTTTATCAAAAGGCTCTGGTCCGTAATTTTTAAATCTATTTGTGAGATTTTCTTTATTTTTGACTATTTGAAAAAAACCAAATCTCCTAGGATCATTGTAAACTAAAGTTAAATCATTAAAGAAAATTTCAACATGATTGTGTTTTTTTGGCAAATTAGGTGAGTGATAAAAACTAGTATTGGTATATACGTTTTTTTTATTTTTTTTTAAAATATGAATAGTTCCAGACATGCCTAGATGTATGATGCAAAAACTTTTATCATTTAGCTCAATAATCAAATATTTTGAAAACCTATAAATTTTTATAACAAATTTATTTTTTAAATGTTTTTCAAAAGAAAACTTCAATTTAAATCTTAAGTTTCTATTTCTTATCAAAACTTTATTGATTTTTTTTCCTATTATATTTTTTGATAATGATAAGCGTACAATTTCTACTTCTGGTAATTCTGGCATTTGATATTATATTAAAAGAATAATTAATAAAAAATGCAACAATATCTTCAAAATAAAAAAGGTCTAGTTCAGGGTGTTTTTGATCAAGTTTTTGACAAATACGATTTGATGAACGATTTCATGTCTCTTGGCGTTCATAGATCGTGGAAAAAAACTTTATTGAATATGATGAATCCTTCCAAAAATCAAAAGTTGATAGATGTAGCATGTGGCACAGGTGATATTGGAAAACTATACTTAGATAATACAGATAAAGAAAACTTCATTACATGTGTTGATCCAAATGAAGGTATGGTTGCTAAAGGCAAAGAAAAACTAAAGAAATATAATAATATCAATTGGATAATCTCTAGTGCGGAAAGCTTACCGTTAAAAGAGAATTCTTATGATTTTTATACAATCAGTTTTGGATTAAGAAATACAAAAGATTTAAATAAATCTCTTTCAGAAGCACATAGGGTACTTAAACCTGGAGGTAGATTTTTTTGTTTAGAATTTTCTAAAATACAAAATGAAAATTTAGATTTTGTTTATAAACAATACTCAAAAATTATTCCTTTAATTGGAAAATTTATTGTCGGTCAAAAAGAACCATATGAATACTTAATAGAGAGTATAGAAAAGTTTTTAAATCAAGATGAGTTAATTGATTTGATGAAAAAAAATAGATTTGAAAAATGTACTTATAGAAATTTATCTGGAGGAATTGTATCTATTCATAGTGGTTGGAAAATCTAATGATAAAAAAACTTTTCACACTTCTAAAATTAGGTCGAAAAGTTGCAAAATCAGACATACTTGATATTGCATCAAAATTTCAGAAACCTCCGTTAGTCATAACTATTTTATTTAAGATTCTATCATTTTCTTTTTCAGATAAAAAATCCTCTAATTTAAATAAAGATGAAGGAGAAAGACTTTCAGATTCACTTGAGGATTTAGGCACAACATTTATTAAATTAGGTCAATTTTTAGCAACAAGGCCTGATATTATAGGAGATCAACTATCAAAAAAATTAGAGAGTCTTCAAGACAGACTTCCTCCTTTTTCAATTATTGAAGCTAAACAAATAATTAGAAATGATTTAGGTGAAGACACTTATAATTCAATAATTGAAATAAGTGAGCCTGTTGCTGCTGCATCTATAGCTCAAGTTCACAAAGCAAAAATTAATGATAATGGCACAATAAAAGATGTGGCTATAAAAATTCTTAGACCAAACATTAAGAAAGTTTTTAATGAAGAAATCGATGCAATGATGTTATTTGCATTTTTAGTTGAGTCTGTAATTAAAAAAACAAAAAGACTTAAATTAGTAGATGTGGTTTTTCTTCTTAAAGAAATTACGAATTTAGAAATGGATCTAAGATTTGAAGCTGCTGCTGCTAATGAATATGCTGAAAATACAAAAAATGATGCTGGTTTTAGGGTTCCTAAAATATATTGGAACTATACTAGTGAAAATGTAATGACACTTGATTGGATTGATGGTGTTTCAATTCGAGAAACTGAAGAGTTAAAAAAACAGAATATAGACACAAACAAAATCGCAGAAGATATAATACAACATTTTTTAAGACATGCGGTAAGAGATGGGTTTTTTCATGCTGATATGCATCAAGGTAATGTTTTTGTAGATAGGTCTGGGCAAATAGTTCCAATTGATTTTGGTATTATGGGAAGACTAGATAAAATGAGTAAAAGATTTCTTGCAGAGATTTTATTTGGTTTTATTCAAAGAGATTATAAGAAAGTTGCTGAAGTACATCTCTTAGCCGGTTTGGTTCCTGCCGATGTCCCAATTAATGATTTAGCACAAGCATTAAGATCAATAGGAGAACCAATATTTGGACAAGAAGTAAAAGATATTTCTGGTGGAAAATTATTAAAACAATTATTTGATGTTACTGAAAAGTTTAATATGCAAACTCAACCTCAACTTCTAATGTTACAAAAAA
Organism: Candidatus Pelagibacter sp.; assembly: GCF_052049815.1. GTDB lineage: Bacteria > Pseudomonadota > Alphaproteobacteria > Pelagibacterales > Pelagibacteraceae > Pelagibacter. Next base: position 3,279 of record NZ_JBNGZG010000012.1, read on the forward strand.
CCATGGTTGTTGTTGAAGGTGTAGCAAGAAAATTGAATCCTAATACTAATATTTGGACTACTTCAAAACCTGTTTTAGAAAATTGGCTAAGAGAAACTAAAGATCCTATCAAAACTATTAACGAAACATTAAACACTACGTCTGAGGTTATAAAAAGATTACCTGAGTTTCCAGAAATCATGGATAAAGCAAATCAAGCTTTAACTTTCTTAGCTAATGGTCAAATTCCACAAAATTCTAATTCTTATAATGCTTTAAACGATAAAAAATCTGAAATGATGGCGTTTAGAAATCAATCAGTTATTAGTTTATTAATTCTTGTAATTATTGGCTTATTAGTATTCTAATTCAACCAATGAATAATTTAAAAAATAAAAAAATATTATTGATTATTTGTGGAGGAATAGCTGCTTACAAAAGTCTTGAAATAATAAGGTTGTTAAAAAAAAATAATGTTACGATAAAAACAATTCTTACCAAAAATGGTTCAGAATTTGTCACGCCCCTTTCAATAACATCATTATCTCAATCTAAGGTTTATCAGGATCTTTTTAGCTTAGAAAATGAGTCTGAAATGGATCATATAAGTTTATCAAGATGGGCTGATGCTATCTTAATTGCGCCAGCAACAGCTAACACGATTTCTAAAATTGCAAATGGCAATTCTGATGATCTAGCATCTACAGTAATTCTTGCATCAAACAAAAAAATTTTCTTAGCACCTGCTATGAATGTTAGAATGTGGGAACACCAATCTACTAAAGAAAATATAATTAAACTTCAGAACTTTGATTACACTCTAATTGGTCCAGTTGTTGGGGATATGGCTTGTGGTGAATTTGGAGAAGGTAAAATGTCAGAACCTAATGAAATTATTAATAGCTTAGAGAACTATTTTGGAGATCTAAAGAAAAATAATAAACTTAAAGCAATTGTTACTGCAGGTCCTACTAATGAATATATTGATCCTGTAAGATTTATTTCAAATAAATCTAGTGGCAAACAAGGGTATGAAATTGCTAAATCCTTATCAAAAAAAGGATTTGATACAACTTTAATTTCTGGCCCAACTCACCTGGAAATTAATGGAGATATCAATTTAATAAGAGTAGAAACTGCAGAAGAAATGTTTCAAGCAACACTTACAAATCTACCGGCTGATGTTGCTGTTTTCTCTGCAGCAGTCAGTGACTACAAAGTAAAAGAAAAATCAGAATTAAAAATTAAAAAACAAGATAATTTAAATTTAAATTTAGAAAAAAATGTAGATATTTTAAATTATGTATCTAATCATAACTCATTGAGACCAGGATTAGTTATCGGATTTGCAGCAGAGACTAATAACCTAGAAAGTTATGCAAAAAAAAAACTTAATGAAAAAAACTGTGATTGGATAATTGCGAACGATGTATCTAAAAGCACTATTGGTTTTAATTCTGATTTTAATGAAGTTTCAATTTTTTATAAAAATAATAAATCCGACAAAATTTCATATAAACCTAAATCTGAAATATCAGATGAAATAGTAGAAAAAATTATTGATCATTTAAATTAATGGTTAAAGTTTTAATAAAAAAATTACACCCGTCTGTTCAATTGCCTTCATATAAAACATCAGGAGCATCAGGTATGGACTTAATGGCTTTTATTGAAAAATCAATTATTCTAGAACCAGGTAAATCATCTTTAGTTCCAACTGGTTTATCTGTTGCATTTCCAAAAGAATATGAAATTCAGATAAGACCAAGATCAGGATTAGCTGCAAAAAACAATATAAGTGTTTTAAATACACCTGGCACAATTGACAGTGATTACAGAGGTGAATTAAAGATTATTTTATTCAATCATGGCAACGAAAATTTTACAATTAATAACAATGATAGAATTGCACAAATGGTTTTAACTCCAATAATCAAAATGGATCTAGATGAATCAAATGAGCTTCCAGAAACAGTAAGAGGAAAGGGTGGTTTTGGTTCAACTGGTAAATGAAAAATATTTTGAACAAATCACAAATTGAAAGATATTCCCGACAATTAGTTTTAAAAAATATAGGCCCAAAAGGTCAAAAGAAGCTTTTATCTTCAAAAGTTTTAATTGTTGGGGTTGGTGGTTTAGGATGTCCGGCAGCTGAAAATTTAGTCAGAGCTGGTGTTGGAACTATTGGGTTAATAGATAATGATGTTGTAAGTCTTTCAAACATTCATAGACAAAGTCTTTTTAATTCAAAAGATATAAATAAATCAAAAGTTGTTGTTGCAAAAAAAATAATAAAAGAAATTAATCCACAGATAAAAATAAAAACATTTAGATCAAGACTAAACAAAAATAATATAAAAAATATAGTTAAAAATTACGAAATTATTATTGATGGTTCAGATAATTTTAAAACTAAATTTCTAATTAACAGTTATTGTAAAAAACTTAAAAAAAAATTAATTACTGGTGCCATAAGTAAATTTGATGGCCACATATTTGTCTTTGATTTTAATGATAAAAAAACAGCTTCTTTAAAAGATTTTTATCAAGAAGAAGAGATTTCTGATGATATTCTAAATTGTGAATTTGAAGGAGTTCTTGGTTCTACAGCATCAATTGTAGGAACTATTCAAGCCAATGAAGCTATAAAATTAATATTGGGTATTGGTCAAAATTTAAAAAACCAAATATTAATAATTGACTTGTTAAATCTCAATTTTAGAAAAGTAAATTTCAAAAAAAGATAAAATTTAATATTATGATAAAAAAATTTTTAATTTTATTAACTATTATTTTAATTTATCCAGTAAATGTTTTTTCGGAAGATATTTTTTTATCTTTAAAAAAGAATAAAGTTAATGTCAGATATGGCCCAGGATTTAATTTTCAAGTAAAATATGTATACAATAAAATTAATCTTCCAATCAAACAGATTGATCAGAAAGAGAATTTTAGAAGAATAATTGATCTAAAAAATAACAGTGGCTGGATACATGTTTCTCAACTAAAAAAATCTAATTCTATAATCTCTTTAGATGATAAAATATTATTTACAAAACCTACAGTTTTTTCAAAACCGCTGGCTAAAATTAAAAAAGGCCGTTTATTAGTTATAAAAAAATGTTCAAATAATTGGTGTAAAATTACAAGCAATGAATTTAATGGTTGGATTGAAGCCAAAAATATTTGGGGATCTATTAACTAAAATCCTCTGATAAAGATTTAACAGTTGCTTCACTTAATTTTGTAGTGTGTGAATATTCTGGGTGATCGATACCAAGTTCAACTAAAGAATCTTTAGATTTAAATTTATTTATTTGTTCATTACTAAATTGGAAATGAATAAACTGTACTGAAGAGGCCTTTCCATCAGCAGAAGTTCTATCTACATCTTCTTCTGGTACTGCCTTTACTATTTCTCCATCCACTTTCATAAATACTTTTTCCTCTATCCCGCCAACTTTACCTAAAAATGCAGCTCTTGAGACTGGGTTATCAATTTCAAACATAAGTGTTGCTGTTAATTCTTTTCCATTTGGTACAAGAGGATTGTAAGCTGTTAACTCATCATTTAATTGTTCGTCTCCACCTTTTTCAATGTAAAGCATTTCCTGAACTTGTGCCAACATCGTTTCGTAACTTTCAAAATAAAAAGTTGCATATGGTCCAAGCGGAACCCTTCTATCTTTTTTAAATTCAACAATATTTTTTCTTAATTCTTTTCTATTCTTTGTATAGACATCAAGTGACATGATATCTTCTTTAGTTATTTCTCTTTTATTTTTTGGCATGTTTATATCCTATAGCTTTTAGCCATTAATTCGATGGGGTGTAGTGCCTCATCGTTGGCTATATTTGTATCGGCTTCTAATTGTTTTAAATGTTTACCTGCTAAAGGACAATCAGATGCCATATATTTATTGTTTTTAGTTTTAATTTGTCTTGCTGTCGGTCTTCCTACTTTAACTGCTAGATCGTGTGTTTCTTTCATCACACCAAATGTTCCACCGTGACCCGCGCATCTTTCAACAACATCAATTTTTACGTTAGGGATTAATTTAAGCATATCCCTAGCCTTAATACCCATGTTTTGAGCTCTAGCATGACAAGCATGATGAACTGTAACTCCTCCATCAATCTCTTGAAGGCCATCGGCTAAACCTTCATTATTTGCTATATCAACAACATATTCATCAATATCCATTACATTTTCTGATAATTTTTTCACAGTTTCATCATTAGGCAATAACAGTGGCCATTCAAATTTTAGCATCAATCCACAACTAGCGGTCAAAGTAACAACCTTGTAACCTTTATTAATCCAATCTAACAAATCTTTTGAAACTTTTTTAGCTTGCTCCACTACTTTAGGTAAATCCGCTTGTTCTAAAAATGGCATTCCACAACAGCCAGGATATGCTTCTTGAACTTCTACACCATTTTTTTTTAATACTTTTAAAGCTGCAACCCCAGTATTTTTTTTATTAAAATTAACAAAACAAGTTGAATAAATTACAACTTTTCTCTCAGACTTTTTATCTTCAAATATTAATTTTTTATTATTTTTTTTGAAAAAGTTAGAAAAAGTTTCAGAGTTATATTTTGGTAATTGCACTCTAATATCAATACCAGCTATTAATTCTAAGATTTTTCTAAATAATTTATTTTTAATATTTGAAGCCCAATTTATTAATCCAGAAAATATCACTCCAAATTTTGAATTTCTATCTATCTCAGCTAGTTGTCTTGGAATACTTGGTAATTTGCCGAGTTTTTTTTGCGCTGTTCTATATCTCAGCATTAGATGTGGAAAATCTAAGTCAAAATCGTGTGGTGGTACGTAAGGACATTTAGTCATAAAACACATGTCACATAAGGTACAAGCATCGACAACTGGTGCAAATTGATCGCTTGATAAACTTTCAACATCTTCATCTTTTGACTCATCTATCATGTCAAAAAGTTTTGGAAATGAATCACATAAATTAAAGCATCTTCTGCACCCATGACAGATATCAAAAACTCTTCTCATTTCAGCATCGAGTTTTTCTGGATTTGTAAAATCCGGATGCTCAAAATCAATTGGGTGTCTTATTGGCGCCTCTGTACTACCTTCTTTGCTCATATTATTATGTTAGTTATTACTATTAATGATAGAGATAAAATTAAAACAGGCTCGTTAAACCAATCTTTCAGTGTTTGTAATAATTGCTCTATCATATTTGTAAAAATTTTAAGATTGAGTTAGCGGGCGTTATACACGCCCACTAAAAATATTTTATTAGCTAATAGATTCTAAAGTTTTTTGGAATTTACCAGCGTGTGATTTTTCAGCTTTTGCTAAAGTTTCAAACCAGTCTGCAATTTCTTCGAAACCTTCTTCTCTTGCAGTTTTAGCCATACCTGGGTACATATCAGTGTACTCATGCGTCTCACCTTCAATAGCTGAAGCTAAATTTGCTTTAGTTTCTCCAATTGGTTTACCAGTTGCAGGATCACCAACTTGCTCTAGGTATTCTAAGTGACCATGAGCATGACCAGTTTCACCTTCTGCTGTAGATCTAAAAACTGTAGCTACATCGTTATAACCTTCGATATCTGCTTTTTGAGCGAAATAAAGGTATCTTCTGTTAGCTTGACTTTCGCCAGCAAATGCTGCTTTTAAGTTTTCTTCTGTTTTACTTCCTTTTAAAGACATTATTTTCTCCTTAATTTAAATATGACAAACATATAATCGTTCTAAACTATATGTCAATAGTTTAGAATCATTTTAATGTATTTTTTAAATAACTGATTTTATTGAATTATTTTTGATTTTGATAATCACTTGCAACTTTAATCAACACTTCAACAGAACTTATTTTTTTTCCAGTGATATTTTTTTTGATTTTTATTTCATCAAGATCGTTTTCATCACAATCAATTAATCTATTAGTATCTTCATCAAAAAAATGGTGATGAACTGAAGTATTTGTATCAAAATAGCTTTTATCACTATTGATTGAGATTTCTTTTAAGTATCCTTTGTTCTTGAATGCATGAACAGTGTTATAAACAGTAGCTAATGAAATCTTTTCATTTAATTTTTCGCTAATTATTTTAGTAAGATCATTTATTGTAAAATGGAAAGTAGTATCTCTATCAAACAAAACTTCACAAATTTTAAGTCTTTGTCTTGTTGGTCTTAATCCAGATTTTCTTAATTTATCAATAAAATCAACACTTTTTGTCATGCAAATTATAATTATTCTAAACTATTTCTATATTATATTTAATATAAATCAAGTATTAAGAGTGTTCAAATTTTATGAAAAAAAACTCTTTTAGCTACGATGACCTAATTCAATGTGGAAATGGGGATCTTTTTGGGCCTGGAAATGCCAAATTACCTCTCCCTCCAATGCTTATGTTTGACAGAATAAGTAAGATCAATGAAAACGATGGTGAGTTCAAAAAAGGCTCATTATCTGCTGAATTAGATGTAAAAAAAGATTTGTGGTTCTTTGACTGTCATTTTAGAGACGATCCTGTGATGCCAGGCTGTCTTGGCTTAGATGCGATGTGGCAATTGGTAGGTTTTTTTCTAGGTTGGTTAGGAAATCCAGGGAAAGGACGTGCACTTGGAGTTGGAACTGTTAAATTCACAGGAGAAGTTTTGCAAAATATTAAACTTGTAAAATATGAAATAGATATGAAAAAAATTATGTCTCCGGGTGGTACAACAGTAGGCTTAGCTAACGGTGTTGTTTATGCAGATGACAAAAAAATTTATACGGCAGAAAGTTTGAAAGTGGGGTTATTTAAGTCATGAGAAGGGTAGTTATTACAGGTTTAGGGATAGTCTCTTGTTTGGGGAATAATCAAGAAGAGGTTCATCAATCATTATTAAACTCAAAATCAGGGATTTCATTTAGTGAGGAATATAAAGAACATAATTTAAAAAGTAACATTCATGGAAAACCAAATATTAAATTAGAAGATCATGTAGATAGAAAAACAATTAGATTTATGGGTTCTGGTTCTGCTTATAATTACGTTGCCATGAATGAAGCTATAAAAGACTCAGGATTAGAAGATAATCAAATAAGTAATTTTAAAACTGGAATCGTAATGGGTTCAGGAGGACCTTCAATAGAAAATGTAGTTTTATCAGTTGATAAAACTAGAGCAAAAACTCCGAAATTGATGGGGCCGTTTATTGTTCCAAGAACTATGGCAAGTACTGCGTCTGCTACCTTAGCAGTTCCATTTAAAATCAAAGGTGTAAATTATACAATGAGCTCAGCTTGTGCTACTAGTGGGCATTGTATTGGACATGCTAGTGAATTGATTCAAATGGGAAAACAAGACGTTGTTTTTGCTGGAGGAAGTGAAGAATTACACTGGGCTATGACAGCAATGTTCGATGCAATGACTGCACTTTCTTCAAAATACAATGATACCCCTGAAAAAGCATCAAGAGCTTATGACAAAACTCGAGATGGTTTTGTGATTGCAGGTGGCGCAGGTGTATTGGTTTTGGAAGAATACGAACACGCTAAAGCGCGTGGAGCAAAAATTTATGCTGAGTTAACTGGATATGGTGCAACATCAGATGGTTATGACATGGTTGCTCCTTCAGGAGAAGGAGCTGTGAGATGTATGAAAATGGCTTTAGCTACCACAAAAAATAAAATTGATTATATAAACACCCACGGCACTTCTACTCCGGTAGGTGACATTACTGAGCTTAATGCAGTTAAAGAAACATTTGGAAACGAAATACCTAAAATAAGTTCAACAAAATCTTTATCAGGCCATCCTCTTGGTGCTGCATCTGTTCATGAAGCAATATATTGTCTGATTATGATGAAAAATAATTTTATCACAGGCTCAGCAAATATAAGTGATATGGATGATGAAGCTAAAAAGTTTCCTATAGTAACAAAAACTGAAACAGAAGCGACTCTTAACACTGTGATGTCTAATAGTTTTGGATTTGGTGGAACTAACGCAGCTTTAATTTTTGAAAAGGTAAAATAATGAGCTTAATGAAAGGTAAAAAAGGATTAATCATGGGAGTAGCGAATGAAAGATCAATCGCTTGGGGCATATCCCAAAAACTAGCTGAAGCTGGAGCTGAGCTAGCATTTACATATCTTGGAGACGCTTTAAAAAAAAGAGTTGTTCCATTAGCTGAAAAATTAAATTCAAATATCACATTTAGTTGTGATGTGGAAAAACAAGAAGAAGTTATCAAACTTTTTGAAGATATAAAATCATCTTGGGGCGAAATAGACTTTGTAGTTCATGCTGTTGCATTTTCTGATAAGTCTGAATTATCTGGAGAGTATTTAAATACCACAAGAGATAATTTTTTAAGAAGTATGTTGATTTCATGTTTCTCTTTTACTGAAGTAGCAAGAGAGGCTCAAAAAATTATGAAACCAAATGGAAGTATGATTACCCTAACATACGAGTCAACTAAAGCGATCCCAAATTATAATGTAATGGGCGTGTGTAAGTCAGCATTAGAAGCAAGTGTTAAATATCTTGCTAGAGACTTGGGGGCTAAAGGAATTAGAATAAATGCAATAAGCGCTGGGCCTATAAAGACTTTGGCTGCTTCTGCAATTGGTGATGCTAAATTTTTATATAAATGGAATGAAGATCATTCTTTCTTAAAAAGAAACGTAGATATTCACGATGTTGGAAATTCTGCTCTTTATCTTTTAAGTGATCTTGCCAATGGTGTCACAGGTGAAATTCATTATGTTGATGCGGGGTATAACAAAGTAGGAATGCCAGATCCTAAAAATATTACTTAAAATTTAGTTAAATTTAGTTATAAATTAATTATGAATAGAAGAGATTTTTGCAAAACAGTAACAACTGCTCTTATCGCTTGGGGACTAAATCCTGTATTAGTATTGGCTGATAATGGAAATAAAATTCTTAATGGAGAATTTTTTATAGATTCAAAATCTGCAAGCAATGGATTTACTGATTTAAATGATAATATTATCGAAACAAAAAGTGAGAAATCAATAATTAAAGTTAAAGATGACTTTTATCTGGTAAGACCAGAAACAAAACTAAAATTTATTTCAAATAAACTTACAGAAGTTATTAAAGGGTCTGTTCATGCAGTATTCAGTAAACAAAAAGATGAGTTGAAAGTTAAAATTCCTCAAGGAACTATAGGTATAAGAGGAACTTCAATTTTTGTAGACTTAGAACCATCAAAAAATAGAAGTTATTTTTGTAATTGTTATGGTGAAACTGTTCTATATGACAACGAAGGCAAGTTAATAAAAACAATAGTTTCAGATGGTCACAAATCTGGTGCCTTTACAGATGATGGAAAGTTTAGACCGTATTTTCACAACTATTTATTTAATAAGTATGCGAAAAATCATCCAAGAATATTTGATGATGAGATGGAAAAGGCTGGCTGTATCGTTAAAGACAGTCACTGTACTTTAAAATCCTAATTTAATTTCTTTCCCAAAGTAAAGGGAAAAACTCATCTGGCAGTTGATCAGAATGCTCTTTTTTGTATTTTTTATAAGTTTTTGCAGTACCGCCATTATTTGTTGGATGAAATTTTGCATCAGAAGGTACGCAATGAGAAACAATTGCTCTTCTATGTTTACTTGAAGTATTTATGCCTGAACCATGCCACATATATCCGTGATGAAATGCAACTCCACCAGCTGGCACTTCTACATAAACAATCTCTAACTCTTTATTATTTTTTTTAGCAAAGATTTTTAATTGTTCTCGATAATCTTCTGGTGAATGAAATTCACCTCTAGGTGGTTGCAATCCCCATTTATGAGATCCTTTAACATATTCAAGTGTGCCTGTTTCTTTTTTAGTGTCATCTAATGACATCCAACAAGTCATCATAGTTTGCGGAATAATCCAATCATCATAAGCAGCATCTTGATGATAACCTAAAGTTTTTCCTCCTGGAGGTTTCCATAAAACATTATCTTGAATTAATTTTGATCCCTTCCAATTCATTAATTCTGCACAAGCTTTTCCAATAATTCTATGACATACAAAATTTTTTATTAATGTATCAGATTTCCATCCATTACAAATTTGTCTAGTTACATCAATTGGGTCTTTGTCAAATTTCCAATTCCACTCATCAGGTTCAATTCCTGTTTCAAATTTACCTCTAAATAATGGTTCAAATCTTTCTTTTAAATTTTTAATAAAATCTTTTTCAATAAATTTTTCTAAAATGATAAAACCATCACGGTTAAAGTTATTAATTAATGTATGGTCTAATTCCAAATTGATCATTTGGATATATTATAAAATTTATAGATTTGTGAAAGGGGCGTTCTGTTGCCAGGTGCCCCAAACCCCTAAAATTTTTATGAATTAGCTTGTTTAATAGAAAGTTTAACTTTTCCTCTGTCAAAACCGATAACTTTAACTTTAACCTCGTCACCTTCTTTAACAACATCAGTCACTTTTGCCACCCTCTTATCTGCAAGCTCTGAAATATGAACAAGCCCATCTTGTTTTCCTAAGAAATTAACGAATGCACCAAACTCCATAATCTTCATTACTTTTCCGCTATAAATTTTATTAAGTTCAGCTTTTGCAGTAATATCTTTAATCATCTGCATTGCTTTATTTCTAGACTCTTCATCAGGCGCAGCAACTGTCACTTCACCTTCGTCATTAATATCGACTTTAGCCCCTGAAACTTCAACAATTTCTCTAATCGTTGCTCCTCCTTTACCAATCACTGCTGCAATATCTTTTTTATCAACTGTAATTTTTTCCATTTTAGGAGTATGTTTTCCAACATCAGTTCTAGATGCTGATAAAGCTTTATTCATTTCACCAAGAATATGAATTCTTCCATCTTTAGCTTGTTTTAAAGCTTGGTCCATTATTTCAAATGTAATACCCGTAATTTTAATATCCATTTGTAAAGAAGTAATACCATCCTTAGTTCCAGCTACTTTAAAATCCATGTCACCTAAGTGATCTTCATCTCCTAAGATGTCAGACAATACAGAAAAGTCGTCACCCTCTTTAATCAATCCCATAGCTATACCAGCAACAGGTTCTTTAATTGGTACTCCTGCATCCATTAATGCTAGTGACGTACCACATACAGTAGCCATTGATGAAGAACCATTAGACTCTGTGATCTCAGAAACTATTCTAAAAGTATATGGAAAAGATTCTTTTGGTGGCAATGATGAATTAATTGCTCTCCATGCTAATTTTCCATGTCCAATTTCTCTTCTACCAGTTCCTATTCTGCCAGTTTCTCCCACTGAAAATGGAGGAAAATTATAGTGAAGCATAAATCGCTCTTTTTGTAAGCCATCTAAACTTTCAATTTTTTGCTCATCATCCGATGTTCCAAGAGTCGTTGTTACTATTGCTTGAGTTTCTCCTCTTGTAAATAGTGCTGAACCATGCGTTCTTGGTAAAATCCCAACTTCACATGATATTGGTCTCACATCTGATAAACCTCTACCATCTATTCTATTTTTATTTTTTAAAATATCTGTTCTTACTATTCTTTTCTCAAGATTTTTAAGCTCAGAATTAACATCTAGATCAGTATAATTTTCATTTTCTTCAAATAACTTTTTAGCTTTGTCTGTTATTTCAGAAATCTGATTTGATCTATCTTGTTTATCTCTTGTTCCAAAAGCTTTTTTAAGGCTATCTGTAAAATTATCCTCTAATACTTTTTTTACTTCTGAAAGATCTTTTTTTTCAACAATCCATTCTGGTTTTCTACAATCTTTAGCAAGATCTTCGATCATCTCTATAACTGGTACAAAACCTTCATGACCAAATTTTACTGCATTTAACATCTCTTCTTCAGTTAAACCATTTGCCTCTGACTCGACCATTAGAACAGCATCTTTTGTTCCTGCTACGACTAAATCTAACTTAGATTTTTTAAGTTCTTCCTTTGAAGGATTTAAGACGTAATTCCCATCTATATAACCAACTCTTGACGCCCCAACAGGTCCAAGAAATGGCATACCAGAAATTGCTAATGCTGCTGAAGAGGCAGTAATAGATAGAATATCTGCTTCATTTTCTTTATCATATGAAATTACAGTTGGTAATAACTGTACTTCATTTTTAAATTCATCTGGAAACAATGGTCTGATTGGTCTATCGATCAATCTTGATATTAATGTTTCGCTCTCAGTTGGTCTTGCTTCTCTCTTAAAATATCCACCAGGTATTTTTCCCGCTGCATAATATTTCTCTTGATAATTCACTGATAATGGAAAGTAATCTACATCTGGATTTACTTTTTTAGCACCTACAACAGTTGCTAATACAACTGTTTCTCCACATTGAGCAATGATCGCTCCATCTGCTTGTCTTGCTATTTTTCCTGTTTCTAAACTTATTTTCTTTCCTGCTACTTCTATTTCTTTCTTGTGTACTTTAAACATTTCTTTTCCGTTTCGTTCTTTTCGTTTCGTTCCGTGCTATCTATTTCGATCTTATTTTCTTAAATTCAATTTAGACAATACATTTTTGTAAGAATCTAATTTATTTTTCTTTAGATATTCTAACAATTTCTTTCTTCTATTTACCGCTCTTAATAAACCAACTGAAGAATGTTTATCTTTCTTAAATTGTTTTATGTGTTTTGAAAGAGTTTCAATTTTTTCAGTTAACAATGCTATTTGCACCTCTGATGAACCAGTGTCCTTTTCATGCATTGCTAATTCACTTGCTTTTTTACTCATATTTTTCCTATTTATTTGTTTGTTTAATTAAATTTTCAATTTTTTCCGCATACTCAAAAGACTCGTCTTTTCTAAAAAGTAATTTTGGTAAAAATTTTACAATAACCTTTTTTGAAAGAATTTTTCTTATCAAAAAAGAATATTCTTTAAGTTTATTTATAACTTCATCAGCATCTTTTCCTCCCAATGGAAGTACATATGCTTTTGCAATTTTAAGATCTTGGCTCATTCTAACTTCAGTAACTGTTATTGTGTTAGTCTCTAAATTTGGAACTTTTGCTTCGTTTCTTAAAAATATCATGCTCAATGATTGTTTAATCATTTCCCCAACTCTTAGCTGCCTTTGTGATATTGGTTTACCTATTCTATCAGCCATTATATTGATCTTTCTGTAGATGTAACACTAAACGCCTCTATTGTATCGTTTTTTTGAAAATCCATGTAATCTTTTAAAGTAATTCCACATTCTTGGCCATTACTTACCTGTTTAACTTGGTTTTTTTCTCTGAAAATTGAGCTTATTTTCCCAGTATAAATTATTGAACCATCTCTAATAACCCTCACATCTGATGCACTTGTAATTTCACCCTCAGTGATTTTAGAACCAGCTACTTTACCAGCACCTGAAACTTTAAAAATTTCCAATACCTGTGCTGTACCAGTTATTGTCTCTTTAACATCTGGTGATAGCAGACCTGACATTCTTTGTTTTATATAATCAAGGACTTCATAGATAATATTGTATGAAGATATTTTTATACCTTCATTCTCTGCTAGTTTTTTTGCTTCTTTACTTGGTTTGACATTAAACGCAATTAAAACTGCATTCGATGCTTTTGCTAAAGTTACATCTGTTTCAGTTACCATACCGATATCAGCTAAAATTATTTTTGGTTTTACTTCTTCATGTTTAATTTGTGTTATTGCATTTTTAATTGCTTCTGATGAGCCATGTACATCTGATTTAATTATCAAATTTAATTCTTCAGCAGATTTATCAGAGAATGCAGATTCCTGAGAAGCAAATGATAATGGATTTTTTCCATCTTTGCTTTCTACAGCTCTATTTTCACTCAATGTTTTTGCCTCTTTTTCAGAGTCTAGCACAATAAAATCATCACCTGATTTTGCGGCACCATTAATTCCTAAAATTTCTACAGGTGTCGAAGGAGGAGCTTCATCGATGTTCTTTCCTTTATCATTAATAATTGCTCTAACTTTTCCCCATTTTAAACCACTAACAAAAAAATCACCTTTTTTTAATGTTCCTGATGTTACGATAACAGTAGCAACTGGTCCTCTCCCTACGTCTATCTTGGACTCTAAAACTACACCAGTAGCTTTTGACTCAAAGTCTGTTTTTAAATCTAAAATTTCTGCTTGAAGAGAAATAGCTTCAATTAATTTATCTAAATTTAATTTTGTTTTAGCTGATATTTCCACCATCAATGTATCTCCAGATAAATCTTCAGCTATTAACTCATGTTCTAAAAGTTGATTTTTGATTTTTTGAGGATCTGCCTCTGGAAGATCACATTTATTAATAGCAACTACAATTGGAACATTTGCAGCTTTTGCATGATTTATCGATTCAACAGTTTGAGGTTTTACTCCATCATCTGCCGCTACTACTAAAACTACAATATCAGTTAATTTAGATCCTCTAGCTCTCATTTCTGTGAATGCTGCGTGACCAGGAGTATCAATAAATGTTAATTTATCTTTTCCATTTTCAACCTGGTAAGCTCCAATATGTTGAGTAATGCCTCCAAATTCTCCTGATACAACATTAGCACTTCTTAAAACATCCAAAACTGAAGTTTTTCCATGATCCACATGCCCCATTACTGTTATTATTGGAGCTCTATTTAATAAATTTTCTGTACGAGATTCTTTTATTTTTTGAATTATCTCTTCTGCTTTTTCTTCTCTTATTGGGTTGTGCCCAAATTCTTTTGCCAAGAATTCTGCTGTATCTGCTGCTAAGGTTTGATTAATTGTAACTGTAACACCCATACCAAACAAATATTTAATTACATTGCTAGATTGTTCGGCCATTCTATTAGCTAACTCTCTTACAGTGATTGCTTCGGGAATGTTGATATCTCTTTTAATAGTTTTTAAATTTTCTTTATCCTCTTCTTTGCTCGCATTTTTAAGTTCTTTTTGTCTTGCTCTTTTTACGGATGCCAAACTTCTTTCTCTAGTTTCAATTTCATCACTCAATGCCCTTGAAACTGTAAGTTTTGTATCTCTTTTTTTTATATCTAATTTAGACTTTTTATCTTTATCAGAATCTCCTTTTAATCTTTTTGTAGCCCTTTGTTCTGCAAGCTTTCTTCTTTCAAAATCGCTTAATGTTGAAGGGGTTTTTGTTGGAAAATTTGGCTTAAAGCCAGAGCTTTTTCCAAAATTACTTGATGATTTAAATCCAGCTCCTGTTGGTTTTTTAAAATTTCCTTTTCCAGTAGGCCTATTAAAACCTCTGCTTGATGACGATATATTTTTTCCTTGTGGTTTAGGAGAATTAAAATCCTTATAAGATTTTTTTGGGTTTCCAGAAATAGTAAGTTTCGTTTTTTTGTTCTCCATTTCTCATCCCTAATCTTTGTAAACTATATTTCTTGCTGACATGATAAGATCATCAGCTTCAGTTTTTGATAAAGCAAAATCCTCTAAATATCCTTGAATTTTTACTCTCTCCCCTTTTACGACGTCAAAACCACCAGTAAGTTCATCTGATGCTAGGTCTGCAAAATCTTCTAAGGTTAAAATTTTTTGTTCGCCTAATGTCATAAGCATACCAGGTGTTAGTCCTTTTAAACTTCTAAGATCTTCTGAAAGACCAAGTTCTTTAATTCTTTCAGAAATTTCTTCTTTATCTTTCTTATGAAATTCTTGTGCTCTTTCTATAAGAGCTTTTGCAGTATCTTCTTCAATACCTTCTATCTTTGTCAGATTTTCTAATGGACTATCCTTTATATCATCGATTGTTGAAAATCCTTCTGCTACCAAAAGCTGACCAAGTGTTTCATCTAATTCCAAGTTTTTAACAAAATTATCTGTTTTTTCTTTAAACTCTTGTTGTCTTTTTTCAGAGTCTTCTTGATCAGTCATAATATTAATTTCATAGTTAAGTAATTTTGTTGCAAGTCTAACATTTTGACCTCTTCGACCAATAGCTTTACTTAGATTTTCTTCCGTAAGAATTACATCAAGTTTTTTTCTCTCTAGATCAACGTTGACTCTTTGAACTTCTGCTGGCGATAATGCGTTTGAAACTAATACTGCTGGATCTTCAGAGAAATTAACTATATCAATCTTTTCTCCTTGCAGTTCGTTTACCACAGCCTGAACTCTTGATCCTCTCATACCAACGCAAGCTCCCACAGGATCTAATGATGTGTCAACCGCTCTAACACAAATTTTTGCTCTACTTCCTGGGTCTCTTGAAGAAGATTTAATTTCGATCAATCCATCGTATATTTCTGGAACTTCTTGAACAAAAAGTTTTTCCATAAACTTTGGATGTGCTCTAGATAGGAAAATCTGTTGACCTCTTGGTTCTCTTCTAACATCATAGCAGTATGCTTTTACTCTATCCCCCGCTTTAACATTTTCTCTTGGGATCATCTCATTTTTTTGAATTATTGCTTCTGTTCTTCCAAGATCAACAATTACATTTCCAAATTCTAAACGTTTTACAATTCCACTTAAAATAGAGTCTTTTTTGTCTATAAAATCATTGTACTGTCTTTCTCTCTCTGCTTCTCTAACATTAAAACTTATTACTTGTTTTGCAGTTTGAGCGGCTATTCTTCCAAAATCAAAAGATGGTAATGGTTGCAATACTTCATCCCCAATAGTCTTTGATTTATTTTCATCATTAATACTTATTGCATCTGTTAATTTTATTTCTGTATTTGTATTTTCTGGGTTATCTACAATTGTTAATTTTCTAAAAAGCTCGATATCTCCATTGTCTCGATTTATCACAACTTTAATCTCATTGTCCTGACCAAATTTAGATTTTGCTGCTTTTGCAATACCTGTTTCCATTGAGGTTATTATAAGTTCTTTATCTATAGATTTTTCTAATGCTACAGCTTCGGCTATTCTTAATAATTCTAATTTATCTGCTCTTTTATTTAACATATTTTTGCTTACTCCAAAAAAAAATGGGCTAACGCCCATTTTGATAATTCAATAATGTGGCTGAAATATATTAAAGAATTTTAATTAATCAATAAAAACTATTTAGAAAAAACGTCTATTTTATCTGTTTTTTCCCATGAAAAAGCTCCGTTTGACTCTGGTGTTCTTCCAAAATGGCCATAAGCAGCAGTTTTTTCATAAATTGGTTTATTTAATCCTAACATTTCTCTGATGCCTCTAGGGCTTAGATCAAAATTTTCATTAATTTTATTTACAACAAATTTATTTTTATCAATATCATTATCAAATAGGTCAACATAAATTGACAAAGGTTTAGAAACACCAATTGCATAAGCTAATTGAATTAAGCATTTGTCAGCAATCTTGGATCCAACAACATTTTTTGCAATATATCTGGCTGCATATGCTGCTGATCTATCAACTTTTGTTGGATCTTTTCCAGAGAAAGCTCCACCTCCATGTGGTGCAGCACCACCATAAGTATCTACAATGATCTTTCTACCAGTCAATCCACAATCACCATCAGGTCCACCAATTACAAAATTTCCTGTTGGGTTCACATAAAACTCTTCCTCATTAAAACCTTCTAAAAATTCTTTTGGGATTGAATTTAAAATATAAGGTCTTAGAAGCTCTCTTACATCTTTTTGATTTACATCAGGAGAATGTTGGGATGATATTACAACTGACTTTACTTTTACAGGCTTACCATCAATATATTCAAAAGTTACCTGGCTTTTTGAATCTGGTTCGATATTTTTTAATTTTCCTGATTTTCGATCTTCTGCCATCAATCTTAATATTTTATGAGAATAATGAATAGGTGCTGGCATTAACACATCTGTCTCATCACATGCGTAACCAAACATTATTCCTTGATCACCAGCTCCCTCATCTTTATTACCTGATGAGTCTACACCCATTGCAATATCAGTAGATTGTGAATGTAAATGACTTTCTATTTTAGTAGCTTCTTTCCAAGTAAAGCCATCTTGATCATATCCAATATCTTTTATGCAATTTCTTACTTTAGAAATTAACTCATCCTTATTAATTTCAGGTCCACGTACTTCACCAGCTAAAACAACTTTATTAGTAGTGGTTAAAGTTTCACAAGCTACTCTTGAATAAGGGTCACCAGACAAAAACGTATCAACTACCATATCTGAAATTCGATCAGATACTTTGTCAGGATGCCCTTCAGATACTGACTCACTAGTAAAAAGATAATTTTTTAAATTACTCATTTTTCATTCTATTAAATGAAAACGTTAAAAAAATATACAATAAAATTATAACGAAAAAAATTTTGTTACCATATGTGGAAAATATGGTTGTTTTAAAATCTCTTTTCTTATTAAAGTCAATATAACCAGAAACACCATAATCTAGCTTTTTTTCAACTTGTCCTAATGGATTTATTATTGCTGCCATTCCATTATTGCTAGATCTCATAATATATTTACCAGTCTCAATTGCTCTAAAAATACTATGACTGAAGTGTTGTTTTGGTCCAATTGAGTCACCAAACCACCCATCTTCTGAAATATTAAAAATAAAATTAAAATCATTTTTTTTTGAAAGGTTGCCAGTATAGATCATTTCATAGCATATAAGTGGTAAGAAACTTATTTCGAAATTAAAATTTTGATTTAAATCAATTATTTCTCTATTTTTTCCTTTTGAAAATGATCCAAAATTATTTGTTATTGTCCCTAGACCTAATTTGTTAAGAGTTTTCTCAAAGGGTAAAAATTCCCCAAATGGTACAAGATTGACTTTATTATAATTACTTAACAAATTTAGATTACTATCAAATATAGATAATGAATTAAAAAACTTATAATTATTTCTATTTATTTCTCTATTTGTAATTCCCAGAACTATCAAATGATTTTCATTAAAATTTTTTGCAAATATATCTTTATATGAAGATATTGTGCTAACGTATGTATTCGGAATAATACCCTCAGGCCAAAGGAAAAGTATTTTTTTATCGAAATCTGGTGAGCTAAGCTCTATTAGTTCTGAAATTACTTTTTCAGAATCAACATTATAATAAAATCTATCTAAACCAATATTTGATCCTAATACCCTAATAGTATGAGGCATTTCAGTTAAATCTTTATTAAAAAATATTTTTTTTTGATTATTTCCATAAATCAAAAAAAAAATTGGAAAGAGAAATAAAATTATACAAATACCGATCTCTTTCTTTGATTTTCTCAATATAAATAAGGCTGGGGCCGTAAAAAAACTTAAAACAATTAAGTTTAATGAATAAGTTCCAATTAAGGATAAAACACTTAAAAAAGTTATTTTATCGGCAAAACTATAAACAATTAAATTCCACGGAAAACCTGTAAAAATAGTTCCTCTTATAAATTCAGCCAGCCCAAAAAGTAATGAAAAGAGAAAAAAAGCACTAATTAAATTTTTGGGTCTTAACAATTTGAAAGCAGTCGTAATTAAACCATAAAATATTGCCAAAAAAGATGGAATTAAAATTAATGCAAACGGTATCAATAATATAAATTGATCTTCAAATGTTAACGATATCGTAATCCAATATAAACTTGTTGAAAAAAATCCAAAACCAAAAAACCAACCATAAAAAAAAAAATTATAATTAGTTTTTTTCTCTAATTCTTTAAATAAAAAACCAAAAAAAATACTAAATGTAAGAAAATTTATTATAAAAAAATTATATGGTGGTAAACTTAAAGAAGAGATGACACCTAAAATAAACAAAAAAAATAATTTTATTAAAGATTTTTTTTTCAATTTAATTCAATAGTTTTTTTACTTTATTAAAAATATTTTTTTCTGCTGTTTGCATTTTTTTATAATCATTATTATTAATATGATCATAACCTAACAAATGTAAGAAACCATGTATAAAAATTTTTGCTGTTTTTTCAATGAATTCTTTATTTGTTAAATTTTTTGGATCATTCATATAATTGTAACTAATTATAATATCTCCCAAATAAAACTCTTTCTTGTTTAGAATTTTTTTCTCGAAAGGAAAAGACAGCACATCTGTATGCTTATTTTTTTTTCTGAATTTTTGATTTAAAATTTTAATTTTTTTATTGTTTGAAAGAAGAAGCGTTAAGTATACTTTTTGATTTAAAAATTTAAATTTATTTGGAAAATATTTGATAATTTTATCAAATAATAACTCCTTCTTTTTTATCTTTTTTGACCAAGATTTTTCTTCGGAAATGACATTAACTTTGATCATTATTGTTATATGCTTTAACAATTTTAGAGACTAGAGGGTGTCTCACAACATCTGAATGATCAAAATCAACAACTGAAATTTCACTCAAATGAGATAGTATCTTTTTGGATCTATCCAAACCTGACATATTTTTATTGGGTAGATCAATTTGGGATGGGTCTCCGTTAACTACAATTTTTGAATTTTCACCTATTCTTGTAAGAAACATTTTTATTTGAGTTTCAGTAGCATTTTGTGCCTCATCTAAAATAGCAAATGAATTTTTTAAAGTTCTTCCTCTCATAAATGCTAAAGGAGCAATTTCAATATCTCCAATTTCAATCATTCTTTGAATTTTTTCAAAATGAAAAAGATCGTAAAGTGAATCATATAAGGGTCTTAGATATGGATCGACTTTTTCTTTCATGTCTCCAGGTAAAAAACCCAGTCTCTCTCCAGCTTCAACAGCTGGTCTAGATAATATAATTCTCTCTATTTTCTTTTCTAATAGCATTGTTAATCCTATCGCCACAGCTAAGAAAGTTTTTCCTGTGCCTGCTGGGCCTGCAGAAATAATTATTTCGCTCTGTCTTAGGGCCCTTACGTATTCTTTCTGCTTTTCAGATCTTGGAATAATAGATTTTTTTGGTGTTTTGATAATATCAGTAACATTAGTATTTTTTACTTTTTCATTAATCATAAATTGATCTATAGAAGATATAATATCTTTTTGTTCAATACTTTCATTGTTGATAAATTGATTTGCTAAAAATTGAATTGCGTTTTTTACAATTTCATTTTTATCCGGCGTTGATTTTATTAATATTGAATTTCCTCTAGAATAAATGCTTGCTCCAATAAGTTTTTCCAACTCTTTTAAATTTTTATTAAACTCACCAACTACACCCATTAACAAATCATTTTCATGAAAAATTACGCTCAGAGAATTATTTTCTGAATAAACAAATTTCAAGGAAGATTGGATATCTTTTTTAATTGTATTACTCAATTCAAGCTACTTTTTGTTCTGATTTTCTTACTTTTTTACCAAACAGTGTGTTTTGATTACTATTGTTAATTTTTACTTTTATCACTTGTCCCACATCTTCATCATTACCATCAAATATAACTGAAGTCATGTACTCAGATCTACCAAAAAACTTGTTATTTTCTTCAGTTTTATTTTCAACTAAGACATCAATTTCCTTAGTTTCTAAAGAATTGTTCATTAAAATTTGATTTTCAAATAATTGTTTTTGTACTTTTTCCAATCTTGCTTTTGAAATTTCTTTATCTATTAATTTCAAATTTGATGCTGCTGTTCCTGGTCTTGGACTAAAAATAAAAGAAAACGAATTGATAAATTTAATATTTTTAATTAATTCAAAAGTTTCATTAAAATCTTTTTCATCTTCACCAGGATATGCGATTATAAAGTCGCTAGAAAATTCTATTTTAGAATTTATTTTTTTTAATCTTTCATAAGTCTTTATGTAATCACTTATCAAATGTTTCCTATTCATTAATTTTAGAACTTTATCAGATCCACTTTGAACAGGTAAGTGAACTAAAGGCATCAATTTTTTTGAAATTCCATAAACTTCAACTAGATCATCAGTCATATCTCTTGGATGAGATGTTGTGTACCTGATTCTTTTTATTTCTGGAATTTTTTCAATCTCAAGAATTAAATCAGATAACTTATAATTATCATATTTATAAGCATTAACATTTTGTCCAAGCAGAGTAATTTCCTTAACTCCATTAAAAGATAGATTTTTAGCTTCATCAATAATTTCATGAAAGGATCTCGAATATTCTGGACCACGTGTATAAGGGACTACACAAAAATGACAAAACTTATCACATCCCTCTTGAATTGTTAAAAAGGAAGATACTTTACTTGAGCTATTTTTAATTTGATTAAGATAATTAAATTTTGCTTCAGCATCAAAATCTGTTTCCTCTAATTTTTTTTGTTTTTGAAAATATTCCTTTATTTTTGAATTTATTTTATGATACGCCTGTGGCCCAATAACTAAATCAATATAAGGTTCTCTTTTTAACATTTCTTCATTCTCAGCTTGTGCCACACATCCTGCTATAATTACGAAAGGTTTTTTTTTTAATCTGAAACTTTTCTTTATTCTTCCAATATCATGATAAACTTTTTCTTTAGCTTTATCTCTAATGTGACATGTATTTAAAAGATAACAATCAGTTTCTTCAAGCACATCTGTTTTATCAAAACCAATTTTTTTAACGGTGTCAAATATTCGATTAGAATCATATTCATTCATTTGACAACCAAATGTTTTGATAAAAATTTTTTTCATCATTTTTTTGAGTTAATTTTTACTCCATATAACTCTAATTTATGGTCTACTAATTTGTAACCATACTTCTTAGCAACTTTTTGCTGTAACTTTTCTATTTCATCATCAACAAATTCAATTATCTCACCAGTTTTTACATCAATTAGATGATCATGATGGCCTTCGTTTAATTCCTCATATCTAGCTTTATCTCCTTTAAATTCATGTTTTGTCAAAATCCCACTTTCCTCAAAAAGCTTTACAGTCCTATAAACTGTGGCGATGCTAATTTTTGTGTCTATTTTGGAAACTCTCTTATATAATTCATCAACATCTGGATGATCTGTTGATTTTGACATGACTTGAGCAATTACACGTCTCTGGTCAGTAAGCTTTACCCCTTTTAATAAACATTTTTCTTCTATGGTTTCTGACATAATTAGTTTTAACCTGAATAATCAGGATTAATCAAATTTTTTTTAATCTTATATTTTTTGCATAAATCTGGAATATTTTCATATTTAACATCATTTTCGTTTTTAAAATCATTAAAACTAAAACAAAAATAATCTGTATTGTTAACCAAATTTATTGCTTTAACAGTTGATAAAGAATTCCTGATGCCTGCGAAACTACCAGGGCCTCTATTTACATATATTTGAGAGATATTATTCAAATTTTTTTTATGCTTTTCTAAAAATTCGTTAATCAAGATAGATAACCTCTCATAGTTAATTTTACTATTTTCAAGTTCAACTTTATGAATATTATCTTCATTAATGAGCATTAAAAAAATTTTTTCATTTGCAACATCTATTATTAGTTTTTCCATCTGCTATTTTTATTTGTCATTTAACTCTATTGCATCTGAAAATGATAGCAAATTTTTTTCAAATGATAAGGGCGTTCTGTCTTTGATGTATCATCGATTTAATGAGAACAAATATCCTTCAACAAACATCAGAATGAATGTGTTTGATGAACAAATGCAAATAATTAAAAATCTTGGATATAAATTTTATGATCCCAAGCTTTTTGAGGAAGAATTTAGTATAAGTAAAAAAGAAAAAAAAATATTAATCTCAATAGATGATGGTTTTAATTCATTTTATGAAGAAGCATGGCCATACTTAAGAAAAAATGATATTCCATTTATTCTATTTGTTTCAACTGAACCAGTTGGAAAAAATGGTTATATGACATGGGAGCAGATCATAGAAATTGAAAAATCACCCTTAGGCACAATTGGACATCATTCTCATACTCATGAATATCTGATTGATTTTAGTTATGATGATTTTAAAAATGATATTGAAACAGCTAGTAAAATTTTTAAAGAAAAACTTGGCTATGTTCCCTCCATATTTTCTTATCCCTTTGGAGAATATTCAAAATTTATGAAAGATTATATCTCAGAAAATTTTAATATTGCTTTTGGACAACATTCTGGAGTTATTGATTTAAATAAAGATAAATATGAATTACCAAGATTTCCCATAAATGAAAAATATGGTGATTTGAAAAGATTTAAATCTGTTATCAATTATAACCCTCTTGAATATAGATCTATTAAACCAGAGGAAAAAAAAATAAATAATAATTCTAATCCTCCAGAGTTAGTTGTTGAGTTTTTTGATGAACAAACTAATATAAATAATATTACTTGTTATTCTAATGATGGTGGTAATTGGAAAAGAACAAATTCTACTTTTAAAAACAATTTAATGATAATAAAATTTGAAGATAAGTTTTTACCAAGAAGAGGTAGAATTAATTGCTCGTTAAATGATAAAGGTAAATGGAGATGGTTTGGGACTCAATTTACCGTAAGAAACTAAATCAAGCTTTCTAATTTTTTGCTTGATGGCAATAACTTTGCATCATCAAAATCTTTTAAATTATTTTGCTCAATAATCTTTTTTAAGATTTCCACATATTTTGTGCCTGTTTCAGCATACTTATCTAAATATTCAGATAAAATTATACTATCTAATTCTTTACCTTCGGATCTTAATTCAGCTCTTGCCGTTCTAAAATCTTTATAAGATTTGTGTGTATTTAAATTTCTTTGATATGCTCGAACAGAAGCTTGCAAAATATTAAACTTCATTACTTTATGCCCTTCAGATGAATCGGATTCTTTTGGTTTTAAACCCTCTCCAGACCATGTCCACTGTCCAAACAATGCATTTCCTTCCAATGCAAATCTAGAAGTGCCCCATCCCGTTTCCTTAGCTGCTTGAGCTAAGGCTAATGAAGTTGGTATTTCGTCCATTCTTATCTTTAAAGTTGAAAGGTCTTTTGAATTTACTCCATACTGTTTGTATTTTTCATTTAACCATTTCTTTTCAACAATTGAATTTTGTGATTTTTTTATTATGGTAAATAATTTTATTCGATCTAATCTAATTTTGTTATTCTCTTCTAAAATTAAAGGCAATACAATCTGTAAAAATAATTCTTTTCTTTTTTTTATATTTTCTATTTTTTTTATTTCGTGAGGCAACCAACTTAATGCAACTGGTTTAACCAGTTTGTTTTTTCTCACATCATTTAGACTGTAATTTGTATCTTCAAATAGTTGTCTAATAGTTGATGCACTTAATCGGATGGAATCATTATCAATATTATTTAAAGTTAAAATATCTGATAGTAAATCTTTTTCGTTAAAAACCTCTATATCTTCATTATTTTTTTCTTTATTGTCCAAACTTTTTCCATCAAGTTTATAAACCATTATTTTTCTTGAATTATTTTTGTATTCACCAGTTAATATATCTTCATCAACAAAATTAATTACAATTGGAACACTGTAAAAAAATATCAATACTAAGATACACGAAATAAAAGTTCTGCCAATTGTGCCTGTAACTCTATCTCCAAATAAATAAACAAATTCACTTGTCTTTTTTTTAGAATTAAAGTTAATAAATTTCAAGTTTTTCATTGTACTGCCTCTACTTCTTTAACTTCTTTTATATAGTGCTTTAATAAATTTTGAACACCTTGCTTTAATGTCATTGTAGAACTTGGACAGCCCGAACAACTTCCTTGTAATTGAACTCTTACAATTCCGTCTTTAAATTCTTTAAATTTGATATCACCACCATCTTTAGCAACAGCAGGTCTAATTTTCTGGTCTAAAATTTTAATTATATTCTGTTCAATTTCAGAACGATTTGAAATTTCTTCATCCAAATTTTTATCAATTACAAAATCCTTACCATCAGAATAAAAATCATTAATAAGAGAAATAACTATGTGTTTTATTTCCTCCCAATTAATACTGTCTAATTTATTTACTGATATAAAATCTTCACCTAAAAAAATTCCCTCAACACCATTTACTGACAATAAATTTCTTACTAATTCATTATTAATATTATCTTTTTTCGTTATCTCAAAAGACCCATTATTAGAAACCCTTTTTCCTGGTAAAAATTTTAATGAATTAGGATTAGGTGTAATTTCTGTTTGTACAAACATGTCATTCAATATAGTAATTAATCCTGAAATTAAAACTTGATAATTAAAAAATTAATTAAATCCAACTATTTGCTTTATTTTTTTGATTTTCTCTGAGGCAATATTATTTGCTTTTTCACAACCTAAATCAAGAATTCTGTCTAAATAATCTTTATTTGACATTAATTTATTAATTTCCCCAGATATTGGGTCAAGTTTATCAACTAAAACTTGAATTAAAGATTCTTTAAATTCTGAAAAGTTTTTACCAGAAAATTGGCTAATTGTTTTTTCTAGTGTCACATCGTTTAAACTTGAATAAATACTTAACAAATTTTTTGCTTCGGGTCTTTTATCTAATTCTTTAATGTCAGCAGGTAAAGGCATAGGATCTGTTTTGGCTTTTTTAATTTTTGAAATAATTGCATCTTTATTATCAGTTAAATTGATTCTACTTAAATCTGACACTTCGGATTTACTCATTTTTTTAGTACCATCTCTTAAACTCATAATTCTAGAAAATTCCTTTTGAATTAATGGTTCTGGGATTTTAAGAAAGTTTTCTTGTTGGAAATCATTATTAAATTTTTGAGCTATATCACGGCTCAATTCTAAATGTTGTTTTTGATCTTCTCCGACAGGTACATGTGTTGCATCATAAAGTAAAATATCAGCCGCCATAAGAACCGGATATGAATATAACCCAACACTCGCTTTTTCTTTATCTTTTCCTGCTTTCTCTTTAAATTGAGTCATTCTATTCAACCAACCCATTCTAGCCACACAACTAAAAATCCATGCTGCTTCTGCATGAGCAGAAACTCTTGATTGATTAAATATTATATTTTTTTCAGGATCGATTCCACTTGCTACAAAGGTTGCAACAGTTTCTCGAATATTTTCAGTTAATAATTTTGGATCTTGTTTTACAGTTATTGCGTGAAGATCTACAACACAATAGATACAATGATTATTTCGATCATTTCCTAATTCTACAAAATTTTTTATAGCACCCAAATAATTTCCTAAATGCAAATTACCAGTAGGTTGAACTCCTGAAAAAATTTTCTTGTTCATAACAAATTAATATTTAGCTCTAATATCACTTAATTTAAATGCTTTAATTAAAAAAGAAACTAAAAGATAAAAAAGAATGCTTAAAAACACAAAAATTAAAATAAAAATTGCTTTTAACGAATAATCATTATCTAAATAATAACTAAATTCAGTAATCATTAAATGAAAAAATATTCCCATAACTAAGGAAGCAAATATAATTTTGATAAATTGAAATAAAAAGCTTTGATTAAATTTAAATAAGTTTTTATTCAGTAAATATAAAAACAAAATAATCATGTTAAACCATGAAGAAATTGAAGTTGCAATTGGTATAATTATAAATCCTATTTCTTTGAAATAATACACACTTATGAAAACGTTTAATGCTACTGAAATTAAAGAAATATAAAAAGGGGTTCTAGTATCATTGTTTGCAAAAAAGAAACTTGAAAATATTTTTATTAGAGCAAATGCTGGTAGTCCAAATGCAAAATAAAAAAGGGCTTTTGAAGAATTTATTATCGATTGATCATTAAAAGATCCATATCCAAACAAAGCAGATACTATTTCCTCAGAGCCTAAAAATAAAGCTATAGAAGCTGGTAATGATAAGAATAAACAAAGTTCGATTGATTTATTTTGAATAAGATTAATCTTTTCTTTGTTTTTTGATTGAATATATTTTGATAGTTGCGGAAGTATAACTACGCCCACAGCAATTCCAGCTATTGCTAAATTTATCTGATAAATTCTATCTGCATAGTATAAATATGAAACAGCTCCTGCTTGGAAGGACGCAATAATAGTGCCAATTAAAACATTTATTTGAGTTACACCTGCAGCAAAAATACTTGGAAATAATTTCCTGAAAAAAAACTTAATTTTTTGATTAAAATTTATTTTAAAAGATAAATTCAATAAGAAAAATTTTTTAACAAAAATATATAAAAATAATAATTGTATAATCCCACTAATTGTTACAGCGTAAGACAATTGGTAGGCAAGTTGATCTCCAATGTTGGCTGAAATTAATAATGTAATTATCAATATCAAATTTAAAATAATTGGAGATGCGGCTGCTGCAGCAAATCTATTATTAGAGTTTAATATTGCAGCAAAAAAAGATGCTAAAGATACAAACAATAAAAAAGGGAAGGTAATTCTTGTTAATTTAATTGCTAAATCTATTTTTTGATCATCTTCAATAAAGCCTGGAGCTAACAATGATACAAAAAAAGGTGCAAATAATTCAACAATAATAACTAAAAGAAACAATACTATTAATAGAATATTAAAAACTTGATTTGCAAACTTTTCAGATTTTATTTTTCCTAATCTTTGTTCAGATGTATAACTTGGTATAAATGCAGCATTAAATGTTCCTTCTGAAAACAATCTTCTAAATGTATTTGGAATTCTAAATGCCACAAAAAAAGCATCTGCTATAAAGCCAGTTCCTAAAAAGAAAGCTATTAGGATATCTCTTATATATCCAGATATCCTACTTAATACGGTAAAGAAACTAAATGTGCCTGTTGACTTAATCAAGTTCATAAATCATATTAGTCTTAATTTAGTCCTATTTGTACATATAAATACCAAAAATGAATAAAACAAAAACTGATCATTACACTGATAAAGAAGCATTAGAGTTTCATACTAAAAAAAAACCTGGCAAGATTGAGATTGTTTCATCAAAAAATATGACAACAAAGAGAGATCTTGCTCTTGCATATTCTCCTGGAGTAGCAGTTCCTGTAAAAAAAATAAGTGAAAATCCTGAAAGTGCTTATGATTATACAAGTAAGGGTAATTTAGTGGCTGTAATAAGTAATGGATCTGCAATTTTAGGATTGGGCAATTTAGGAGCACTTGCCTCTAAACCAGTAATGGAAGGAAAAGCAGTATTATTTAAAAGATTTGCAGATATAGATTCTATAGACTTAGAGATAGATTGCTCAGACGCTAACGAAATAATTCAAAGTGTAAAAAATTTTGCACCCAGTTTTGGAGGTATAAATTTAGAAGATATAGCGGCACCAGATTGTTTTATAATTGAACAAAAATTAAAAGAAATTTTAGACATTCCTGTCTTTCATGATGATCAACATGGTACTGCAATCATTACAACAGCTGCCTTAATAAATGCTTTAGATATAAGTGGTAAATCAATTAAAGATATTAAGGTAGTAGTGAATGGAGCTGGTGCCTCTGCAATAGCTTGCACTGAATTGTTTAAAAGAACAGGGGTGCCTAATGAAAATGTGATTATGCTTGATAGGAAAGGTGTAATTTATAAAGGCAGACCAGAAAAAGTTGATCAATGGAAATCTAGACACGCAATTGAAACAAAAAAAAGAACTTTAGAAGATGCTATAGATGGGGCGGATGTTTTTTTAGGTTTATCTGCTAAAGGAGCTTTACCGAAAGCTTTCGTAAAAAAAATGGCAAAAAATCCGATCATATTTGCTTGTGCAAATCCAGATCCAGAAATTACTCCTGAGGAAATTGAAGAAGTAAGACATGATGCAATTATTGCAACAGGAAGATCTGATTATCCAAATCAAGTAAATAATTTAATCGGATTTCCATACATATTTCGAGGTGCTTTAGATGTAAGATCCAAGACAATTAACGAAGAGATGAAAGTTGCTGCAGCTCATGCTATTGCTAATTTAGCAAGAGAGGATGTGCCTGACGAAGTTGTAGCCGCAATGGGTGGTAACAGGCCTCATTATGGTAAAGAATATATTATTCCCTCAACTTTTGACCCAAGATTAATAAGTGTCATCCCTGCTGCTGTTGCAAAAGCGGCAATGGAAACAGGTGTTGCAAGAAAAGAAATAAAAAATTTTGACACATACAAAGAAGAATTAAAACAAAGATTAGATCCAACTGTTACAATAATGAATGGGATAAACAACTTAATTAAAAACAAACAGAAGAGAATAGTATTTGCTGATGGAGAAGATGAAAATACTTTAAAAGCTGCAATTGCCTTTAAAAATTCTAAATTAGGTATTCCTATATTGGTAGGGAAAGAAGCAAAGATTAAAGAACAAATCCAAAAGATTGGTTATGATGATCATTTTGATTTTGAAATAACTAATTCAACAGACAATTCCAAAAGAGAAAAATATACAAAATACTTATTTAAAAAACTTCAAAGAGAACAGGGTCTTTTGGAATGGGATTGTGACAGACTTGTAAGAAATGATCGTGTAATTTGGGCTTCTTGTATGGTCGCTTGTGGTGATG
This sequence comes from Candidatus Pelagibacter sp., assembly GCF_052049815.1. Lineage (GTDB taxonomy): Bacteria > Pseudomonadota > Alphaproteobacteria > Pelagibacterales > Pelagibacteraceae > Pelagibacter. The sequence continues at coordinate 33,500 of NZ_JBNGZG010000012.1, forward strand.
CTGATGGTGCTGTAACTGGAAATACAAGACGTTTTGGAGCTTCGTTAGAAAAAGTACAAAAAGTAATAGGTGCAAGGGCTGGAGAAATAATGTTTGGATTAAATCTTGTGGTTCACAAAGGCAAAACAATTTTCGTTGCTGACACAAGTGTTCATGAATGGCCAACATCCCAACAACTATCTGAAATTGCAGTTTCAGCAGCAAGGGTAGTTAGATTATTTGGATTTGATCCCAAAGTTGCTTTTGTTTCACACTCAACTTTTGGACAACCAGTAACAAGCAGAACAGAACAAATCAGAGAAGCTGTTGAAATTTTAAAAAATAAAAAAGTAGATTTTGAGTTTGATGGAGATATGCAGCCTGACGTAGCTTTAAATGAAGAATATAAAAAATTATATCCTTTCTCAAAGATTGTTGGAAATGCAAATATATTAATTATGCCTGGTCAACATGCAGCGTCTATTTCATACAAAATGATTAAGGCTTTTGGTGATAGTAAAGTAATTGGACCATTGCTAATAGGGCTTGGTTTACCAATTGAAATTGCACCCCTAAGATGTTCAACATCAGAAATTTTAAATCTCGCTTCAATAGCCGCATATTCTTCTGATATCATTGATTATAACTTAAATAATTAGTTTTTTTGAATTCTAAGTTCTTCCAATAACAAAATACTAGCAATCACATCTTCTACATCTAAAATTGATTTAGCTTCTTTAATTACTTCATCTTTTTCATCAGCATCCTCGGCTATACCATAAATAAATATTTTCTTCTTAAAAGTATCTATTTGATAATTTGTTGCTTTAATTTTTTTATTAAAAATTATTGCTGATCTTAGTTGTGAAGTTATTAATAAATCTTTTGCAGATTGTTGAAAGTTAAATTCTTCTTTGATTTTTAAATCATTTCTCACTGATCTTACGCCATTTGTTTCCCATGCTAATTTAGTCAGTTGAAGTTTTTCTTCAGGATTATCTACTTTACCTGTCAAAAATATTCTACCATCTAGAACTTCAACTTTTACCTGTAGTAAATGATTTTTATCTCTAAGTAAGATTTTTGTTTTTAAACTTTTCTCCATAATATTATCATCTATTTGCGTTCCAACAGTTCTGGGATCAAATGCAACACTGACGCCAGTTCCAAACAAACCAGTAGAGGCAACACCAATACAGCCTGAAAGTAATAATCCCAATATCAAAATTAATAATAATTTATTTTTCATTTTTTAATTTTAAACAATAATTATAAACTTCTTTTTTTGACACTTTACTTTCATCACAAATTAAGGAGACAATTTCCTTAACGCTTAATTTTTTAATCATCTTATTGATTTTATTTTTATCTGATTCATCAAGAAAATGGGAATTATTTTTTTGATTATTTTTCTCAGAAATTACTATTGTAAATTCACCCTTTAAATTAAATTTTGTTTCGTCTAGCTTAGCAAGATCTTCTCTGACAAATTCCTCATAAATTTTTGTCATTTCCCGACAAACTAATATTTTTCTATCAATAAAAAACTTTTTTAAATCAATAATTGTTTTTTGGAATTTTTTTGCTGAGGTAAAAAAAACAATAGAACAATTTAAATTTGATAATATTCTTAAATCTTCATTTATGACTTTCTTTTTAACTGGTAAAAAGCCATAAAAATAAAATCTATCTGAAAAGCCACTTACTGATATTGCACTTGTTACTGCAGAAGCACCCGGTACAGGGATAACACTAATATTATTTTTTATGCATTCATTTACAAGGATATTTCCTGGATCAGAAATAGTTGGTGTTCCAGCATCAGATATTAATGATATCAAATGGTTTGATTTCAATAAACTTATTACTTTACTTAAATTTTTTGTTTCGTTGAATTTATGATTAGATATTAATTTACTGTTAATACTATATTTTTTAAGTAAATTTTGTGAAATACGTGTATCTTCACATAAAATATAATCAGAATTTTTAAAAACTTCAATTGCTCTTAAAGAAATATCTTTTAAATTTCCTATTGGTGTAGGTATTAGATACAAGCCAGTTTTCAACTTATTATTGTCAGATTTTAATTTTAAATTCATTATGATAATAAATTAATAT